>NZ_JBHWHX010000079.1:0-21691 GCF_042732315.1 Streptomyces sp. NPDC059787
GGCGATCGGCGACCGCCCGCCCCGCCGCCGGTCCGTCAGTCGTGAACTCCGCTGTTGATCAGCCGTGAGAATGTACCCGACGAACTCGACACGTACATGTGCACGCCGATCGGGGTCACCCGGTTCGGGATGTAGATCGGAACGGACTGGTAATACACCCGTTCACCCAGCTTGAGCCGTCTCTCGATCTCGTACTCCACCGACCGCATCTCCTTCTGGTTGGCGTAGGCGGTCGTCGGGATGATGTTCTTCCGGAGGTGGGTGCCTCCGAACTCCCGGGCGACCAGGTGCGCCCGGTTCCATTCGTCGGACTCGTCCTGCAGGCTCCAGCCGACCGGTTCCTGCGGTTCGCTCGTGTTCCTCGTCGCCGGGGCGGACGGGTTGAGACAGGCGAACCCACCTGTCGCCCGCCCCTGCCCGTCCACGGGCGAGTTCCAGACGGTGCTGGCGCCCGAGGAGCTCTGGCACTTCTTGTTCTCGTCGCCGGCGTTGTCGATCGCCTTGCGCTGGAACGACGTGTCCGGCTCGGAGCTGTGCGCCGAAAGGCCCTGGAAGATCCGGACGATCATGGAGACCGCCGCTCCGGTGGCCGTACCCTTCGGACCGCTCGAACCGCCGCCACCACCCGACGGGGTGGGTGCCGGACCGGGAGCCGGCGACGGCGTGGGCCCGGTGGCCGTCCGGCTGGACGACCCGGAGGAGGAGACGTCCTCCGCCGACGGCATCAGCTGACCGAGGGCCATGGCCATGTCGTTCAGGTTCTGCTGACCCGACGGCGTCGCCGCGTACAGGGCCGTGACCAGCGCCGCACCCGCGTACCAGATCAGCGGGATGGCGAAGTGGCCGTCCAGCTCGACGAAACTGGTGGGGTTGCCACCGGCGAACGAGTAGCGGTTGCCGGTGAACGGATCCGCGCCCAGGTTCATGTCGGCCAGCGCGCCGTTGTACATGTCCCGGGTGGTGAAGCGGTTGAGCCCCGGGCTGTAGTCCCGGAACCCCATGTCGTACGTACCCGACTGGGCGTCCCAGCGCTTCGCGTTGAAGCGGTAGGGGTTGTACTCCTGCTTCGTCGGGTCGGCGGCGTCCGGCTTGTCGATGCCCGTGAACTCCGACTTGTCGTCGGAGCCGTAGGCGGTGTAGCCGTACGTCGCCTTGGTGTCGCCGTCCTTGTCGGTCAGCGTCTCGACGTCGTTGTGCGAGTTGTAGCCGTAGAAGCCGTCCTCGCTCGTGCCGTCGGTGTTGTGCTTGACCTGGGAGAGACGCTCGCCCCACGGGCTGTACTGATACGACTTGGTGAGCTGGCCGGCGACCTCCTCGCTCAGCACCTCCGTGGACAGGCCGAGGTAGCTGAACTCGGTCGTCTTGCCGTCCGCGGTCTTCGACGCGGTGCGGTCCAGCGGGTCGAAGGTGTACTTCGTCGACTTCATCGCGCCGGCGGCGTCCGTCTTCTGGGACTCCACGACGTGGTCGAAGCCGTCGTACACGCTCCTCTCGATGACCTTGCCGCCCGAGGTGACCGACTCCTGGCGGCCGAACGGGTCGTAGTTGTACGTGGCCGTCGTGCCGCCGGCGGTGCCCAGCAGCAGGCGGTTGCGGTCGTACTCGTAGGTGGTCGTGACGTTCTTGACCGTCTGCGAGACGACGTTGGCGTTGTCGTCGTGGACGTACTTCTCGGTGCCCGCGCCGTTGCCGGTCTTGACCGACTCGACGAGCCGGCCCACCGGGTCGTAGGTGTAGTCCGTCGTGGAGTCGAGGTACGCCGCGTGGTTGTCGGCGTTCATCTTCTTCGCGACGTCCTGCGCCTTGTTGCCGTTCAGGTCGTAGGCGTAGGTGTGTGAGGAGACGAGGGTGCCGTTGGGCTTCCTCTCCGTGGTCGACTTCAGCTCACCGCCGAGGTGGTACGTGAAGTCGACAATGTTGCCGTTGGCCTTGGTCTCCTTGAGCCGCTGGCCTCGGTCCGTGAACGTGAAGGTGGTGACCTTGGGCGAGGGGTCTGTGGCGGACTTGCCGATGGAGACCGACTTGACCAGCTCGCGCGGGTCGTAGGCGTACTTGGAGAACTGGCTCGGGTGGGTGACCGTGTCCGCCTGGCCGTTCGCGTCGTAGGTGTACGACGTGACCTTCTTCTCCTGGCCCGCGAGGGCCTCGGTCACCTTCTGTACCTGGTTCAGTCCGTCGTAGACGACCGTGTACGCGTCGACCCTCGCGCCCGACGACGTGTCGTCGATCGACGTCATATTGCCGTTGACGTCGTACGCGTAGGTGAACGTCCGCTTCTCGGCGTCCGTCTCGCCGGACGTGTCCCGCACCAGCTTGACGGCGTCGGCGACCACGATGCCCGAGCTGCTCTGTTCCAGCTTCAGCGTGGCGTCGTTGCCCTGCTTCAAGCTGTACGAACCGAGCGCCACCCAGGTGCCGGGGGCGGCCGTCTGGTCCTTGCTGACCGACGGGTGGGTCGTCGCACCCTGCGCCGGCGTGTACTTCGCCGCCGTCGCGGCGCCCGTGACCTTCGGGTACTTCACGTACGCGGTGTACGTGCCGTCCTTCGGGACGTTCAGCGTCCAGGTGAAGGCGTCCGTGCCCGCACCGGCCGCATGAGTGCGGTGGTCGTAGCCCTGCTGACCGGCGACGTCGCCGGTCGCCCACGTGCCCGTGGCCGAGGTGTGCTGGGTGTCGGAATTCTCGACGAGCACGACCGACTTGCCCGCCGGTACGCCGTCGTCCGACTTGGACTTGAGCTTGCCGTCGGGATAGTACGACTGCGTCATCGTGCGGTCCGAGGAACCGCCCGCCGACGTGAGGGTACGGGACGTCTGCTGCCCGATCTCGTTGTAGTCGTACGTCGTGCTGATGTCCCACGGGTCGGTGGACTTCCGCGTCCAGCCGTTGTCGAAGTACTCGAAGACCGTGTCGTTGCGGACCGTCTGGCCCTCCGACGGCGGCAGCGACTGCCGCTCCACCCGGCCCAGCGCGTCGTACACGGTCTGCGTGTAGACGTTCGGGTCGTCGTGCAGGGGGTCGCTCGGGTCGTACGGCTGGTACTGCTTCACCGGACGGTTCAGCGCGTCGTACTCGGTACGCGAGGCGAAGTCGTCCACCGTGGCCGTCGCGGTGCCCCGCGGTGTTGTCACCTTGGTGGTGTTGCCGACCTGGTCGTACGTGTACTTCGTGATGCGGAACGTGGTCGCGTCGTACGGGACCTTGACCTCGGCCTGCTTGCCCCGCTCGTCGTAGGTGTAGGTGGTGGTGCTGTTCTCGGGGTCCGTGGACGTGAGGACGAGGCCGTCCCGGTCATAGGTCCGCGAACTGGACTCGCCCGCCGCGTCCGTGAACGTGGTGAGCCGGTGGTTCAGGTCGTACGCCATCTTGGACGTGTGGTCCGTGGTGTCCGCGGTGGCGTTCTTCTTCGGGTCGACGACCTTGACGGGGTTGCCGACGACGTCGTACTCGTAGCTGATCCTGTCACCGGCCGCGTTGACCGCCGCGGTGAGCTGGTAGATCTCGTCGTAGTGGTTGGTGGTGACGTAGTCGGTGGTGTCCGGGGCGGTCAGCGTGCCCTTCGGCTCCGTGACGGTCCTGAGGTTGCCGACCTTGTCGTAGGTGTAGGCGGTCCGCCGCTCGGGGGACGTGGGGGTGTCCTTCGGAGCGGTGGCCGAGGTCATCTGGTCCGCGACGTCGTACACCGCGGTCGAGACCGCGCCGTTCGGCGACGTCGACTCGGTGATGTTGTCGTTGGCGTCGTAGACCGGGGCCGGCGCGGTGATGAAGACGTCCGCGTCCTGGTCCTTCGCGACCGTGCCCGACTTCGGCCGACCGAAGGTGTCGTACGTCTGCGTGGTCTTCTTGCCCAGGGCGTCGGTGACCTCGGTGACCTGGCCGCGCTCGTCGTAGACGAACGACGTCGACTCGCCCAGTGCGTCGGTGATCTTCGCCGGGTATCCCGTGGGACCGAAGTCGCTGTTGGTCGTCGGGTTGCCGTTGGCGTCGGTCGCCTTGGTGAGCCGGCCGTGGGAGTCGTACTCGTACGTCGTGGTGTAGTCGTCCGCCGTCGACGTCGCGACGCCCTTGGGGTCGGTGACCGTCCTCAGGTTGCCGAAGGCGTCATAGCCGAACTGCCACGCGCGGCCCTCCGGGGAGGTCTTGGTGGACAGGTCGGCGGCGTAGCCGTCGGCGCGGGTCTGGTAGCTGTACCGCTGCGCGTCGGCCGGGTAGGTGCCCGGAGCGCATTCCGAGGCGTCCGGGATGCCCGACTTGTTGTTCTCGGCGTCGCGCGACCAGAGCGGGTAGCCGGTCTTCTGGTCGTAGCAGTAGGCCGTCCTGGCGCCGTTGGCTTCTTCCAGGTAGGTGACGTTGTTGTCCGCGTCCCACGCCATCTCCGTGGTCTGGGACTTGGCGTTGGTCGTCCGGACCGGGCGGCCGAAGTCGTCCGCCACGTAGGAGGTGGTGTGCGACTCCGCGTCCGTCACCTCGGCGTCGGTGAACTTCGTGTTCGCCGTGTTCGCCGCGTACGTGAACCCGGTCGTCCCGTCCAGCCGGTCGGTGATGGTCTTCGTCCACCAGTGGTACTTCGGGTCGTCACCGGCGGACGGCTCGTTGTACGCCAGCTTCGTGGCGTTGCCGCGCGGGTCGTCGACCTGGACCAGTTTGACGTTCTTGTTGCCCTGTGTGGCGTCGTACGTGAAGGCGAAGACCTTCGGCCGGTCCGAGCCCGCGCCGTCGGTCATCTTCGTCATCAGGCCCTTGTCCGAGTACTCGAACGTGAGCTTGCGGCCCGAGATGTCGGTGACCGACTGGATGTGGTCCTCGATCTTCGGGCCGGCCGCCTCGGCCTTGTCGTAGTAGTCGACGGTGAGCGACTGCCGGCCGGCCGGGTCGGTGATGTACCGGAGGAACTTGGTCGGCTTGTTGTTGGACTTGCGCTCCTCGTACGTGAACGTCTGCGTGTTGCCGTTCTTGTCGACCGCGGACGTCAGGTAGCCGTCGCAGCCGAAGAGGAAGCGGGTGCCGTCGGGGCGGGTGAGCGTCCAGGCGTCCGGGATCGGGTCCTTGGCCGGGGTGCAGTCCAGGCCCGGCTTCATCGACACCTGGTAGTGGACGCCCGCGGGGGCCTTCCACGTGCCGTCGTCCTGCTTGCGGAAGACGTGCGTGGTGCCGTCGCCGTCCGGGAGGCGGATCTCGGTGGGGTGCGGGTTGGGGTGGAGGTCCAGCGGCGCGCCCAGCCTGATCGGACCCGACGACTGGAACGACCAGCCGTGGCCGGAGACCGTGTCCGAGGTGTCCAGCGAGTTGTACGCCACCCGGAAGAACGTGTTCAGACCCTGGCCGGGGTTGCTGAACGCGTTGTACTGCCACACGCTGTTGCCGGCCGCCAGGTTGTTCATCACAGTGGAGCCGGCGCCGGTGTTCTTGCCGGTGTAGGAGTAGAACTTCTCCAGGCCGAGCTGGTTGGAGGTCGGGTCCTCCACGGCCACGTGCTGGGTGAGGCCGGTGACCTCCGCCGCCGTACCGGCCGTGTCCTGGACCTCCCAGGTCAGCGTGTACTCGGTGCGCTTGTTGCCGGAGTCGGAGTTGATCGGCGTCTTGACCTGCGCGGGAACGGTGACGGAGGCGCCGGGGGCGAGGTCGTTCGGCAGCGCCGTGCGGACCTGGTTGCCGCCGGTCGTGGCGTCCGTGCCGTCCGGCAGGGACCACCGGTAGGTCAGCTCGTGACCGGCCACCGTCCACGGCTGGTCGGTGGTGTTGGTGAGGGTGACGTCGACGGTGTAGGCGGAGTTGGGCGTCATCCGGGCCGGCGTGCCCGGCGCGTAGTACGTCGACTCCGGGGTCTCGTCCACGTAGGTGACGACGAGCTTGGGCCGCAGCCGCTGCTCGGGGGCCTCCGAGGACAGGAAGACCGAACGTTCCTGCGCGGCGGTCTCGTCGGCCGTCCTGATGGCGACCCCGTGCCCGGTGGCCGGGTCGGTCACCCAACCCTGGGCCAGGGAGGTGACGTCCCAGTCGTGGCGGGCCGGGTCGTTGCTCATCGCGCCGACGTCGGAGACCGCCGCGCCGACGTCACCGCCGGGCGTGGTCCAGGCGGTGGCGGAGGTGGCCTTGTTCCAGGTCGCGCTCTCGTCGAAGTCCCGTGTGAGGGGGCGTAGTTCGTAGACCGCTCCCTCGGCGCTCCGCGTCGACTGGGTGCCCCAGAGGCGGACCGTGGCCTGGAGGACGCGCGAGGACGCGGGGACCCCGAGGTCGCCGAAGTCCAGCAGGGCGCGGGTGTCGCCGTAGGTGGTGGAGTTGTTGCCGACCGTCAGCCACGGCTGCGGCCCGTACTCGTCCAACGTGTCGTGGGCGGCCGTCGGCTGCGCCGAGGACAGGCTGGTGTCCTGGCCGGCCGTGATCACCTTCGTGGTGCGGCCCGCCTTCGGCAGCCGTACGAGCTGGGTGGGCGAGCCGATGACCTGCCCGTCCTTCGTCTTCACCGCGACCATGTAGTAGTAGGCGCGGCCGAACGGGTCGGCGCTGTCCGCCGGGGTGGGCACCGCCGTGGTGTCGGTGAAGGCGTTCGCCGACCCGTCCACGGGGGCCACCAGCGTCGCCGCCGACGGCGTGAACGACTGGTAGACGGAGCGGTGGACCTGGTACTCGGCCAGGTCGTCGCCGGTGGAGCCGGTGTCCGGGTCCCGGTAGTCGGACCAGTGCAGCTCCGCGCCCGTCGCGTGGATCACGGACGGGGAGTCGAGGGCCACGCCCTGCCGCCCGAAGGTCAGCACCAGGCGCGGGTAGTTGGCGCTCTCGCCGCCGTAGCCGAACTCGCTGCCCTCGTAGCGGGGGCCGCCCTTGGGGGCGCCGGTGCTCTCGTCGCCGGCCTTGACCACGAAGCCGTGGTTGTCGTGGGTGCCGTCGACCCACTGCTGGACGGTCCTCGTCACCGGGAACGAGTGCCAGGTGCTCACCTCGCCCGGCTTCTTGGTGACGGTCCCGCCCTTGGTGAAGCGCACGGCGTCGGCGACGACCGCGGTGGACGCCGAGGCCGGCGCGTCACCCAGGACGACCTTGCCGACCGTGCCCGCCTTGAACGGGTGCGAGCCCAGCGGCTTCCACACCCCGCCGGTGCCGGCGCTCTGGTCGACGGTGTACTGCTTCGTCCCGCCGGAGTACGTCACCGTGTACGGCGCGTTCGTCGCCCGGTCGACGGCGGGCACGCTGTGCACGTCGACCTGGTAGGTGCCGTCCTCCGGCAGGCTCGGCTGCCAGGTGTACGTGTCACCCGCCACCGCGTCCTTGTTGTACAGGTAGTCCTGGCCGACCGCGTGCTGCGTGTACGTGGTGTTCCCCGACGCCGGCCACGAGCCCACCGCCGCGGTGCGGCCCGCGTCCCCGTCGTCGACGACGACGGACGTGCCGGACAGCTCGCCGGTGATGCCCTGGGCGTTGTCCCAGGTGGCCGTCGCCTCGTTCCACTCCTGGGTGGCCCGGTGCGCCTCCAGGCGCACCTCGTCACCGGAGGTGGTGTGCGTCTGGTCGTAGTACAGCTTCAGGTCCGCCGAGTCCACGCGCGTCCCGGCCGGTATCTGGGACAGCGGGAACCGCAGCAGGGCGCGCGAGGAGCCGGTGCTGGTGTTGCCGACCGACAGCCGCCAGTTGTCGTCGTAGTTCGACGCCGGGCCGTCCGAGGAGATCATCACGTCCTGCGCCGTCGTCGGCGTCGGCGCGATCTCGATCGTCGGGTCGACCGTGACGGGGTACCGGCGTTCCTTCGCGGCCAGCCACTTCGCGTCCGGCGTCACCGTCAGCGTCCAGCCGTCCCCGGCCTTGGCGAGCCGCTGCTCCACCTCGGTGCTGTACTTGGTGCCGTACGGCGACGAGGGGTCCTTCCTCGAGTCCGTCATGAACCCGGCCGGGATCACCAGCACGGGGTCGGCGGACTCGCCGAAGAAGCGGATCGAACCGTCCCCGCCCTGCTTCGGCGTCAGCCCGTCCACGTCCAGGGTGAACATGAACTTGACCGGCCCGGAGGGCCGTTCGTCCAGGACGATGTTCTCCTTGACGCGCCCGGCACCCACCTCGTAGGCGAGGTCCGCGCCGTCGATCGCGTCCTTGTACGTGACCGTGCTGCCCTCGGCCGTCGGCTTCAGCGCGTCCGCGCCGGTCAGGCCCATCGTCACCGACCGGCCCTCGCCGGCCTCCACCCGCAGCAGCTTCCCGGCGCCCGAACCGAACCGGCTGTGCAGCGTGTTCGTCGTGTTCGAGAAGTCGAAGCCCTTCGTCCCCGACGCCTCGACCGACGTGTCGATCGGCTTCCACGCGGCCTTCCTGCCCGTACCGTCCCGGTAGGACGTCGGCACCGCCGACAACTCCACCTCGGTGCGGCCGTCGGACATCCGCCAGTACCGGGCGTTCGCCGTCCGCCGCCCGGTCAGCTCCTCGACCCGCTTCGCCTTCGGCGCGTTCCTGCCCTTGGGCAGTTTCTGCCGGTCCGCGATTCCACGCTCACCGTACGACGGGGGGTCGGGGTTCTTCTCGTCGTCGTCCCCGAACCAGCCGGTGACGGTATCGAAAAAACCCTTTTCCTCGCCCTTTCCGGGCTCCGGTGGCGGGGCCGCGTACGCGACCTGCGGCAAGAGCGTTCCCGCTATCGCCGCCACCACCAGACAGGAGAGATATCTCCTGTACGGCACCTTCACGTCATGACCTTTCGACATCGGCGGCCCCTGTCCCGCCGAACGCGAAAAGGGCACGCCGAACGAGCCGTCGCGGAGAATTCCGAACGGCGGCCGGATTATTGATCAATTGACTGACGGCATGTCAAGCGATGGGACATTTGGGGTCATTGAAGCCCCTGAATGCGGTCGCTTCGCCCTCGTTTGTCTTCTCGGTGGCGCCGCGTATTCCGCATGGTGTATAACCACCCGGTTCCGTACCGGAAGTACGCGCGGAAATTGCGCCCGACGAAAGCCGGACCCATGTCAACGACCGAAAGCACGGCGGAAACAACGGAAAAGGACGCCCCGGCCGGCGCATCGGCCGACAGGCGTAGGGGCGGCGACCGGGCGGGCCTGATCATCGCCGGCGCGATCCTCGTCGCCTGCCTCGGCTTCGTCCTGTACGGCGTCCTCGGCACCGAGGACGACCCCCGCCCGGAGCGGCCGGAGACGCCGACGGCCGCCGTGACGTACCGGATCACCGGCGACGGCAACGTCGACGTCAGCTACCTCGCCCGCAGCGAGGAGGGCAGGGCGACCGTCGAGAGGGACGTCGAGCTGCCCTGGGAGAAGACCGTCCAGGTGCCGCTGGGCCGGCCGCCCACCATCGGCATCGTCCTCGACGGCGAGGGCGGACAGGCGCGCTGCGCCCTCGCCGTCCGCGGTGCCCACGTCCAGAGCGCCACCGCGTCGGGCACCTACGGCCGCGCCACCTGCGCGGCCGAACGGATCGCGCCGGCCCCTTCGTCGTGATGGCGGCCGTGGGCGCCGACACCGTCACGGACAGCGAGTGTTGGGTTACGGTGGAGGCATCGTTGCGAACGTTCGGGGGGCTGCGATGGATCCCACTCTGCTCACACTGGCCGGTACGGCGGGTACGTCCCTGGTCGCGCTGCTCGTCGCCGAGGGGTGGCAGCAGACGCGGGACGGGGTGGTGACCGTCTGGCGCCGCTTCCGGCCGCTCGCCGTCGACGAGGTCGGGCGCGAACTGGAGGCGTCCCGGACCACCGCGCTCGCCGCCGCCGAGGGCGACGGGCCCGATGCCACCGGGCCGCTGCGGGGCCGGTGGACCGCGCGCTTCGTCGAACTGCTGGGTGAACACCCGGAGGCCGCCGACGAGCTGCGGGACCTGGTGGAGGGGTGGCAGCGGCGGACGGCCGACGGTCGGCGGATCGACGGTGGGGTGCGGTTGGAGGCCCATGCGAGGGACGACAGCCGCATCTACCAGGCGGTCGGGGACATGAACATCACCGAGCGATGAGCGGACGGGGCGACGGCGAGGCGCGCAGACACGTCGAGGCGCGGGGCCGCGCCTCGGACGACGGGCAGGTGTACCAGTCCGGCGCGGACCAGTACGTGACCCACATCCACATCGCCGAGGCACGGTGCCGGACCGCCCAGGAGGCGTGTCAGCGGGCCGATGCCGTGGTCCACGTACTGACGCGTGCCGTCGGGGAGCTGGCGGCACGCTGCCAGGAGCTGGAGGAGCGGGCCGGCAGCGCCAGGGCCGAAGGACGTGCCGAGGCGCGGGCGGAGTTCGCCGAGCGGCTGCGCGACGCCGAACTGCGCGTCATGCGGGCCCAGCGGGTCATGTGGGCGGCCGAGGAGAAGCGGGCCGAGGCGGAGGAGACGCTCGCCCGGGCGCGGCAGGAGCCGGCCCGCCGGCCACGGACCGCCGAGCGGGAGCAGGAGGCCGCTTCCGTCCGTGATCCGGCCGTCCCCGCGCGGGGCTGGGAGGGGGCCGAGTGGTTGCCTGGGTTCGTGGAGTCCGCCAGGGCCGAACTCGACGCGGTCCGCGAGGAATTGCGGCAGCTCGGGGAGGAGGCCGACCGAGGGGACGGCCAGTGGACCGCGCCGGTGATCGTCGGGGGGAAGTGGGTGCAGGAGCCCGACCCGGTGCGGAAGCCGACGGTCGTGATGCCCCGAGTCGTGCCCCCGCCCGTGCTGGAACCGGAGGTGACCGACGGGTCCCGGACCGACCCGGAGCCACCGGCCCCGTGACGCCCGGAGCCGTGCCTCGGAACCACCGGTACCGGAGTGACGACCGACGGGCCCCGGACCGACCTCACGCCGTGGGTTCCCGTCACTCCCCGAGCAGGCCCCCTGTGCTCGGTCCGTCCCTCTTAAGGGCCTGGAGGTACCCCCGGGGCGGCACGGGTGGGTGCCGCGCACCCCACGAACGCCGGGCTGCGCGGCACCCCGGCCGCCACACGTACCGCACGTCCGGCTCCCGCTGCTCGCCCCGGCCCCGTGCCGCTCGGGGCCGGGGCCGAGCCGGACGACGCGGCCCGGCGGGAGGCTCAGGGCCAGACCCCGGTGAAGTCGATCGCACGAGCCCACTCGGGATGGTCCACCAGCGGATTCCGGTTGCCCTGAAGCGCCGCGATGGCCGCGTTGCGGTGCAGCTCGTACTCGCTGACCGCCTCACCCTCGTGCCACTTCAACAGAACGGGCAACCGCTCCGCGGGGAACTCGCGCGCCGCGTCACCGACCTGTCCCGGATAGCGGAGCAGGAAGTACAGCGTGGCACGGGCGACCGCGCCCCTGCCCTCCTCGGGCTCGAACCCCACGTCCTCGCGCATCCCGCAGTCCTCCCGGATCACTTCGTCGAAGTCGGGGAAGTCGAAGTACGGGAAGTTGCCGCGGAAACTGTTGCAGCCGACCTCGCACGCGAACAGGTGGTGCAGGTCACCCCGCATCGGCTCCTTCTTGGCGAACCACGACTGCGGCACCACGTGCTCGCAGTTGAACGGCATGGACGCCTCCAGGGCGTCGAACTCCGCCTCGAACTCGGCCGGTCCCGCCGTGCTCTCCCGCAACAGGAGTTCCTGCACGCGGGCCAGCCGGGCCTTCGTCACGGCCGCGTCGGCCCGTATGAGCTCCTCGGCGGAGAAGCCCTTGCCCGAGTAGATGCTGCGCAGCCGGCCGTCCTTGTGCAGGTCGACCCACGGATAGACCATGTTCATCGGCTTGTACCGGGGCCGGGGCTCGTGGGTCTCGGTCAGCAGCCCGGTCAGCGCGCGGCGCAGCGCGCCGCCACCGCTGCCGGTGTCGACGTCCGCGTAGTACGCGTCGCGTGCGGCGATGTCCGCGGCCCGGTCGTAGTAGGGGCCCTGCTGCGCGAGCCGGTGGCTGGTGAGGGCCGCGTCGACGTCCTTCTCGACCGCCGACACGATGTCCGGCCGCCCGGCCGGGGACGGCTGGGGCGCGGCCGTCGGCGTCGGCGCGGCCGGCGAGACCGAGGGCGTGCCGAGGCCGAGGGTGATCCGCAGGGGGACGGTGAGCTGGGCGGTGCCGTCGACCGCCTGCGCCCGGGAACCATTGGTCCCCGGCAGGGTGGACGTGCCGAGGGGGAAAGACACCGGCGGCGCGCTCTCCCCGGGGGACGGGGTGAGCCCGGTGGTGAACACCTCGTCCCGCAGCCGGGCCGCCTCACCGGTCAGGGGCATCGCGCGCAGGGCCTCCAGCACGCGGCTGATGCGCACCCCCTCGTTGGCCCGCCACGCCAGTTGCTGCTCGCCCGTCTCCGGCCGCCACACCGTGCCGTCGACACTCAGGGGCCGGCCGTCGGCGTCCGTCTTCGGAACGGCCGAGTGGTGCAGCGCGACGACCTCCCACTGGTCGTTGAAGACCGCGGATCCCGAGGAACCCTCACGGGTGTCGGACTCGTAGTGCAGGAACCGGTCCAGCAGGTCGACGACCTGGTTCTCGCGCAGCGCGATCTGCTTGGGTTCGCCCCGGGGATGCTGGACGATGTTGACGTACTCCCCGATGACGACCTTCCCCTGCGCCTCGCTGAGGACCAGCCGGCCGAACGACGACAGCGCCTCGCCCTGCGCCCCGCGCGGGGCCACCGCGACGAGGCTGAAGTCCAGCGCCCGGTCGGTGACGAAGAACCGGAGCGGCTCCAGCCGGAAGACGGCCGGTACGAGGGGAGCGCCGTCGACGCCGTCCTGGAACGCGAACGCGACCTTGCTGCGGTCGGCCTCCTGCGCGCCGGGCAGCACGTGGTTGTTGGTGAGCAGCAGGGAGGGGGACACCATGAAGCCGGTGCCGTGCCCGCCGCCCGGTCCGCTGATGGTGACCCGGCCGACCGAGCGGGAGACCTGTGCGCCCTCCTCCAGGAACGCGACGGGGGTGAGGTTGTTGCGCCCGATGAGACGCTCCAGCCCCAGCACCCCGCTGGTGACGGTCTCCGGCGGCAACCGCAGGGTGCTTCCCGCACTGCTGGCGGGTTCCGTCGGCGTCCGCTCGATCGCCCGGGCCATGGCCCAGTCGGTGCCGAGACGCGCCAGCCGCTTCTCGACCCGCTCGGGGGTGTCCGCGTACAGCGGTCCACGTGTCTCGAGGACCGCCCGGTTCCGTTCCCGTCGTTCGGTCCGGTTCTCATAGCGTGTCGCGGCCATCGTCAGTTGCGACAGGTGGTCCGACTCCCGTCGGGAAACGAGTTCCGCCGTGGCCATGATCCGCCTCCTGGCCTGTTGATGGTGTCGGCGATGCTGGGACAGGACTCTTCCGAGCCGTGTCCGAAGCTACGGAACCGCCGTCAGCGCGGCGTCATCGATCCGGTTGCACGGCACGGGCGGGGGGCCGAGACTGGTGACGGCACCTCCTCGAAGGACGCGGCACCCCGGAGCCGCACCAGGCAGACCACGAGCAGCGATGCGCCGGTGGCGAGGCCGGACGGCCCCCGGAGGCGCTCGCGCGGGACACGGTGAGCGAGGCGATGAGGCCGGTACCCCCGCCTCCCCGGTTGCGGTTGCTCGGCCAGTTCCGGCTGGAACTGGGTACCGAGACCGTCGAACTGTGCCGCAACGGCCAGCGGCTCCTGGCCTTCATGGGACTGCGGGGACGGGTGTCCCGCACGGTCCTCGCCGGAACACTGTGGCCCGAGGCCACCGAGGCGCACGCCCGGGGCAGTCTGCGCACCACCCTGTGGAAGCTGCCGCGCGGGGAGCCGTCCCTGATCGGATGCCGCGGGGACACCCTGCTGGTCACCCCGGACCTGCGCGTGGACGTCCACACCCTCACGCGGACGGCGCTCGGCGTCGTGGAGGACCGCCGTCCACCGCTCCACGCCCGGCCGTTCCTGGAAGCCCTCACCGGCGAGGACCTGCTGCCCGGCTGGGACGAGGACTGGATCCTGGTGGAGCGCGAACACCTGCGGCAACTGCGGCTGCACGCGCTCGACGCGCTGGCCGGGACCCTGACCCGGCAGGGCAGACCCGCTCTGGCGATGGAGGCCGCGTGGGCGAGCGTACGCGCGGAGCCCCTGCGGGAGAGCGCCCACCGGGCCGTCGTGTCGGCGCACCTGGCGGAGGGCAACGTCGGCGAGGCCGTGCGCCACTACCGCGCGTTCTGCCGGATGCTGGACGAGGAACTGGGCGTCGCGCCCTCACCGCAGTTCGCCCGGCTGCTCTCCGGGCGGCTGCCGGAGAGGACCGGGCGGGCCGGACGTACCGGGCGGGGCGGACGTACCGGGCGGGGCGGCTGAGCGCCGGCGGCGCCACCCCCGTCACCGCCCGCATCCGGGGCGGGGCACCCGCCGAGGACCCGGCCGCCGCGGGCCGTGTCCTCGCCCTGGTCACCGAGCGCGCCGACGCGGAACCGGCGGCACCGACCGGGTGACCGGCCTCCTACGGCCGCCACACGTACCGCACGTCCGGCTCCCGCTCCTCGTTCCCGGAGCCGTCCGTCCACCGCACGGCCGCGAAACCGTGCCGCTCGTAGAAGCGGTGCGCGGGCGCGTTGACCTGGAAGGTCCACAGCGCGAGCCCTTCGGGGCTGCGTTCCTTCGCCAGTGCGACGAACCGGTCGCCGATCCCGCGCCCGCGCCACTCGGGGGCGAGGTAGAGCTGGTCCAGCTCCCCGCCGTCCAGCACCATCACACCGACCACGTCCCCGCCCGCCGCCTCCGCCACCCACGTCTCGCGCAGGGGCACGAGGACGTGACGGAAGTAGCCGTGCACCTCGTCGTCGGACCGGGGTCTGACCACGCCCGGCAGCGCGGCGGCGAAGGACCGCAGCCAGACACCGGCCGCGGCCCCGGCGTCGGAGGGCAGGGCCCGGCGCAGATCCACCGTCCGGTCGCCGCCCCTCACGAGTCGGCGCCGGTGTCCGGCACGACCGCCGTCGCCGTGATCTCCACGAGCTGCCCGGCATACCCGAGACAGGCCACACCGACCAGGGTCGACGAGTGGGGCCCCGCACTCAGCCCGGACGCCTCGACCACCTCCCACACGGCGGACAGCACCGAGGGCTCACCGCTCACGACGTACACGTCCGTCGCGACGACGTGGCCCAGGCCGGAGCCCACCGCCCGCAACTGCTCCTCGAGATTGGCGATCACCTGCCGGGCCTGCCGCACCGGATCGCCCTCACCGACCAGCTCCCCCTCGGCGTCCAGCGGAACCGACCCGGCGAGGAACGCCAGCCCGGTCCCCGCCTCGACGACGGAGACGTGGGAGTAGGCGGGAGGCGGAAAGAGAGTGGGGACGGTGACGCGCCGGATCACGCGGACTCCGATCTGAGGGAAGGGCGGACGACCCTCGATCCTGCGCGACACGGCGAGCCACCGCATCCGTATTTCGCTCGCCCCCTCGACCGCCGCCCCCGGCCGGACGCGGTCAGTGCCGGGCGAACTGGACGCGGGTCGGCTGTACGGTGTCCGGCCGTACGGGGATGGCGTCGACGGTCAGCCGCTGCCCGTAGATGTCGGTGAGCCTCAGCTCGCCGCCGCAGCCGGTGCCGTCGGGGGAGAGGAAGTAGTTGTACTCGGTCCGGGTCAGCCGCTGCCACCCGGATCCGGTGGCGACCTCCAGCCGGGCCAGCGGATTGCGGTGGCCGATCGCCTGGATGCCGCACCAGTGGCTGCTGGAGCCGGTCTTGTAGCGGACCGAGACGGTGCCGGACGTGCCGGGGCTGAGCAGGCTCCACGTGACCGGGATCTTCCCGGCGGACAGCCCGGCCAGCTTCGCGAAGGCCTCCCTGCTCAGGTCGAGCTGTCCGGGGGCGCAGGGCGCGGGGCACTCGTTGGTGATCCGGACGGTCACGGAGGCGCCGCCGGCCGCACGGACCAGGACGTACGCCCCGCACGCCTTGGACGTCTCGTAGTCGGTGGTGTTCATCGCCGCGGTCATGCGGTCGGCGCTCGGACCGTACAGACAGGCGCCGTCGCCGTCCCCGGCGTCGTAGTGCGTGGCGACCCCGCTGTAGGAGGTCCCGGGCGCGATCCGCCCCGCCAGGGGCGCCCCGCCGGAGGCCGGGCGCGGGGCGGCCGTGGTCGTGGGGGTGGCGCCGCGCGAGGGCCGGGCCGGCGGGGTCGTCGGGGAGGGCTTCGGGGCCGGGGACACGGTGGACGGCTTCGCCTCCGGTGTCCGCCCGGTCGCCGTGGGCGAGGCGCTCGGCGACCGGGCGTCGGCGTCGACGCCGGTGGCGGACGCGGCCGTGGCCCGCACGGTGTCGGTCCCGTCGTCGGGAGTGAGGGCGACGACCAGCGATATGAGGAGCCCGACGGCGGCCACGGCGACGGCCGGGACCAGGACGCCGCGCCGCTTGCCGCGAGGACGGCGGTGGGAGGGGGATGCCACGGATGAGTCCTTACGTGGTGCGGGAGAACACACACTTCCGACTCGATGGTCGTCACGGCCGCCGGAAAGGTTGCCGGGTTCCTCGGACACGACCGGTCACGGCGTGCCCGGCGCCCGTTTGCGCCCGGGCAGCAGGTGGCCCAGCTGACGACCCAGGGGCCGGGGGCTTCCCGGGGGCTCGTCCGGATACAGCAGCGGCGGGTCCGGGTGGTTGAGAGCGGCGTGGTCGGGCTCGTCGACGACCGCGGTGAGCAGGGGCCCGTGGAGTATGTCCGTGGTGAGCTCGTGGCCGGTGTGCCGGGCCATGACCTCCAGACCCACTGCCCTCCGGGTCGTTCCGGCGGAGATGAGTGTCTCCGTCCTGCGGGCGAACTCGTGCGCGCTCCGGCCGCGGGCGCTGGGCGGGTAGCCGGGCTCGAACTGCTCGACGACGCGCCCGTCGACCACGTAACGGAACACCTCCAGTGCCTTCGCCGTCCGGTACAGGACCAGTGTCTCGGTCCCCGCCGACAGGTCGCGCATGACCGTGGCCGTGCAGCCGATGTGGTAATCGAACTCGACGCAGAAGGACCATTCCCCCAGTGATCCCGCGCGCAGTGTCGTGCGCCGAGGGGGAGCGTCGGGCATGCTCTCCACGCGCACCCGGCGGGCGCTGCCCGCGTCGGCTCCGTAGAGGGCGAGCACCTCTTCCGGGCTCCTGTTCCGGGAAAGGGTCAGGCAGAAGTGCTGGGAGTCCGACAGGCGCCAGGAACCGGGCATCGGCCACTCCTCCGTCGCGAGGGCGATCGTGGGCGTCAACAACGTTACCGGCGACGGGGGTTGGGCTACGGCGGGGGCATCGCGGAGTGCCGGCGACGGACGGAGCTCCGCCCGTACGGTCCTGCCGGGGCCGGTGAGCCGTGGACGCGGCGCCACGCGTGCGGGCGGTGCGGGACCGGCCGACAGGCCGGACACGCGCCGACCGCGTGGAGCGAGGAGCACCGCCGCGCCCCGTGGCCGCCGGCCGAGGGCGTGGGAGCGTCGGCCGAGGGTACGGGGGTGCCTGCCAGGGCATGGGGGCGCTGGACCGCTCCCGCCCGTATCGTCACCGCCCGGAAACACGACCGTTCGCTTCCCTCCCTCCACGCCGATTACCGTAGAGGGCACGTCTCTGTTCCGCCCGGTCACCGTCGCCCGCGAGCATGCCCCGCCCCCGACGCGACGACTGGAGCCCCGTGACCCGTCCCGCCCGTGCCGTACCCCCGTGGCTGGCCCACGCCCTGCGCGCCCAGCGCGGACCGGTCCCGTGGAGCGCGGTCGCGCGGGGCGCGCTGAGCGGCGGGCCGCTGCTGCTCGCGGCCGTCCTCGCCGGGCGGCCCACCCTCGGCGTCGTCGCCGCCATCGGCGCCATGTTCGCCGGGATCAACGACCGGCCGGGGAGCCGACGGGCTTCCGTCGGACGCGTCGGCGGGCCCGCGCTCGCCGGGGCGGCCGGGCTGGTCGTCGGCACGTACGCCGGGGACCACGTCCCCGCCGTACCGCTCACCCTGCTGCTGACCGGGCTCGGTCTCGTCGCCGGCGGGGTCAGCGCCCTCGGGCCCGTCGGGTCCTCCGTCGGCACACAACTCCTGGTCGGCGCCGCCGTCGGCGCCGGGATGCCGCTGCCCGAACCGGGCTGGCAGCGGGCGCTCGCCTTCCTCGCCGGCGCGGCCTGGCTGCTCCTGCTGCGGCTGGCGCTGCCCATGCCCGGAGCGCTCGCCGGGGGCTTCCGGTTCGACGGGGAGCGGAACGCCGTCGCCGGGGTGTACGCCGCCGTCGCCGACCTGCTCGACGCCACCGGGACGGACACCGCCACCGCGCGGCGGGCCGCACTCACCGCCGCGCTCGACCACGCGCAGGACGCGCTCGCCGGCCCCCGGCTGCGGCGCTACGCCTCCTCCGCCGCCGAACGCCGGCTGCACGCCCAGTACGCCGCCGCCCTCCCGCTCGCCGAGGCCGCCACCGCGCTCGCCTGGGCCGGGGAGCCCGTACCGGCCCGCGCCTCCGAAGGGCCCCGGCGCCTCGCCACCGCCGTACGGGGCAGCGCTCCCACCGGCCCGCTGCCCGCCCCCTCCCGCACCGTCCCCGCCCTGCGCGCCCTCGACGACGCCCTCCTGCGCGCCGCCGAGGCCTTCGACCGGGGAGACGGCGGCGACCTGCACGGCCGCAACCGCTCCCGGAGCGCCGCACTGCGGACCGTCCTCGGCGCCCGGGGCCGGGAGTACGGGCTGCGGGTCGCCCTCTGCTTCGGGACGAGCGCCGCCCTCGCCCAGGCCCTGCACCACACCCGCTGGTACGGGCAGCACGAACACTGGTACTGGCTGCCCGCCACCGCCGTCTTCCTCGTCAAACCCGACCTCGGACCGCTCGCCTCCCGCGTCCTGTCCCGGGCCGCCGGAACCGTCCTCGGGGCGCTCCTGTTCGCCGGGTTCGCCGCCGTGCTGCCCCGCCCGGAAGGACTCGTCGCGCTGGTCGCGGTCAGCGGCGCGCTGATCCCCGTCGCCACCCGGCACTTCGCCGCGCAGACCGCCGTCGTCACCGTGCTCGTCCTCGCCCTGGTGATGGCCGGCGGCGAACCCCAGGCCTCCGTCGGCCGCATCGGCGAAACCCTGCTGGCCTGCGCCGTCGTACTCGTCGCAGGACACCTCCCGATGCCGGGACAGCGCGGCGGCGCCGCCATCCGCGCCCGGCTCACCGAAGCGGCCGACGCCGCTCAGGCGTACCTCGACCACGTGCTCGGCGAGTCCGACGACCGCGCCGGCCGCTGGGCGCTGCGCCGCGAGGCCTACCGCACCCTCGCCGAGGCCCGCGCCGCCATCGCCCTCGCCTCGGCCGAACTCCCCCCGCTCGCCCGGCACGCCGACGGCACCGACGAGACCGCCGCCACCCTCGAACTCCTCGTCGACACCGTCACCGCCTGCGCCGTCCACCTCGACGACACCGGCCACCCCGACCCCCGGCACGTCCGGCGGCTGACCGAGCTCGCGGACCGCCTGGGAAGCCGAGGGGACGTCACGGTCCGGTTCATCCCGGACCACGCCCGCGCCGTACGGTGACAGGCGAGAGGCGACCGACCGCGTGGCACGGGACGTCGCCCCGCCACGGCAGGACGCGGATCGGAGCGAATCTCCAGCCGGAACGGTGTGCCGGCGGCGTGGCGCCTGGAGATTCGCTCCCATCGTGACTCCGGGGCTCGGTGTTCGGGGCTGGGTGCTCGGGGCTGGGGAGCGGCTGCCCGCGCTGGTCGACCGGAGCCATGGGCGACGGATCCAGGAGTACGGCACCTGACGGCACGATCGGTGCGGTGGCCGGTACGGAGGGTGACCCTTTGGTGCGATCAGCCGAGAGTCCGATCACACTTGGCGGTGAACGGGTGTCAACTACGTCTCAGTACCGTCACTGAGCGAGGCGTTCACCCCATGGTTGGCGTTTAACTCTACGAGTACAACGCAGCATGGAGGTGGCAGGGTGAACGGGCGAACGGTGCTCGAACGCTTTCCCGCAGGTGGACCGCGTGGCTCATGGCCGGCGGAGGAGTTCGCCCACGCGCGCCGCCTGGAGGGGCTGCCCGCCGAGGTTGTCATGGACCTCGCGACCGACATGTTCCTGGTGATCGTCCGGGGGGACGGCGGGGGCGGCGACGTCGCGGCGTAGCGGGGCCGGAGCGACCGGTTACGCGGTGACGGGGCGTGACCAGGTGGGGGTCGTTCCCGTCAGACGGCACAGGGCGAGATAGAGCGGAATCGGCGGCGTATAGGGGAGCGTGCCGTCGGGGCGGTGGATCAGGCCGGGGAGGTCCGGGGCGCCGGGAGCGTCCGAGGGGCCGGGGAGGACCGCGCCGGTGGCGTAGTGGGCGGGGGCCGGCCACTCCATGGCGTAGTCGGAATCGGACGGGACCAGCCACCACCAGTGCGCGTCATCGGCGTACACGCAGCCCACGCGGGGCAGCCGGGGCATCACCAGCGGGCCGAAGCGGGCGGGCACCGCCACCGCGTCGCAGCCCATGGGCGCGGTCATGCCGTCGGGCACGGGGAGCCGCCGGGGGGCGCGGGCGCCGGCGGCGTGCCGTTCGCGCCGTATCCGCACCAGTGAGTCCAGGCTCAGCACGCGGGTGCCGGGTACGCCGCCTGTCACGCCCGGCCCCGGGGGTGGGGGGTGCGCTGGTGCGGGGGAGTGCGGACCTGGTTTTCCGCCGCCGGGCCGTGGTTTCCCTTCGCGGGGCCGTGGGGGCGTTCCGGTTCGTTGGCGGTGTCGTCGTCCGGGGTGCCGGGCGGGCCCGGCTTCGGGCGGGCGCCCCAGCCCAGGTCGTCGGTGGGCTCCACGGGACCGTGCCCGGTGCCACCGCTGTCCGCCGTGCGGGGGAGGTCGGCCCAGACCAGCAGTCCGGGGCCGTTCTCGTGCGCGCCCCACGAATGACACAGGGCGTCGACGAGGAGCAGTCCCCTGCCGTGCTCGTCCTCCGGCTGCTGCCGGGTGTTCGCCCGCGGCTGGCCCGGCGCGCACCCCTCGTCGCGCACGGCTATGCGCACCAGCTCGCCACCGTCGTGCAGCTCGCAGACCACATGGCTGCTCGCCGTGTGCACGATGGCGTTGGTGACCAGTTCGGAGACGACGAGAGCCGCTGTGTCACAGGTGTCCTCGCACACCGACCAGCCGGTCAGCCGTGCCCTCGTCAGGCGTCTGGCCTGAGCCGGGGAACCCGGATGAGCGGCCAGTTCGAAACGGAACCGGCGCTCGGCGGCGGCCCCCGAGGGGGCGGACACCGAGGCGGCGCCGAGGCCGATGGACCCTGCGGCGGCGTCTGTTCCTAAGGGCGCGGACGGAATCACGCTTGCCACTATCGCCCCGCCGTGAACACTTGGCAAGTGTCACTCTGAAAAATGCAGAGTGCGGTGTGACGTTCTGGAAGGGCGTGGCACACTGCTCGCAACAGCACCTCGCGCGGCGCCAGTTGGGATCGCCGAAGATCCGTTCGAATCCAAGTTCGGACGGGATGGATCTTCGGACGGATCTCCGAGTGGCGCCGCCGAGCTGTCGGCTTTTGTTCGAGGGAGGTGGAGTGTGAGCGAACCCCGGTCCGCGCCGACGGTGGGACAGGTCGTCCTCGGCCGGCGCCTGCTGGACCTGCGGGAACGCGCGGGACTCAGACGTGAGGAAGCGGCCCGCATCCTCCGGGTCGCGCCCGCCACCGTCCGCCGCATGGAGATGGCCGAGGTCGCGCTCAAGATCCCGTACCTCCAGATGCTGCTGAAGGAGTACGGCGTCTCCGACGAGGAGGCCGAGGCCTTCGTACAACTGGCGGAGGACGCCAACCGGCCCGGCTGGTGGCAGCGCTTCCACGACATCCTGCCCGGCTGGTTCTCGATGTACGTCAGCCTGGAGGGTGCGGCCTCCCTC
>NZ_JBHWHX010000080.1:0-21458 GCF_042732315.1 Streptomyces sp. NPDC059787
AAACCCCCCCCAAACCCGCCGCCGGCTTCTTTTTTTTAAACTACCCGGGGCTGCCGCCGGCACCCCGCCCCGCCGGGGCGGCCCCCCCCCACCCCCGCGGGGGGGCCCCTCCCGCGTTCCGCGCGGGACACGTCCCGCGATACCCGATCGGAGTCCCGGCCACGTCCGGCTATGCTCGGGTAGGCAACATCGCCAGGGGCCCTTAGCTCAATTGGCAGAGCAGTGGACTTTTAATCCATTGGTTGTGGGTTCGAGTCCCACAGGGCCTACCTCCCGCAGGAGGGGCATACCGCCTCTGACCTGCTGCGCGGCGCTCGGATCGGCTTCGGCCGGCTCGGGCGCCGCGTCATTTCACGGGGCGCTCGTCCCGGTTCGGGTCGAGGAGCTGCACGGCGATCCCGGTGAGCACCAGGCCCGCCGCGATGAGGAGGCCGTCGGGGACGACGATGCCCGCGGCGAGCATGGTCACCCCGATGGCCAGCGCGCACCAGGCGCTCGTGCGCCGGTACTCGCGGGGGCGGGCCGGACGGCCTTCGGAGAGCGAGCGGACGAAACGGGGGTCCTCGTGTTCGAGACGGGCCGCGAGGTCGACCAGGCGCTCGTCGTCGGACTGGGGCACGGCTCCTCCTTCCCAGGGGGCGGCCGCCCGGTGACACCGCCGGCGGCCATCGCTCCGTGACGCCGGGGGCGTAAGAGGGTGAACCGTCGGCCTGCCGCGAACTCGGCCCGGTACAAGGGAGTTTGCCCTTGTGCCGACGTCGTCACCCGTCCGGTACGGCAGACTCCAGCGTCGCCCACCGCCACCGCCCGCGGCCATCCGTCGCGGGCCCCATCCGCCCTGGGGGCCACCGCGTATGCGGGCCGCCCGGCCGGCCGTGGTTCCGGGGAAAAATGGGGGCTGTCACCGATGGCGCGGGGACCGCGCGGCGCACACGCTGAGAGGGACGGCCCGCGCCGCGCCCCCGGTTCGCGGGCCGTCGGCTCCCCCGCACCGGGAGCCCGTGGCGAGCGGCCGACGGCGAGGAGGCGGTACGGGGTGCCCCTGTTCTGGCGGGTCTTCCTGCTGAACGCCGTCGTGCTCATCGTGGCCACGGCCCTGCTGCTGGGACCCGTCACGGTGTCCACACCGGTCCTGCTCACCGAGGCCGCGGTCCTCACGGTGGGGCTGGCCGCCATGCTCGTCGCCAACGCGCTGCTGCTCCGCGTGGGCCTCGCCCCGCTGCAGCGACTGACCCGCGCGATGACGACGACGGACCTGCTCCGCCCGGGACACCGCCCGGCGGTCGGCGGGCGCGGCGAGATCGCCGAGCTGATCACCACGTTCAACACCATGCTGGACCGGCTGGAGGACGAGCGCGCCACGAGCAGCGCCCGCGCCCTGTCCGCACAGGAGGCCGAGCGCCGGCGCGTCGCCCGCGAGCTGCACGACGAGGTCGGCCAGTCCCTCACCGCCGTACTGCTCCAGCTCAAGCGCGCCGCCGACCACGCCCCGCCCGACCTGCGTGAGGAACTGCGCCAGGTGCAGGAGACCACCCGGGCCGGTCTGGAGGAGATCCGGCGCATCGCCCGCCGGCTGCGCCCCGGGGTGCTGGACGAGCTGGGGCTGGCCAGCGCGCTCAAGGCCCTCGCCACCGAGTTCGGCGGGCCCGGTCTGAGCGTCCAGCACTGCCTCGACGGGGACCTGCCCGAGCTGGACCGGGAGACGGAACTGGTCATCTACCGGGTCGCCCAGGAGGGCCTCACCAACACCGCCCGCCACGCCCGGGCCCGCCGCGCCGAGCTCGCCCTGCGCCGCGCGCCCGGCGGTGTGGAACTCCGCGTCCGTGACGACGGCCGCGGCATCGGCGTCACCCCCGAGGGCGCCGGCATCCGCGGGATGCGGGAGCGCGCCCTGCTCGTCGGCGCCCGGCTGACCGTGGACCGCGCCACCGACGGCGGCACCGAGGTACGCCTGGCCGTCCCCGTCCCCGCCCGTTTCCCCGCGCACGCCCTCGTCCCCGTACGGGAAGCCACGCCCGTCCCCGTACGGGAAGCCACGCCTGTCTCCGTACGGGAATCCGCACCCGCCCCCGTACGGAAGTCCGCGCCCGCACACGCCCCGCCACCCCCGTGACCGACGCCCCTCGACCGGAAACGCTGGAACATGACCGACCCGGCCCCCACCCGCATCCTGCTCGCCGACGACCACGCGCTGGTCCGCCGGGGGGTTCGCCTCATCCTCGACGGCGAACCGGATCTGACCGTCGTCGCCGAGGCCGCCGACGGTGCCGAAGCCCTCGAACAGGCCCGTGAGCACCGCCCCGACCTTGCCGTCCTGGACATCGCGATGCCCCGGCGGACCGGCCTCCAGGCGGCCCGCGAGCTCTCCCGCACCCTGCCGGAGACCCGCATCCTCATCCTCACCATGTACGACAACGAGCAGTTCTTCTTCGAGGCGCTCGCCGCCGGGGCCTCGGGCTACGTCCTGAAGTCCGTCGCCGACCGCGACCTCGTCGAGGCCTGCCGCGCCACCATGCGCGGCGAGCCGTTCCTCTACCCCGGCGCCGTCAACGCCCTCATCCACAACTACCTCGACCTCGCGCGGGAGGGCCGCCCCCTGCCGGCCAAGGCGATCACCGACCGCGAGGAGGAGATCCTGAAGCTGGTCGCCGAGGGCCACACCTCGCAGCAGATCGCCGGTCTCCTCGTCATCAGCCCCAAGACCGTGGAGCGGCACCGCGCCAACCTGCTGGCCAAGCTCGGCCTGAGGGACCGCCTGGAACTCACCCGGTACGCCATCCGCGTGGGGCTGATCGAGCCCTGACCGGCAGACTGGACCCCCACACCTGCCCCACCCGGAGTACGCCGATGCCGCACCCGTACGTCCTGCTGTCCGCCGCCGTCTCCCTCGACGGCTACCTGGACGACACCGGCCCCGAGCGGCTGCTGCTGTCCGGCCCGGCCGACTTCGACCGGGTCGACGAGGTACGGGCGTCCGTGGACGCCATCCTGGTCGGCGCCGGCACGATCCGCGCCGACAACCCCCGGCTGCTGGTCAACTCGCCCGAGCGACGTGCCGCCCGCCTCGCCGACGGCCGGGCCGAGTACCCGCTCAAGGTCACCGTCAGCGGATCCGGCGACCTGGACCCGGCGGCCCGGTTCTGGCACACCGGCGGCGAGAAGGTCCTCTACACGACCGACGTGGGCGCCGAGCGTGCCCACGCCCTCGGCCTCGCCGCCGACGTCGTCCCGCTCGGCGCCGAGCTCGACTGGCGGCGGCTGCTGGAACACCTGCACGCCGAGCGCGGGGTGCGGCGGCTCATGGTCGAGGGCGGCGGCACGGTCCACACGCAGCTCCTCACCGAGGGGCTGGCCGACGAGCTCCAGCTGGTCCTCGCCCCGCTGTTCGTCGGCGATGCGGAGGCCCCCCGCCTCTTCGGCCCCGGCTCCTACCAGGGCGGCCGGCTGCGGACGGTCGAGACCCGCCAGGTCGGCGACGTCGTCCTGACGCGCTACGAACCCACCGCCCCCGGCACCGGCCCGCTGCCCTCCGCCGCCGACCACCACTGGCTGGCCCTCGCCTGCGAGCTGGCCGCCGAGTGCCCGCCCTCGGAGACGGCGTTCAGCGTGGGCGCGGTCGTGGTGGCCGCCGACGGTACGGAGCTGGCGCGCGGCCACTCCCGGGAGGGCACCGACCCGGTGGTGCACGCGGAGGAGGCCGCGCTCGCCAGGATCGACCCCACGGACCCCCGGCTCGTCACCGCCACCGTGTACTCCAGCCTGGAGCCCTGCGCCCGCCGCGCGTCCCGCCCTGCGCCCTGTGCCCGGCTGGTCCTGGACGCGGGGGTGCGGAGGGTGGTCACGGCCTGGCGCGAGCCGGACACGTTCGTGGCGGACGCCGACGGCAGCGGCGTGCTGGCGGACGGGGGCGCCACCGTCGTCGTCCTGCCGGAGCACGAGGACCGTGCCAAGGCACCCAACGGCCATCTGCTCGGCCGCTGAGACCGGGCCGCCGGTCATGGGTGTGCGCCATGTCCCGCTGATGGCGTACACTGGTCCTACCGACGCGGGGTGGAGCAGCTCGGTAGCTCGCTGGGCTCATAACCCAGAGGTCGCAGGTTCAAATCCTGTCCCCGCTACTGAAGGCCGAGGGCCGGAATCCAAAGGATTCCGGCCCTCGGTGTTTTCCGTTTCCCGCCCGTCGCCGCCCGCTCCCCGTTCTCACTCAATGTGAGCGATCCACCCCGCAGCGCATAACAACTGACGCACGGTCAGAAACCACCCGCCCCCCGAGACGGCCTGAGGTGCGGTCAACTCGCCCTTTTTTGGCCGCTCGTGACACTTAAGTCCCCCCGGGAATCGTTAACGATCAAGAGGAACGGCTTGGAATACGGCCCTCGCGTCTATTAACGTTCGATAACGCAGCGCGGTCGTCCCAGCCGTCACAGAAGGCGGCTCCGTGCGCACGCGCCGAATCCCGCGAGGGAACCGGGGAACCACCACCATGGGGTGAATCGCGTGGATACCGCCGTGGCAACACGGCTCGTATACGCGCGTAGGAGACCTTCCCGCTCCGAACCCGTCAGCTAACCCGGTAGGCGAAGACGGAAGGAAGGAGCGCGCCCACGTGGCGTCCAACCCGCCTGCCCCCGAGGCCCCGTTCAAGCCGAGCGACACCTTCGCCTATGGCGCCGGCCACACCGACGAGGGCCCCTTCGAGGAGTGGAACCCCACCGCGGAGTCCCTTCGTCCCGTACGCGGCCGGCATCGCGTCTCCAAGCAGCGCGGCGGAGGACTCGCCCGCAGCTCCACCGTCCTGGGCGTCGGCGTCATCGCCGCCGTCGGCGCCGGCGGCATGGCCAGCGCCCAGACCGGCAAGCCGCCGGTCTCGATCTCCATGCCCGACCTCCCCAACGTGGGTTCCCTCATCTCCGACGAGGAAACCCCCGAGGGATCGGCCACCCCCCTCAGCACCCTCGGCATGACCGCCGCCGACACCGAGCAGGGCACCTCCGGCGCCGGTGAGGCGCTGCGCACCCGGATCATGGCCCAGGTCGAGCAGCAGCAGAGCCAGGCCGAGACCAAGGCCGCCGCCGAGGCCGTCGCCGCCGCCGAGAAGCAGGCCGCCGAGGCCGCCGCCAAGGCGGAGAAGGAGGCCAAGGCCAAGGCCGAGGCCGCCAAGAAGAAGGCGGAGGAGGAGGCCAGGAAGAAGGCCGAGGCCGAGCGCCTCGCCGAGCTGGCCAAGCAGTACGCGCTGCCGACCTCCTCCTACACCATCTCCTCGACCTTCGGTCAGGCCGGCGCCTACTGGTCCTCCGGCCACCACACCGGCCTCGACTTCGCCGCCCCCACGGGCACCCTGCTCAAGGCCGTCCACACCGGCACGATCACCTCCGCCGGTTATGACGGCTCCTACGGCTACAAGACCGTGCTCACCCTCGACGACGGCACCGAGATCTGGTACGCCCACCAGTCCTCCATCAGCGTCAGCGTCGGCCAGAAGGTCAACACCGGCGATGTGATCGGCCGCGTCGGCGCCACCGGCAACGTCACCGGCGCCCACCTCCACATGGAGGTCCACCCCGACGGCTCCGCCTCGGGCATCGACCCGCTGGCCTGGCTGCAGAGCAAGGGCCTCACCGTCTGAGCGAGCGGGCCTCCACGCCCTGAACCCCGGCAGTCCCGGCGACGACCCCCCGACGTCAGGGCTGCCGGTCAGGTGTTTCCGGGGTGGTGCGGGTCCGTCAGGATCGGCGGGTGTTCGGGTCGTACGCGCCGTACGGGTACCCGTACGGCGGCTGTCCGTGCGGTGGATGCCCGTAGCCGCCGTACCCACCGTAGCCGCCGTATGCGCCGTACCCCGCCCAAGGCGCCGCGGCGGCCGGAACCCGGGGCACGGTCGCGCGGGCCGCGTGCTCCAGGGCCGGCCGGGCCGCTCCCCGCCGGTGCCACAGCTCCAGCAGCAGCTCGCGTTCCCGTGTGATGAAGTCCGTCCCCGCCCGCCCGAGCCGCCCCCGGTGCCGCAGGAACGCCAGCGACGTCGCGTACGCCTCGTACTCGGCGACCGACCGCGCCGCCGCCTTCCCACCGTGGCGGCGCGCGTACCGCCGGGCCAGGCGCCGAGCCCGCATCGAGCCCAGCGCGAACGGTCCCGCCGCGTCGATCCACCCGGCGGCCACGTACGCGGGCAGCTCCGTCCGTACGGTCCGCAGCTCCCGCTGCCGCGTCCACACCACCAGCCAGGTCAGCAGCCCGAACACCGGCACCATGAACGCCACGTACACCGCGAGGAAGCCGTACTGGCCGAGCGCCGAGGAGCCGTTCCACAGCGCGTGCACGCCCATCGCGAGGAGCAGCCCGCCCAGCGGCAGCAGCACGCGCCGGGCCCGCTGCCGGTCCGTGGACAGCGCGGCGATGCCGAAGCCGATCCCGGTGAGCACGGTGAACAGGGGATGCGCGAACGGCGACATCACGACACGGACGAAGAAGGTCGCCGCGGTGACCGAGGCGATGCCGCTGTCGCCGGTGAGCCGGTCGGTGCCGAAGGCGGTGCCGAGGTAGAGGATGTTCTCGGTGAACGCGAAGCCGGTGGCGGTGACCCCGGCTATCACCACGCCGTCGAGGATCCCGGTGAAGTCGCGTCTGCGGAACAGGAACACCAGCAGGACGGCCGCGGCCTTCGCGGACTCCTCCACCACCGGCGCTATGACGGTCGAGCCCAGGGTGTCGGCGCCGGTCGGGTCGGCGGTCGCCGTCGCTATCCACCGGGTGGCGAAGCTGTTCGCGACGATCGCCATCAGCGCCGCCGCGCAGGCACCCCAGGCGAAGGAGAACAGCAGGTTCCGCCAGGGTCCCGGATCGACCCGGTCCAGCCACCGGAAGGCGGCGACGAGAAGCGGCACGGGCAGGACGGCGAGGCCGAGCCCGACCAGGAACCCCTGCGTCCCGGTCTGCTCCCGCACCAGCGCGAGGATGACTAGCCCGGACAGGGCGAGCAGCGTGATCAGCGCGCCGTACCGCACCCAGGGCCGCTGCCACCAGTGCGCGTGCCGCGGCGCTCCGCCGGGAGGCGTCGGGTACGGGGGACTGATGGCCACGGGATCGACCCTAACGAGGCGGGGCTGTATCAATCAGGCTCGGTCTGCTGCCTGCTCGTCCCGCGGTACGCGGCGGAAGAGCACGTCGTTCACGACATGACCCTTCTCCAGTCCCTGCCCCTCGAAACGGGTGAGCGGCCGGAAGGCGGGACGCGGCGCGAAACCGCCGTCGGGCCGCGTGTTCTCGAAGGCGGGGTGCGCGGTGAGCACCTCCAGCATCTGCTCCGCGTACGGCTCCCAGTCGGTGGCGCAGTGCAGCACCGCCCCCGGTGCGAGGCGGGTCGCGGCGAGGGTGAGGAACTCCGGCTGGATCAGCCGCCGCTTGTGGTGCCGCTTCTTCGGCCAGGGGTCGGGGAAGTACACGCGCAGCCCGCCGAGGGAGCCGGGGGCGAGCATCTCGCGCAGCAGGATGATCGCGTCACCGTTGCCGACCCGTACGTTGGTCAGCCCCAGCCGGTCGGCGAGGTTGAGCAGATTGCCCTGGCCGGGGGTGTGGACGTCCACGGCGAGGATGTTGGTGGCCGGGTCGGCGGCGGCCATCCGCGCGGTGGCCTCGCCCATGCCGAAGCCGATCTCCAGGACGACGGGGTTGTCGTTGCCGAAGAACTCCGCGAGGTCGAGCCGCCGGCTGCCGTCGATGTCGAAGCCCCAGGCGGGCCACAGCCGCTGCAGGGCGTCCGCCTGCCCGGCGGTCACCCGGCTGCGCCGCGGCTGGAAGCTCCGGATCCGCCGCTCGAAGTGCGACCCGGCGGGATCGGCCTTGGGCCCGTCGGGAAACCGGGGCTCCCCCTTGGCCCGGGTATGCCGGACGGACACCCCGGGCGTGTGCGGCGAGTCCTGGCCGGGGGCGGGACGAAGGGCTTCGGAAGCGTTAGCGGTGTCAGACACAGTGCCTCCGATTTTACGGGGCCCGCGCACGGAGCCCCGGAACGGAATCCGGGGAGGCCCCGCGGGGGCGACAGGGCTGAGAGGTGCCCGGGGTTTTGGCCGGTACGGGCTTTCCCGAGGCCGGTTCCACCCCTGCCGGGGCCGGTTGTGGCTGAGTGCCGGGTCGCGGTTCGGAGGGCTCCCGCGGGGCGGCACGGTCGGGGGGTGCCCGGGGTTTTGGCCGGTGTGGTCCTTTCCGAGGCCGGGGGCGGCTGTGCGGTGTGCGTCAGGTCGTGGTTCGGGGCCGTGTGCTCGTCGGTGTTCCGTTCACCCGGTCAGGACGGTGCGGGCCCGTTCCTGGTCGCCGCCGTGGCCCCGTGCGCGGGAGCGGTGACGCCGGGGTCAGCGCTGCGCTGTCTCCAGCGCCGCCAGTGCTCGCCGCGCGACCTCGCGGCCGATCGGCAGGGACGCCGTCGCCGCCGGGGAGGGGGCGTTCAGTACGTGGACCGTGCGGGCGGTCTCCTGGATCAGGAAGTCGTCGGCCAGGGTACCGTCCCGCAGCACCGCCTGGGCCCGTACCCCGGCCGCCGCCGGCACCAGGTCGTCCTCCCGCACCGCGGGCAGCAGCCGGCGCACGGCCCGGGTGAAGGCCTGCCTGGACAGCGAGCGGTGCAGTTCGCCGGTGCCGTACCGCCAGTGGCGGCGGGCCAGCTGCCAGGAGCCCGGCCAGGCCAGGGTCGCCCCCAGCTCGCGCGGACGCACCGTGCGCCAGTCGTAGCCCTCGCGGGCCAGTGCCGGTACCGCGTTGGGGCCGACGTGGACGCCGCCGTCGATGCCCCGGGTGAGGTGGACGCCGAGGAAGGGGAACGCCGGGTCGGGCACCGGGTAGACCAGACCGCGCACCAGCTCCGGCCGGGCCAGCTCGTAGTACTCGCCGCGGAACGGCACGATCCGGGCGCCGGGCTCGTCGCCGGTGCGGCGGGCGATCTCGTCGCAGTGCAGACCGGCGCAGTTCACCAGCACCCGGCCGCGTACGACGTCGCCGCCGGCCGTCAGGACGGCGACTCCCCGCTCGGGCCGGCGGTCGACGCGTATCACCCGCGCCCCGTAGCGGATCTCCGCGCCCGCCGCCTGTGACGCCTGAGCGAGCCGGCGGGCCACCGCGGTGAAGTCGCAGATGCCGGTGGTGCCGACGTGGATGGCCGCCAGGCCGTCGACCTCCGGCTCGTACTCCGCGATCTGCGCGCCGCACAGCTCGCGGACCGCGATGCCGTTCTCCCGGCCGCGCTGGACCAGGGCGTGCAGCCGGGGCAGCTCCTCGCGGGTCGTGGCGACGATCAGCTTGCCCGTCACGGCGTGCGGGATGTCGTACTCCGCGCAGAACTTGACCATCTCCGCGGCGCCCGACACCGCGTACCGCGCCTTCAGCGAGCCGGGGCGGTAGTAGACGCCGCTGTGGATGACGCCGCTGTTGCGGCCCGTCTGGTGCCGGGCGGGTCCCGGCTCCTTCTCCAGCACCGCGACCCGCGTGCCCGGCGCCGCGCGCGTGAGCGCGTACGCCGTCGACAGGCCGACGATCCCGCCGCCGATCACCAGCACGTCGCAGTCGTACGACCGCCCCGTCACCACCCGCACCACCTCCCGCGTCCGATAGTGCACTGCGCCACTGACAACGCCTTCAAACCCGAAAGGCGGGTTCTCGGCGCGGATCGGGTCAGGCGGTCGTCATCAGCAGCGGGCGGGCGCGTTCACGCAGTTCGACCACGCGGGGTTCGTCGCCGTAGGGCTCCAGACGGTGCAGGAGGTCCCTGACGTACTCGGTGGTGCGGACGGACGAGATGCGGCCCGCGACCTCCACCGCGCGGACGCCCTGCTCGCAGGCCGCGTCCAGGTTGCCCGACTCCAGTTCGGCGACCGCCGAGACGACCAGCCGCAGTCCGTGCGAGCGCACGAACTCCTCCGTCGGACTGGACAGCGCCTGCTCGGTGAAGCGGCGGACCTGGCGGGGCGCCTTCAGGTCGCGGTAGCACTCCGCGGCGTCGGCGGCGAAACGGTCGTAGGAGTAGAAGCCGAGCCAGGTCGGGTCGCTGTCGCCGGGGCGGGAGCGTTCCAGCCAGCTCTCCGCCGACTTCAGGGCGGCACCGGCCGCCTGGGCGTCCCCCGCGCGTGCGTGCGCGCGTGCCTCGACGAGGCGGAAGAAGCTCAGGGTGCGGGCGGTGGCCAGGCCCCGGTTGCGCTCCAGCGCGGCCTGGGCGAGGTCCACGCCCTCGTCGCCGAAGCCGCGGTAGGTCGCCTGCAGCGACATCGAGGCGAGCACGTAACCGCCCAGGGGGACGTCGGCCGCCGCGCGGGCCAGGCGCAGGGCCTGGATGTAGTAGCGCTGGGCGGCCTCCTGCTGGCCCGTGTCGAAGGCCATCCAGCCGGCCAGGCGGGTGAGTTCGGCCGCCGCGCCGAAGAGGGAGCGGCCGACGTCGTCGGAGTAGGAGCCGAGCAGCAGCGGGGCCGCCTCGACCCTCAGGCATTCGGGGACCATCGACGAACGCCAGTCCCCTCCGCCGTACTTGGAGTCCCAGCGCCGGGCGTCCTCGGCGGCCTCCCGCAGTTTCCGCACATCGCTGTGGCCGACTTTGGACGGTGCGCCGGAGCCGTCGGCGGGGTTCGCCTCACGCGCCACCGAGCTGTCGGCCGGGGTTATCAGCCAGCGTGATGCGGGCGTCGCGTACGCGCTCACCGCGAACGATCCGGCGAGCGACTGCCAGATGCCGCCGGAGCCGGCTCTGCGGCCCGCCAGGTCCAGCCGGTACAGCTCCGTGGCGGAGCGCACCGCCTGTCCGACGTCACGGGGGAAGGCGAGGCCCACCTCGGGTGCGGGGTCCGCGTCCGCCAGGCCGATCTCGTGGAGCGGCACCGGACGGCCCAGCTTCTGGCCGATGGCGGCGGCGATCAGGTGCGGGGCGGCGCCCTGCGGCACCATGCCCTTCGACACCCAGCGCGCCACCGACGTCTTGTCGTAGCGAAGTGTCAGTCCTCGCTGGGCGCCAAGGTCGTTGACGCGTCGCGCGAGGCCTGCGTTGGAGATTCCCGCGAGGGCGAGAACGGCGCCGAGCTTTTCGTTCGGCCCGCGTTGCTCCCTGGACATGCGCCACCCCTCGACACAGACGGCTGCCGCGCTGGCATAACCACGCGGCATTCGTAAACCCAGCGTAGTTCGCCGCATCCCAAGCGTTAAGGGGCATTCTTCCGGATGGCGGGATTGTGGTCCGTACTGAAGTACGGGTCCGATACGCGCAGTTGCGGCGCGCTCCCGGTGTGTGGCCGTGCGCCTGTGTGTGCGCTCTTCTCCGGCCATCGCGGGAGCGGTTCCATGGTCGGTGCGTGGGTCGGCCCGCTGTACTGGATCCAGTGGGCTGGGGGACACCGCCGCCTACATCCCCGCGGGCGGCGGAACGGTCCGGGAGGCGTGTCCCGTCTCCCGGACCGCGCGACCGCCCAGCGGTGCGCAGAGCCTGTACGGAGCGTGTTCGAGGCTGGCCTCACCGCTCCGATTTGGCCGAAAATAGACCCCACTCTTTCGGGTGTATCACTGCTTCTACGCTGGTAGTTGACGGCGCGTTGGGGGTTCAAGGGGCGCGCTATGGGGGCGCATTCGCGTCGTGATGACGTGGCCGGTCGCGCGGCGCCGGTACGGTGACTCCTCTGTGGCGGGCGCCCGTCCGGGCGGGGCGGGTGTCTCCGCCGGGGCGCATCCGACGGAGCGCGTACGGCTCCGGCACCCCTCCTGAGCGCCTCCTTCATGGCAGCATGGGGAACCGGTTCGTACGGTGCACTGGTTGTCCACAGCATGTGGAGGCGGCGATGCGGTGGTTGGTGGGATGGAGCAGCACCGCCGCGGGCGCCACGGGGTTCGGCCCCACCGGCTCCGCCGGCGCCACCGGGGTGGACGGCGAGACCGTGCACCCCGTGGGATCCCAGCTGCTGTGGGGTGACCCCGACCCGCTCTGGGCGGTCGGCGACTGGCGCCCCGACGAGGTACGGGTGGTCAAGGCCGACGAGCAGACCCGGATCGCCGTCCTCGGCACGTGCGGGGCCTCCGACGAGCAACTGCGCGTCGCGCTGTTCGCCGCGCGGGGCGGGGCGCTGCGGCACCTGACCGCCTGGCCGGGGAGCTACACGGCGGTCGTGCAGGTGGGACGCCGGGTCACCGTCTGCGGCGATCTCGCCGGTGCCCGGCCGGTCTTCCACACCCCCTGGGCGGGCGGCACCGCGTACGCGACCGCCGCGCTGCCGCTCGCCGACCTCATCGAGGCCAACCTCGACTTCGGACACCTCGCCGCGCTGCTCGCCGCCCCCGACGTACCGGCCGCGCTCCACGACTCCACCCCGTACGACGGCGTGAAACGCATTCCGCCGGGGCATGCGCTGATCCTGCGCGCCGGGGCGCGCGAGATCGCCGGGTACGAACCCGTCGCCTCGCTCGCCGTTGCCGCGCCGCCCGCCGACCCCGACCACGCGGTGGACGCCGTGCGGGACGCGCTGGTCGAGGCCGTACGGACACGGCTGGCCGCGCCCCGGCACGTTCCCGGCGCCGGTATCGACCCCGGGCCCGTACCCGGGATGGGGCCCGCCGAGCGGCGGGCGGCCCGGGGGACGCCCGTGCCGGGCATCGGGGCCGATCTGTCCGGCGGGCCGGCGTCCGGGGCGCTGGCGCTGCTGGCCGCGGGACTGCCCGGGATGCCGGGGACCGTGCTGGGGCACGGGACGGGGGCGGGGGAGCGGCTGCTGGCCGTCACCTTCAACGACCTCGCCGGTGGGTCCGGTGGGGTACGGGACGACGACGAACTGTCGCGGGCGGGGGCACTGGCCGCCAATCCGCGGCTGCACCACGTGGTGGTGGCCGGGGAGGCGTCGACGCTTCCGTACGTCGATCTGGACGGGCCGCTGACGGACGAGCCCGGGCCCTCGCTGGTGTCGGCCGCGCGGCACCGGGCGCGGCTGGCGGCGGGAAGCGCGGATCACTTCACCGGGTACGGGGCGAAGCAGGTGCTGGACGCGCATCCGGCGCGGCTGGCCGATCTGCTGATGGACCGCAAGCGGCGGCATCTGGTGCGGCCGGTGGCCGCGCTGGCGAAGGCCGACGGGTCCGTGATGGTGCCCGCGCGCGTGTACGCCGCCGCTCGGCGGCTGGCGCGCACGCCGTACCGGGCGGGGCTGGAGTCGCTCGCGGAGCGGCTGTTGCAGCGGCGGCTGGACGACGACGGGCCCGGGGGCGCGGCGGATGCCTCGCTGGCCGCGCTGACCTGGGGGAGACCCGGGCCGGCGGCGCGCTGGCTGACGGGTGAGGCGCTGGCTGAAGTATCGGTTCGTCTGCAGGCGTCGACGCGGCGGTCCGAGGTGGGGCCGGGGCAGCGGCCCGGCGATTTCCGGGCGCGGGCGGCGCTGGCCCGGCACGCGGCGGATCTGCGGGTGCTGGAGCAGGCGGCCGAGATCCGCTCCCAGCGGCTGCACGCGCCGTTCCTCGACAACCAGGTCGTGCGGGCGTGCCGGGCGCTGCCGGAGGCGCTGCGGGTGCAGCCGGGGGCGCGGGCGTCGATCCTGCGGTCGGTGCTGGAGGGGGCGGGGGTGCGGGAGCTGCCGGCGGGCTGGGGGGCGCCGGGGGCGGCCGGTCCTGCGGTCGCGGCGCGTACGGGGCTGCGGGTGGCGGCGGACTCGCTGGTGGCGCTGTTCGACACGCCGCTGCTGGCGGAGGCGGGGCTGGTCGAGGCGCGGGTGGTGCGCAAGGCCCTGCGGGGCGCGGCGGAGGGCGAGCCGCTGCCGCTGGACGGCCTGGCGGATCTGGTCGCCCTGGAGGTGTGGCTGCGCCGCCTGCTGGCCCGCAGGGGAACCTGCTGGACAGGCACCCCGGCCCGCCAACGCGCGGTCCCGGGCGGAATCGCCCCCCAACGCGGCGCCCTCGGCGCCGGCACAGCCGGCACCCGCTGAGGTTCACCTGCGGCGCGGGGCTCGGTCCGGCGGGCGGGATGGTTGCGGCGCGGGGTTCGGTCCGGTGGGCGGGATGCCTGCGGCGCCTGTGCGGCTCGGGTGGGGGCTTGGGTAGCGCCTGCGGTCGGTGGGTGGGTCGGGGCCGGGTCGGGGGTGTCCGTCCTCGGACTGGCGCGGAACAGGTCACTTGGAGGGGTGGGCGGCGCGGACGCGCCAGCCGCTGCGGGCGGCCACCCCCGCCCCGTCCCCTTCCCGCCGTACGCGACTGCCTACCCCGCCCCGCCGCCCCCGCGATCCGCGGGCAGCCGTGCCGCATGCCCCGCCGCTCCCGCGGGCAGCCGCCACCGTCGCCCCCGCTCCCGCGGGCAGCCGCCACCGTCGCCCCCGCTCTCCGCGGGCAGCCGTGCCGCATACCCCGCTCTCCGCGGGCAGTCGTGCCGCTGGGGCGGCACGGGTGGGCGCGACGGCACCCCGTAAGCGCCGGGCTGCGCGAACCACCCCCGGCCCACACCCACGCCGGGGCACCCGTAACGCGCGCCGGGCCATGCAATCCCCGGCGGATACCAGCACGGGGCACCCCGGAAGGCACCGGGTCACGCAGACCCACCCCTGGCCCGCACCCACGCCGGGCCGCACGAACCCCCGGCTCACACCAACGCCGGGGCACCCACGAGGCGCTGGGGCCGCAGCCCCACCGGCACCGCCGAGCACCCCCTACGCCGGGCGTGAACGCAACCCCTCCAGCAAAATGTCCAGCAGCCGCGCCGACGCCGCAGCCTGCTGCGCCGCATCCGGCAGGGACGGCGCCGCCGTCGCGATCACCAGCAGGACGTCGGACACCGACACGTCCGGCCGAAGCTCGCCCGCGGCCCGCGCCCGGTCCACCAACTGCCCGACGACGTCCAGCAGCTGCGCCGCCCCCGCGTCGTCCTCCGCCGCCACAGCCACCGGCGCCTCCGACACCAGCCGCAGCTCACCCGCCCCCGCCGCCTGCGTCCGCTGCTGCGGCAACCGCGCGTGGTCCGGCAGCCCGTGCTCCTCCGCCACACCCACCCGCAGCACCTGCGGCGGCAGCAGCCGCCCCGCGCCGGAGGCGACCGACGTGCGCAGGAAACGGGACAGCGCCGACCACGGCTCGTCCTCCTGGCCGAGCGCCGCCCGCGCCTGGTCGGTCAGCCGGGAGGTCTCCTCCTCGGCGATCCGCCGCACCAGGACGTCCTTGCTCGGGAAGCGCCGGTACACCGTGCCCACGCCGACCCGTGCCCGGCGTGCCACGTCCTCCATCGGCGCGCCGTAGCCCAGCTCGCCGAAGACCTCCCGCGCGGCACGCAGCACGTGCTCCAGATTGCGCTGGGCGTCCACGCGCAGCGGTGTCGTGCGCGCCCCGCCCGGGCGTCCGCCGCCCGTGGGCGCGCTCATCGTCGCGCCGGCCGCGAGAGCGGAAGACCAATGAGAGTCCTGAACATGCATATGTATTCCCCCGGTAATGACGTCTCCCCCCGGAGACTTCTCCCCGCCATTGATGTCCGGGGCGTGTGGAACAGGTCCGGCTTGTCGGTCCCGCCCGTCGCGAGCCCGATGAGCGCATCCCCCTACACCCCGTCGACAGACGAACATAGTTGAGAGGGAGTCAATTCAGAAGGGGCAGGTTCCGCACGGAGCGCCCCTCGATCGGAGTACGGGTCGTATACGTCCTGAATGTACCCCCGAGTGAAGGCAGGCCCACCACTGCTGACCTGGGGGAATTCCGGCAGGGTCGGTGAATCGGCCAACCCGGTGCGCGCGGGCCCTCCGGTCACACAATTCGTCGGGGCTGTGGACAAACGCAAGCGGCGGGTGCGTCATGGGATGGTGAAGGAACGTGCGCGCATTCTCGTTGTCGGCGGCGGCTACGTCGGGATGTACACGGCCCTGCGCCTCCAGCGGAGGCTGAAACGGGAACTCGGGCGGGGCGAGGCCGAGATCACGGTCGTCACCCCGGATCCGTACATGACGTACCAGCCCTTCCTCCCCGAAGCGGCCGCCGGTGCCATCTCCCCTCGCCACGTCGTCGTACCGCTGCGTCGTGTGCTCGGCCGGTGCCACGTCGTCATCGGCGAGGCCACCCGTATCGACCACGCAGAACGCACCGCCACCGTCAGCACGCTCGCCACCGGCGAGGAGGGCACGGGAGGGCGGCGGATCGCGTACGACGAACTGGTGCTCGCGCCCGGCTCCGTGTCGCGCACCCTCCCGATCCCCGGCCTCGCCGACCACGCCATCGGCTTCAAGACGGTGGAGGAGGCCATCGGCCTGCGCAACCACGTGCTGGAGCAGATGGACATCGCGTCCTCCACACGGGACCCGGCCATCCGGGACGCCGCCCTGACCTTCGTCTTCGTCGGCGGCGGCTACGCGGGCGTCGAGGCGCTCGGCGAGCTGGAGGACATGGCCCGCTACGCCGCGCGGTACTACCACAACATCCGGCCCGAGGACATGAAGTGGATCCTCGTCGAGGCGTCCGGGCGGATCCTGCCCGAGGTCGGGGAGGAGATGGGCCGGTACACCGTCACCGAGCTGCGCCGGCGCAACATCGACGTACGTCTCGAGACACGGCTGGAGTCCTGCGCCGACCGTGTCGCCGTGCTCAGCGACGGGTCACGCTTCCCCACGCGTACGGTCGTGTGGACCGCCGGCGTCAAACCGCATCCCGTCCTCGCCGCCACCGACCTGCCGCTGAACGGACGAGGGCGGCTGAAGTGCACCGCCGAGCTGGCCGTGGACGGGGCCGCGCACGCGTGGGCCGCCGGGGACGCCGCCGCCGTCCCCGACGTCACCGCGCGGGAGCCGGGGCGGGAGTGCGCCCCCAACGCGCAGCACGCGCTCCGCCAGGCGCGGATCCTCGGCGACAACGTCGTCCACTCCCTGCGGGGCGAACCGCTGGAGACCTACGCCCACAAGTACGCCGGTTCCGTCGCCTCCCTCGGGCTGCACAAGGGTGTCGCCCAGGTGTACGGGCGCAAGCTCAAGGGCTACCCCGCCTGGTTCATGCACCGGACCTACCACCTCAGCCGGGTCCCGACCTTCAACCGCAAGGCGCGGGTCGCCGCCGAGTGGACGCTCGCCGGGCTCTTCAAACGGGAGGTCGTCTCGCTCGGGTCACTCGAGCATCCCCGTGCGGAGTTCGAACTGGCGGCCGGTGGAAAGCCTTCTCAGGACCCCCCGCACAACCCGAAAGGGTCGTCCTGACCGGACCCAGGAACTCCAGCGGCCGGACCGGCGTCTGACGGATGTCGGCCCGGCCGGCACCCTGCCAGACTGGTCCACCACCGCGGGCGGGCCCCCGCCCACCCCGGTGCGGCCCCCGGGGCCCCGGCCGGTCCCGGTTTCCGGCCGCCGACAACTACACGAGGCAAGGATTCGTGAACTTCACGCGCTGGAGCGCCCGGCTCCCCGGAACGCAGCGCCGCGCCGCAGCGCGGAACGAGCAGGCGGTCTCCCCGGACCGGCGGGGAGAGGGCTCCGTGCCCGGGGCCCGCGCCGAACAACTCACCGACGACGTGCGGCCCGTGCCCGCCGTCGACGATCTCGGGGTGCGCGAGGTCCTGGACCACGTCCCCTCCCTCGTCGCCCTGGTCCACGGCCCCGACCACCGCATCGCCTACGTCAACGACGCCTACACGGCGGCCTTCGGCGCCCGCCCGATCGGCGCCCCCGCGCGCGGAGCCCTCCCCGAGCTGGAGGCACTCGGTCTGCTGCCCCTCCTCGACCAGGTCCTGCGCAGCGGAAAGCCCCGCACGGTGAAGTCCCGCAAGGCCCCCGACGGCCGCTCCTACACCTTCACCTGCACCCCGGTCACCGAGGGCGAGGGCCGCGGGGTGCTCGTCTTCGCCACCGACGTCACCGACCACGCCGAGGCCGCCGAACGCCTGCGCGCCAGCGAACGCCGCCAGCGCGAGACCGCCGTCACCCTCCAGCGCTCCCTCCTCCCCCAGGAACTGGAGGAGCCCGACGACCTGCGCGTCGCCGCCACCTACCACCCCGGCGGCACCGAGGCCGCCGTCGGAGGCGACTGGTACGACGTGATCACCCTGGGCGGCGGCCGCACCGCCCTCGTCATCGGCGACGTCATGGGACGAGGGGTGCGCGCGGCGGCGGTCATGGGCCAGCTCCGTACGGCCGTACGGGCCTACGCGCGGCTCGACCTCCCGCCGCACGAGGTGCTCCAGCTCCTCGACGGCCTCGCCATGGAGATCGACGCCAACCAGATCGCCACCTGCGCCTACGCCATCCACGACCCCAACGAGGGCAGCCTGGTGTACGCCTCCGCCGGCCACCTGCCCATCCTGGTCCGCGACGAGAACGGCACCGTCCGGCGCGCCGACGAACCGACCGGCCCCCCGCTCGGCACCGGCGGCTGGATGCACGCGTCCGGCTCCGTCCCCCTCACCCCCGGCTCCACCGCCGTCCTCTACACGGACGGCCTGGTCGAGCGGAGGAACGAGGACCTGGACGAGGGCATCGCCGCCCTGGAACGCGCCCTGGCCGGAGCCACCGGCAGCCCCCAGGTCGTCTGCGACCGCCTGGTCCGCTCGGCCGGCGTCACCCCGGACCACGACGACGACGTCGCCGTCCTGGTCCTCCAGCACCCCGCCCGCAAGGGCGCGGAGGGCGAGCTCTTCCGCAACGCCGCGCTGGAGCTGCTCGGCGGGGTCGAGGCGGCCCCCCGTGCGCGTGCCTTCGCCTCCGGTGTGCTGACCAGCTGGCGCTTCCCTGTCGAGCTGCACGACCTGGGCGTCCTGGCCACCAGCGAACTGGTCGCCAACTCCCTCCAGCACGGCACACCGCCCATGCGGCTGCGGCTGCGCCGCACCGACCGCCGCCTGATCATCGAGGTCACCGACGGCGACGACCACCTGCCGAGGCGCCGCCGCGCGGAACCCGGCGACGAGTCCGGCCGGGGCATCGCCATCGTCGCGACGATCGCCTCCGGCTGGGGCAGCAGACGCACCCCGGGCGGCGGCAAGGCGGTCTGGTGCGAGTTCCTCCTGCCGAAGCCGAAGCCGAAGACGCCCGGCTCGTAGCAGAGCCGGGCGTACGGGGTCGGTGTATGAGGCTGGGCGTATGGAGGTGGGGCAGAGGCGCGTGGATCAGGCGTGCGCCGGAGCCTGGCCCGCTGCCGCGCCGCCCTGCACCACCACACGGCTCCGCGCCACCGACGGCTGGTCCTGCACGTCCGTGAGGTGCCGTCCGAGCCGCACCGCCAGCACCGTGATGCCCAGCGAGAACAGCAGGAAGATCACGACGTACGGCCCGTGCAGCGAGGCACCCAGCGGCCCGCCCACCGCCGGCCCCACGGCCAGCGCGAGCTGCTTCACCAGGGCGAACGCCGAGTTGTACTGCCCCGCCATCCCGGTCGGCGCGAGATCGGCGACCAGCGGCGCGAGCGTCGGCGACAGCATCGCCTCACCGAGCCCGAACAGCGCGTACGTCGAGATGAACGCGGCGGTCGCCATCGTCTGGCTGCCGTTCCCCAGACCCGCGTACCCGGCCACGGCCCACGCCACGGCCCAGATCAGCCCCACGGACGCGATCACGCGCGAGCGCTTGCGCCGCTCGACGAACCGCAGCACCGCGAACTGCGCGACCACGATCATCAGGGTGTTCGCGGCCAGCGCCGTCCCCAGCGCGGAGGTGGAGATCCCGGCGGCCTCGACGCCGTACGCGCTCAGCCCCGACTCGAACTGTCCGTAGCAGGCGAAGAACAGCACGAAGCCCAGCACACACAGCTGCACCATGGCCCGGTTGCCCAGCAGCTGCTTCCAGCTGCCCTTGGCCGACTGCGCCGGAGCGCCCCCGACGCGCGGCGCGTGCGGCATCCGCGCCGTCGCCATCACCACGGCCAGCAGCAGGAACATCGCCGCCTCGATCGCGAAGAGGAGGACGAAAGAGCTCGCTTCCGTGGGATCCACGAGGTGGCCGCCGATGAGACCGCCGACGCCGAGCCCGAGGTTCTGCAGGAAGAACTGCGTGGCGAACGCCCGCGACCGGTTCTCCATGGTCGAGCAGTCCACGATCATCGTCGCGAGCGCCGGCTGCATCACCGCCTGCCCGGCGCCCAGCGCCGCCGCCGACAGCAGCACGGTCGCCGCACCACTCGACAGGCCCAGGCTCAGCGCCCCGACCGCGGCCGTGACCAGGGCGACGAGCAGCACCGGCAGCGGGCCGCGCCGGACGATCGCCCGTCCGGCGAACGGCAGCACGATCAGCGCGGCCACGGCGAAGACGGCGAGTACGAGACCCGCCGTCATGGCTCCCAGCCCTCGCACCTGCGCCACATAGACGTACAGGTACGGAACCGTGAAGCCCAGCCCGAACGCGCTGAGTGCGTTGCCCACGTGGATCCGGCGCATCGCCGCGCCCATCTCCCTGGTCACGTTCACCTCTCTCAAACAAGTAGTTAGGAGTGAAGACTTAGAAGCTAAAGTTCGATGCTAAAGGCTACACAGTGAAGGACTTCAAGGCAAAGGAGGGGCGTGCCATACTGCGGCCATGGGCGATACCTCCGGCCTCGGCGAGCCGACACTCGAAGAGCAGATCGCCGCGTACCAGCGCGAGTTCCAGGACCTCGACCCCCAGGTCGAGAAGATCGTCAACGCGCTGTCCCGCCTGAACCGCCGCATGAACGTGGCCTATGGCCGTCAGACCGCCGAGCTCGGCATCACCAACGCCGACTGGGAGGTCCTCAAGGCCCTCGTCCTCTCCGGCGCCCCGTACCGCATGGGTCCCGGCGACCTCGCCAAGCGCCTCGGCCTGACCCCGGCCGCCATGACCCACCGGATCGACCGCATGGTCACCGAGGGGCTGGTCGACCGGGAGCGGGACGAGAACAACCGGGTCCGCGTGATCGTGGAGCTGACCTCCGCCGGCCGCGAGAAGTGGCTCGAGGCGATGCGCCTGGCCACCGTCTTCGAGGAGGACCTCCTCCAGGACCTCGACCCGGGCGAGCGGGCGACGCTGGGTGAGGTCCTCACCCGCCTCCTGCGCCGGGTGGAACACGCCCAGCCGGACGCCGGCGGACGCCTCAGCGACCTGGACTGAAAAATCTTGGCCGGGGGCTGTTGACAGCCACCTCTCCGATCCGTAAGGTTCTTCGGGTTGCCACGGAGCCGTAACGGTTCTTCGGCAGCACCTTCCGCCGCATCAGCGGCACTCAAAACCCCAGCACGACCTCCCAGTGGGAACGATTTCGGCGTGCCCGAATTCAATTCCAACCCTCGATTTGAGGAACACGGAGAGAGTCCGCTAAGGTTTGAGACGTCGGAACGGCCCAACGGCCGGGAAGACAGCCCGCTCTGACCGGGAATCAGGCCCGAAAGGATCTGATAGAGTCGGAACCGCCGGAAAGGGAAACGCGAAAGCGGAACCCCGGAAAGCACCGAGGAAATCGGTTCGGAAAGATCTGATAGAGTCGGAAACGCAAGACCGAAGGGAAGCGCCCGGAGGAAAGCCCGCGAGGGTGAGTACAAAGGAAGCGTCCGTTCCTTGAGAACTCAA
>NZ_JBHWHX010000081.1:0-21056 GCF_042732315.1 Streptomyces sp. NPDC059787
CCGACCCGATTTCCTCGGTGCTTTCCGGGGTTCCGCTTTCGCGTTTCCCTTTCCGGCGGTTCCGACTCTATCAGATCCTTTCGGGCCTGATTCCCAGTCGGCGGGTTTTGCCGTTGAGCCCTCAGCTTTCGCCTGTCGGCCTTTCGACATTCACTACGTTAACCGATTCCCCCGCTCGATTCATAATCGGGCTCCGCGGTTCGGAATTCAGACATGCGGACATGACGAATTCGACCCCGCTGAAGGGTGATCGTAGGTAGTGGGTTGGCCGCTTCCGGCTGCAGGCGATCGCCGTACCCGGTTCAAGCGGCTCGGGCTACATTACGCACCTTCCAAGGTCGAGTCAACTTCGACGGCGCCGTGGCACGTGGGCCCGGTAGGGACTGACCGGTCGGCGAGTCCGGGGCACAGCCAGCCTGGCAACCGCGCGCTTGGCAGCCTCACTGTGGTCGAGGCGGGGCGCCGGCCCTCGCGGGCCGGCCAGGTCGCGGCCGGTGAGCGACCTGGCTTCGACCGTGGTCCAGTCGGAGCGGTGCAGCACAGCGGTGTGTCCTTCCACGTGGGCTTTGCGGTCCTTCCAGTCGTCGGGCGGCGCCATGAGGACGCGAAGCTCCTGATGGCTCAGCCACTCCAGTCCGAGAACCTGACGGCCGAGGTGGTGCTCGATGAGCGACAGGGCGGTACCGGTTTCCAGGTGAACGAGGAGAAGCTCCCCCTCGAAGAAGTAGCCGCCGTCGTACTCACCGGATCCCACGGCGAGAAGCGGGAGGGCCGGATGGAAGGCCATCGCGGTCACGGGGTACTGCGAGAGCAGGAGCCAGCGACGGCGGGCGCGGTCGGTGACGTGGAAGAGACCGACCGTCTCCGCCTCGTCGTACTCGCGCTCGCCGGCCACGGCGACAAGGCTTCGCCGCCTGTCCGTGACGACGAGGACGGGATCGCCGATCTCCGTGAAGGGGGCGTCGGAGCCATCAGCATCGGCCGAGAACGAAGTCATGCCAAGGATCTTCACAAAGATCCGGGCGAGGTGGGCGGGGCCGGGTTGTCACTGCACTCCCGGCTGTCCACCTCGCTCAGCACGCCGACTCGACCGCTCACTCGCCAGTCGGCCGTGAGCGAGGCGCACAGTGGCTCAGGCTCCGGCGGACGGTTTGGCTCTCGGGCTCAGTCGGTACGCCGAGACCGTCGGATCACCGGCGAGGTAGAACCGGTGTTGCCAGTCGTGGGCCTTGCTCACGCCCACCCGAGGACCAACCCGGATGAGCGCGTCAGGTACAGGCTCGCCCTCGGACAACACGACCGAAGTACCCGTCAGGAGGTCTGCGCCGTTGTGCTCCGCCGTGATGCCGAGTGCCTGGCAGAAATTCCCCGGACCCCGTGCAAGCCGTGGACCCTCGACCCTCTCCCCTCGCCGTTTGCGTGCCAGATCCTCCCCTTCGATGACCCTGCCTGCCCGGATGAGGACAGCCGAGGCGATGCCGTCCGTCCCGGTGACGACGTTGGCGCACCAGTGGAGGCCATGGGACCGGTAGACGTACAGGTGTCCCGCGGATCCGAACATGACGGCGTTACGGGGTGTCCGGCCTCGGTAGGCATGGGAAGCCGGGTCAGCCGAACCGGAGTACGCCTCGGTCTCCGTGATGGCGATACTCACGGTCCCCTCGGGGGTCTTACAGGTGAGAACGCTCCCAAGCAGCTTGGGGGCGACCTCTTCGGCAGAATGGGCGAGGCGGCCAACGTTCATGCTGACCGCCTTGACCTGCCGTAGGTGAAGTAGACGTACACATGACCGGGCGCACCGCACATCACCTCGTTGCGGGCGGTGCGACCGCGGTGGGCGTGGGAGCCGGGGTCGTTCTGGCCGTCGTAGGCCTCGGCCTCGGTGGGGCGGAGGGTGATCGGACCGTCCGGGGTGGTGCGGACCAGGATCCGGCCGAGGAGGTCGGGGGCGACCTCGAGGACGGGGCGGTCGAAGGACTCTCCGGGCAGGGGCGTACGGTCGGGGGTCGCGATCATGCCGTCCGAGGGTACTGGAGACGGACGGTGCCGCGGGGTGGTCAGCGGGCTCCGCGGTTGCCAGGGTGTGGGACGCGGAACCGGCCACGGCCGGATCGCGTTGTTAGGGATCAAGGGTCCATACGTACGACTCGACGCAGGACGACGGATCAGGTGTGGCCCACGGGGGTCGCCTGGAGAGGGAGAGACATGGCGTTCAAGAAGCTGCTGGCGAGTCTGGGTGCCGGCGGGGCCTCGGTCGAGACGGTGCTGCACGAGGTCAACGTGGTTCCGGGCGGTGTCGTCCAGGGCGAGGTGCGGATCCAGGGCGGGTCCGTGAACCAGCAGATCGAGGGTCTGTCGGTCGGGCTGCAGGCCAAGGTCGAGGTGGAGAGCGGCGACCAGGAGTACAAGCAGGACATCGAGTTCACCAAGTCGAGCCTGGGCGGCGCCTTCGAGCTCCAGGCGGGTGCGGTGCACGCGGTGCAGTTCGGGCTGGAGATCCCGTGGGAGACGCCGATCACGATGATCGACGGGCAGCCGCTGCGCGGGATGAACATCGGGGTGAGCACCGAGCTGGCGATCGCGCGGGCCGTGGACTCCAGTGACCTGGACCCGGTCAACGTGCACCCGCTGCCGGCGCAGAAGGCGATCCTGGACGCGTTCATCCAGCTGGGCTTCCGCTTCAAGAACGCGGACATGGAGCGCGGCCACATCCGGGGCACCCGGCAGAAGCTGCCGTTCTACCAGGAGATCGAGTTCTTCCCGCCGCAGCAGTACCGGGGGCTGCACCAGGTCGAGCTGAGCTTCGTGGCCGATGAGCAGGCCATGGACGTGGTGCTGGAGATGGACAAGAAGCCGGGTCTGTTCAGCGAGGGCAGCGACACGTTCCGTTCCTTCAAGGTGGGGCTGAACGACTACCAGGGGACCGATTGGACGGCGTACCTCAACCAGTGGCTGTCGGAGGTCGGCAGCAAGCGCAACTGGTTCTAGGCTCGGTCCCCGACTGAACGCAACCGATCAGGAGGTACCGAGGTGACCGAGCTCAAGCGGCGGCCGCTCCCCCACGCCTTCCATCCGCCCGTGCCGTCGTTCGCGGTGTCGAGCGAGGACGTGCAGGAGGGGGCGACGCTCAAGGACGCTCAGGTCCACGCGGCCGGCAACACCTCGCCGCACCTGCGGTGGGAGGGGTTTCCGCCGGAGACCAAGAGCTTCGCCGTGACCTGCTACGACCCCGATGCCCCGACGGGCAGCGGGTTCTGGCACTGGGTGGTGTTCGACATCCCGGCCTCGGTGACCGAGCTGCCGGTCGGTGCGGGCAGCGGCAAGTTCGAGGGGCTGCCCGAGGGCGCGGTCCACGCGCGCAACGACTACGGCAGCAAGGACTTCGGCGGTGCCGCGCCGCCGCCCGGGGACGGGCCGCACCGGTACGTGTTCACGGTGTACGCCGTGGACCAGGAGAAGCTCGGTCCGGACTCGGACGCGTCTCCCGCCGCTGTGGGCTTCAACCTGCGGTTCCACACGCTGGGGCGTGCCCAGCTGATCGGTGAGTACGAGGTGCCTGCGGAGTCCTGAGCGGTTTCCCGCGCGGCCTTGAGCGTTCATGGAACGTTTGCCCGCCCCTGGTCTTGGAATTGATCAGGGGCGGGCATTTTTTTGTTGCCGGGGGTCGCGGGGGTCACCTCCCGCAGGAGCAGCAGATATTGCGTTGTCCATCTCGGCGTGCCCGGCCAGAGTTGATCCCAGCCCGCCGAGGGGTGGGCCGGTGCACACGGGAGGTGGGCTGGTATGCGGGACACGCTGGTACTGAACGCGAGCTTCGAGCCGTTGTCGACGGTGACGCTGAACCGAGCCGTCGTTCTGGTGCTTCAGGACAAGGCCGTCGTCGAGCAGGCCCACCCCGAGCTGCGGATGCGTGGAGCCGCGGTCGACATACCGGCGCCCCGGGTGATCAGGCTCTGCCAGTACGTGAGGGTGCCGTTCCGAAGACAAGCGCCGTGGTCGAGGCGGGGTGTCCTGGTGCGGGACCGGCACCGGTGCGCGTACTGCGGGCGGCGGGCGACGACCGTGGACCACGTGGTGCCGCGGTCGCACGGTGGGCAGGACACGTGGTTGAACACGGTGGCGTCCTGTGCGGAGGACAACCACCGGAAGGCGAATCGGACGCCCGAGCAGGCGGACATGCCGCTGTTGCGGCGGCCGTTCGAGCCTACGCCGGCTGACGCGATGCTGTTGGCGCTGGGCGCCGAGGACTTCGAGGCGTTGCCCGAGTGGTTGGCGCTGGACGCGGCGTGAGGGCTTCGCCGTAGGGGTTCGGGTGGTTCCCCGGGCGCGGGTTGTGCGTGGTTGTTCGCGCAGTTCCCCGCGCCCCTGGGGGTTTCAGTCGATGGAGGGCTTTTCGCGGCGTTCCTGGGAGGGGACGCCGGCGGGTCCCGAGGGGGTGTTGCCGCCGCCCATCGCGCCGAAGTTGCCCATTGCTCCGGAGAGGCCCTTGAGGGCGTCGCCGATCTCGCTGGGGACGATCCAGAGCTTGTTGGCGTCGCCCTCGGCGATCTTGGGGAGCATCTGGAGGTACTGGTAGGAGAGGAGCTTCTGGTCGGGGTCGCCGGCGTGGATCGCCTCGAAGACCGTACGGACGGCCTGGGCCTCGCCCTCGGCGCGCAGGGCCGCTGCCTTGGCCTCACCTTCGGCGCGCAGGATCTGGGACTGCTTCTCGCCCTCGGCGCGCAGGATCTCGGACTGGCGGACACCCTCGGCCTGGAGGATCGCGGCGCGCTTGTCGCGGTCGGCGCGCATCTGCTTCTCCATCGAGTCCTGGATGGAGGTGGGCGGTTCGATGGCCTTGAGTTCGACGCGGTTGACGCGGATGCCCCACTTGCCGGTGGCCTCGTCGAGGACGCCGCGCAGGGCCGCGTTGATCTCCTCGCGGGAGGTGAGGGTCCGTTCCAGGTCCATGCCGCCGATGATGTTGCGGAGCGTGGTGACGGTGAGCTGTTCGATGGCCTGGATGTAGCTGGCCACCTCGTAGGTGGCGGCCCGGGCGTCGGTCACCTGGTAGTAGATGACGGTGTCGATGTTGACGACCAGGTTGTCCTGGGTGATCACCGGCTGCGGCGGGAACGGGACGACCTGTTCGCGCAGGTCGATGCGGTTGCGGATGGTGTCGATGAACGGGACGACGATGTTGAGGCCCGCGTTGAGTGTCCGCGTGTAGCGGCCGAAGCGCTCGACGATGGCGGCGCTGGCCTGTGGGATGACTTGGATCGTCTTGATCAGGGCGATGAAGACCAGCACCACCAGGATGATCAGGACGATGATGATCGGTTGCATCGTCGGTTCCCCGAACCCTTCTTAGCCTCGGCGCCTGCGGCAGCTCTTGTGCCTGTGGAAGATCTCGCTGTTGAAGATCTTGCTGGTCGAGTCTGACAGACCATCGGTGCAACTGGGGGGTTGTTCGCTCCAGTTGTGTCGCGGGAGGTCACATGATGATGGCCGTGGCCCCCTCGATGTCCACGACGTCCACTTCCTGGCCTGCTTCATAGGCTCTGCCGGCGTCGAGTGCGCGTGCCGACCAGACCTCGCCGGCCAGCTTGATCCGGCCGCCGGAGCCGTCGACGCGCTCCAGGACGACGGCCTGTTTCCCCTTCAGGGCGTCCACGCCGGTGGCGAGTTGGGGCCGTCCGGCGCGGTGTCTGTTCGCGATGGGCCGTACGACGGCGATGAGGGCGGTCGAGACGACGGCGAAGACCACGACCTGGGCGACGGCGCCGCCGCCGAAGATGCCGGAGACCACTGCCGCGGCGACGGCGCCCACCGCGAGCATGCCGAGTTCGGGCATCGCGGTGATCACGAGCCCGATGCCGAGTACCGCCGCGCCGATCAGCCACCACAGCCATGCGTCGATGTCCACGTGGTCATGGTAGGACCGCACACCCGGTCGCCGACAGGGCGCCGATCGGTTGAACGCGCCGTGCGGCTCCGGGCCTTGGGCCGCGGGGGGTCAGGACATCGGGAGGCCCTGGGCGGTGAAGCGGTCGCCGACCTGTTCGACGACGAGCGGGAGGCCGAAGCAGAGGGAGAGGTTGCGGGAGGTGAGTTCCAGCTCCAGCGGGCCGGCGGCGAGGACCTTGCCCTGACGGATCATCAGGACGTGGGTGAAGCCCGGGGCGATCTCCTCGACGTGGTGCGTGACCATGATCATGGAGGGGGCGATCGGGTCGCGGGCGAGCCGGCCGAGACGGCGTACGAGGTCCTCGCGGCCGCCGAGGTCGAGTCCGGCGGCGGGCTCGTCGAGCAGCAGCAGTTCGGGGTCGGTCATCAGGGCGCGGGCGATGAGGGTGCGCTTGCGCTCGCCCTCGGAGAGGGTGCCGAACCTGCGGTCCAGGTACTCGGACATGCCGAGGCGGTCGAGGAAGGCGCGGGCGCGCTGCTCGTCGATGTCCTCGTACTCCTCCTGCCAGCCGGCGGTCATGCCGTAGGCGGCGGTGAGCACGGTCTGCAGGACGGTCTGCTTCTTGGGCAGCTTGTCGGCCATGGCGATGCCGGCCACGCCGATGCGGGGGCGCAGCTCGAAGACGTCGGTGCCGGGCCTGCCGAGGGTCTCGCCGAGGATGCCGACGGTGCCCTTGCTGGGGTAGAGGTAGCTGGACGCGATGTTGAGGAGGGTGGTCTTGCCGGCGCCGTTGGGGCCGAGGATGACCCAGCGCTCGCCCTCCTTGACCGACCAGGAGACCTGGTCCACCAGAGCCCGGCCCTCACGGACCACGGATACGTCCTGAAGCTCCAGAACATCGCTCATGAGCGCGTTGTCTCCCCTTGCAGTGTGGCCGGTCTCGGCTGTCGCGTACGCCTGTGGGTCGGTCCGCCGCACCCGTGGGCGCAGCCCATCATGAAATCTACGCCACTGGTCGACCCGGACATTCCTCCGGTCCGGTTCTTGGGCTCTGTCTAGGGTGTACGCATGCTCTCGGAACCTCGCTCTGGACGCCTTGCCGCTTGGGGAAACGCCCTTCTTGCCGGACTTGTCCCACCGGATGACGCCGTGCTCGCGATCGTCGGGGAGGACGCGGTGCACCGGGTGGAGGGGTTGCCGGGTGAGTCGGCGCCGGTGGGGCTCACGCTGGCGCTGGGGCGGCTGCGGGCGCTGGGGGTGAGCGGGCTGCGGGTGGCGCTGCCGGCGCCGGGGCATCCGCTGGGGCTGAGCGGGCCGCCGGAGTTCAACGCGCGGGCGTTGGAGGCGGAGGAGGCGGTGGTCTGTTCCGGGGCCGCGGTCGGGCTGGTGCCGGAGGTCCACGAGGCCGGGCCCGCGGGTGATGTGCATGTGGAGGTGGTGTGGCACTGCCTGCCGGTGCGGGAGGCGCCGCCGGCGGATGTGCCGTCGCTCGGGGAGGCGGAGCGGGAGCTGGCGGAGGCGTTGCGGGAGGCGACGGAGGTGCTGACGCGGCTGGATGTGGCCGGGTCGGGGCCGGTGGCCGAGGCGGCGATCGATGCGTACCGGGCGCGGGCCTCGGGCTCGCGGGGGCGGGAGGTGTTGGCGCCGGGGTATCCGCCTCGGGCTGTGCGGGTGCTGGAGTTGGCGCAGCGGGTGGGGGCGTTGGTTTCGCTGGCGGGGGCGGCCGGGGAGCACGGGGGTGCGGTGAGCGCTTCGGAGATTTCGGCGCGGGCCGGTGCGTTGCGGCCTGTGGAGCGGACGGCTCGGCGGGCGCAGGTGGCTGCGTACAACTCCGTTGTGGAGGAGCGGGGGGCGGGGTGAGGTGCCCCCCCGGGTCGGGTGTGCCGGCGTGGGGTGCAGCCCCGGTGTTTGCGGGGTGCCCCGGCGTGGGTGCTGACCGGGGGGGTCGCGCTGCCCGGCGCTTGCGGGGTGCCGTCGCGCCCACCCGTGCCGCCCCAGCGGCACGACTGCCCGCGGAAGCGGCGGTAAGCGGGGCTTCGCGGGGAGCAGGGCGGCACGCGGGAAGCAGGGGCCGTAGGTGGGGAGCGGGAGCGGTAAGCGGGGCTTCGCGGGGAGCAGGGCGGCACGCGGGAAGCAGGGGCCGTAGGTGGGGAGCGGGAGCGGTAAGCGGGGCTTCGCGGGGAGCAGGGCGGCACGCGGGAAGCGGGGGCCGTAGGTGGGGGCGTGGGGGAGCCCCGGCGCTCGGTGGGGGCGGGCGGCCGGGGCTGGGGTGGGTGCGCGTCAGTGGTTGACGGCGGTGTTGCCGAAGGCCGGGTTGAGGAGCCCGATGACGTTGATGCTGTTGCCGGACACGTTGACCGGGACGTCGACCGGCACCTGGACGACGTTGCCGGAGACGACGCCCGGGGAGCCCACGGCCGTGCCGTCGGCGTGGCTGCCGTCGGTGGCGGAGGCCATTCCCGTGCCGGCCGCGAGCAGACCGCCGGCCACCATCGTCACGGCCGCTGCCTTCTTCAGGTTCTTCACTTTCCGAGCCCTCCTTGCGATGACCGCGGCAGGCGCCGCGGCGTGCACTGGAGAACGGCCGGTGCCGACAATGGATACGGCCATCCGAGGGACATTCCCACTACGGTATGAATCTCGGATCGGAGGGGAACCTTCCGACCGGTCCGAGGCGTCACGGGTCAGCCGCTCAGACCATGTCGTACGGCCCACAGGGCGGCCTGGGTGCGGTCCGCGAGGTCGAGTTTCATCAGGATGTTCGAGACGTGGGTCTTCACGGTCTTCTCGGACAGCACCAGGGCGCGGGCGATCTCCCGATTGGCACGGCCGTCCGCTATGAGCCCGAGCACTTCGCGCTCCCGTTCGGTGAGGGAGCCCGCGCGTCCCGTGCCCGATCCCGTCTCCTCCTGGGACAGCAGCGCGCCGGCCACCTCCGCCTGGAGCAGGACGTGCCCGGCGTGCACGGAGCGGATGGCTCCGGCGAGCGCGTCGGGGTCGACGTCCTTGTACACGTAACCGGCGGCGCCCGCGCGGAGGGCGGGAACCACCGTGCGCTGCTCGGTGAAGCTGGTGACGATCAGCACGCGCGCGGGGTGGTCCAGTTCGCGGAGCCGGCGCAGCGCGTCCACGCCGTCCATGCCGGGCATCTTGACGTCCATGAGGATGACGTCGGGTCCCAGCTCCCCCGCCAGGGCGACCCCTTCGGCGCCGTCCGCGGCCTCGCCGACGACCTCGATGTCGTCCTGCACCTCGAGGAAGGTGCGCAGCCCCCGGCGTACCACCTGGTGATCGTCGACCAGCAGCACCTTGATTGCGTCAGCCACCGGGGACCTCCATCTCGATCGTGGTGCCCTTGCCGGGCGCCGATTCCACGGTCAGCCTGCCGCCGACCCCGCTCGCCCGGTCCCGCATGGAGACCAGGCCCAGATGGCGGCCCGCGCGACGGACGATCCGCGGGTCGAAGCCGCCGCCGTCGTCGCTGACCCGCAGGACCGCTCCGCCGCCGCGGCGGTCCAGGGTGACGTCGACGTGGTCGCCGCCGGAGTGCCGCAGCGCGTTGTGCAGTGCCTCCTGGGCGACGCGCAGCACCGCCTCCTCCTGGGCGGCGGGCAGGGCGCGTACGCCGTGCCCGGTGAAGGTCACGCGCGCGGTGTGGGCACGGTCGAGGACCTGGATCTGGGTGCGCAGTGTGGCGACGAGGCCGTCCTCGTCGAGGGCCGCGGGGCGCAGCTCGACGACCGCCGCGCGCAGTTCGTCGGCGGCCTCGGCGGCCAGGGCGGCGACCTGCTGGAGTTCGCCCTTGGCGCGGGAGGGGTCGCGGTCGACGAGACGGGCTGCGGCCTGGGCGGTGAGCCGCAGGGAGAAGAGTTTCTGGCTGACGGCGTCGTGGAGCTCGTGGGCGAGGCGGGAGCGTTCCTCGGCGATGGTCAGTTCGCGGCTGCGTTCGTAGAGCCGGGCGTTGGTCAGGGCGATCGCGGCGTGCTGGGCGAGGATGCCGAGCAGTTCCTCGTCGTCCTCGGTGAAGCCGCAGGTGCCCTCGGGTTTGGGGCACCTCTTGTTGGCGAGGAACAGGGCGCCGATGACCTCGTCGCCGTCGCGGATGGGCAGGCCCAGGAAATCGACCAGGTCGGGGTGGGCGCTGGGCCAGCCCTCGAAGCGGGGGTCGCGGCGCACGTCGGCGAGGCGCTGCGGGGTGGCCTCGTTCAGCATCGCGGCGAGGATGCCGTGCTGGCGCGGGAGGGGGCCGATGGCCTTCCACTCGTCGTCGCTGACGCCGTCGACCACGAACTGGGCGAAGCCGCCGTGGTCGTCGGGCACGCCGAGCGCGGCGTACTGCGCGTCGAGGAGTTCGCGGGCCGAGGCGACGATCGTCTTGAGGACGTCGCGCACCTCGAGGTGCCTGCTCATGGCCAGCAACGCGGAGCTCACCGCGGCGAGGCCGGACCGGGGGCCGTGGCTCATGTCCTCACGGTACCGGCGGGCTGTGACAGCGGGATCGGACGTACGGCGGCCGTCGGGCGGGCCGCGGGACCTAGGCCGGAGGTCCCGCCGTCCCGGTCGGGGCGTAGGACCGCGGGACCGGGGTCGGTGGCGTAGGGCGAAGGGACCCGGGGCGTTGCGTCCCGGGCCCGAGGCGGTGGCGGTGGGCCGGTCCCTAGGTTGAGGGCACGCCGATCGAGCGGCGTCCGAGGACGAGGGGACGGTTGCCATGCCGGTTGCGATCATCACGGGGGCTTCGAAGGGGCTCGGGGAGGCGCTCGCCCGGGGGCTGGCGGAGCGCGGCTGGGATCTGGTGCTGGACGCGCGGGACCCGGTTCCGCTGGCGGAGGCGGCGGGGCTGGTGTCGGCGCACGGCACGCGTGTGACGGCGCTGCCCGGGGACGTCACGGACGCCGCGCACCGCGCGGAGCTGGTGGCGGCGGCGTGGCGGCTGGGCGGGGTGGACCTGGTGGTGCACAACGCGAGCGCGCTGGGCGCCGAGCCGCTGGTCCCTCTGGAGGAGCTGCCGCTGGACGGGCTGCGGCGGGCGCTGGAGGTGAATCTGGTGGCGGCGCTGGGCCTGGTGCAGGAGGCACTGCCGCTGCTCAGGTCGGCGGCGGCCGGGGCGGTGCTGGTGGTCAGCTCGGACGCCGCCGCCGAGGCGTATCCGACGTGGGGCGGGTACGGGGCGTCCAAGGCGGCCCTGGACCAGCTGGCGGCGGTGCTGGCGGTGGAGGAGCCGGGGCTGCGGGTCTGGTCGGTCGATCCCGGCGACATGGCGACGGACCTGTACGCGGCGGCCGTACCGGACGACGACGGTCCGCGCCCTGCGCCGGCCGGTGTGGTGCCCGCCTTCCTCCGGCTGCTGGACGAGCGGCCGGCGAGCGGTCGCTACGGCGCCCCGGCGCTGCTGGAGGAGCGGCGATGACCGTGGCCGCGGAGGTGCCGGAGGAGCTGTCCGCGCGGGTGCCGGTGGAGCAGCGGGGGCCGGGTCTGGAGCGGGACTCGGTGCGGCTGCTGGTGTCGCGGGGCACGGTGGTGTCGCATCACGCCTTCGTGGAGCTGCCGCGGCTGCTGCGGGCCGGGGACCTGCTGGTGGTGAACACCTCGCCGACGCTGGCGGCGGCCGTCGGGGGGTGGACCGGGCACGCGCGCGTGGTGGTGCACTTCTCCACGCGCGGTGACGACGGCCGGTGGGCCGTGGAGCTGCGGGATCCTGACGGGCACGGCACCACACGTGCGCGCGCGGGTGCGCCCGCGGGTACAGAGGTGCGGCTGGTCGGGGGTGCGCGGCTGGTGCTGGAGGAGCCGCTCAGCGCGCGCGGGGAGCGGCTGTGGTGGGCACGCGTGTCGGGGGACGTGCTCGAGGTGCTGCGGGAGCACGGGCGGGCCGTCCGGTACGCGTACACGGAGCGGGACCAGCCGTTGTCGGCGTACCAGACGGTGTTCGCGCTGCCGTCACCGGACGGTGCGGGGAGTGCGGAGATGCCGAGCGCGGGGCGTCCGTTCACCGCGCGGACGGTGGCGGAGCTGGTGAGCCGGGGGGTGCGGTTCGCCCCGGTCACGCTGCACACCGGGGTGGCGTCGGCGGAGGCGCACGAGCCGCCGTATCCGGAACGGTTCGTGGTGCCGGAGGCGTCGGCGCGGCTGATCGGGGCCGTGCGGGCGGGGGGCGGCCGGGTGATCGCGGTGGGGACGACGGCCGTACGGGCGGTGGAGTCGGCGGCCGGTGCGGACGGCGTGGTGCGGGCCCGCGCGGGGTGGACCGATCTGGTGGTGACGCCCGAGCGCGGGGTGCGGGCGGTGGACGGGCTGCTGACCGGGCTGCACGAGCCGCAGGCCTCGCACCTGCTGATGCTGGAGGCGGTCGCGGGGCGGGCGGCGATCGACCGGGGGTACGAGGAGGCGCTGCGCGGGCGCTACCTGTGGCACGAGTTCGGCGATGTGCACCTGGTTCTTCCGGAGTGACCGGACCTCCTCACACAGAGCATTGCTTCAGCAACCGGCGGTGAGGGCAGGGGGCGGCCGGTGTGAGGCCGGGCATAGGGCGCACATCACGTACGAAGAGGATTAGGAGAGACATACCGCCCGCATGAGCGGGACGTATGGCCCTCTCTGCCCCGGTTTACCCCTCCCTGATCCACTACCCGGCTTCGTACGTCACACCTTTGCCCCGCCATTTTGCGGCCGCTAAGAATGGCTGCGTCGCTCAGCGCCGTGGGTATCTCCCCGCGGCGTTTGTGCCGGAAGCACCCTGTCCCCACCGGACGTTGAGCGACCTCCGCGCTATTCGAAGAGGTCCGTCCCGCATGTCCAAGAACATCCTCACCCGTGGTCATAGTCGTGCCCTGACCCGTCACCACAAGCTCGCCGTCGCCGGTGTCGCGGCCCTCGGCGCCGCCGCCATCGGTTTCTCGGCCGTCCCGAGCAACGCGTCCCCGGCCACCACGACCGAGGCCGCCCCGACCGCGAAGGTCGCGTACAGCACCGAGCCGATCCAGGGCGTCAAGGCGAGCGTCACCGACCAGCTCGCCGGTTCCAGCGTCAAGGTCGAGCAGATCGCGGCGAAGAAGGAGGCCGCGGACCGGGCCACCGCCGAGAAGAAGGCCGCCGCTGCCGCCGCGGAGGCCGAGGCGGAGAAGGCCCGCCAGGCCGAGGAGGCCGCCGGCCGTGCCGCCGAGCGCGCCGAGGTGAAGCAGGCCGCCCCGCAGAAGACCTACAGCGACAACCTGGACGGCTGGATCCGCGAGTCCCTGGCCATCATGAAGAAGCACGGCATCCCGGGCTCCTACGAGGGCATCCACCGCAACGTCATGCGGGAGTCCTCCGGCAACCCGAAGGCGATCAACCTCTGGGACATCAACGCCCAGAACGGCATCCCGTCCAAGGGCCTGCTGCAGGTGATCCCGCCGACGTTCGCGGCCTACCACGTCCCGGGCACCCCGAAGGACATCTACGACCCGGTCGCCAACATCACCGCCGCCTGCAACTACGCGGCCGACAAGTACGGCACCATGGACAACGTCGACAGCGCGTACTGAGGTCGGCGCGGACCTCTTCTCGCGAACCGAAGACGCCGAAGGGCGGCACCCTCCTGACGGGGTGCCGCCCTTCGGGGCCGTACGGCGCGGACTACTTGCGCATGACCTCGGGCTCGTGGCGGCGCAGGAAGCGGGCCACGAAGAAGCCGCAGATCACACCGAGGACGATCAGCGCGCCCATGTCCATCGCCCAGGCCCCGACCGTGTGCTCCCACAGCGGGTCGGTGTCGCCGGCCGTCTCCGGCGGACTGATCCTGTTGAAGTCCAGCGTGGCGCCCGAGGCGGCGACCGCCCAGCGCGACGGCATCAGGAACGAGAACTGGTTGACGCCGATCGAGCCGTGCAGGGCGAACAGGCAGCCGGTGAAGACGACCTGGATGATCGCGAACATCACCAGCAGCGGCATGGTCTTCTCGGCGGTCTTCACCAGCGAGGAGATGATCAGGCCGAACATCATCGAGGTGAAGCCGAGCGCCATGATCGGCACGGAGAGCTCCAGCAGCGTGAAGCCGCCGAAGACCAGGCCCTCCTCCGGGATCTCCCGGCTGGAGAAGCCGATCACGCCGACCAGCAGGCCCTGCAGCACGGTGATCATGCCGAGCACGAACACCTTGGACATCAGGTACGCCGAGCGGGACAGGCCGGTGGCGCGCTCCCGCTCGTAGATGACCCGTTCCTTGATCAGCTCACGCACGGAGTTCGCCGCGCCCGCGAAACAGGCGCCCACCGCGAGTATCAGCAGGACCGTGGTCGCCGTGCCGTTCGGGATGACCCGGCCCGCCGCGTTGGGCGGGTTGGGCAGCAGGCCCTTGTCCGCGTCGATGAGCAGGCTGACCGCGCCGAGGACGGCCGGCAGGATCACCATCAGGGCGAGGAAACCCTTGTCGGAGACGATCACCGAGACGTAGCGGCGTACCAGGGTCACGAACTGTGACATCCAGCCCTGCGGCTTCGGCGGCCGCATCGCCTGCATCGGCGGGACCTGTACGGACTGCGGCGCGACCGCGTCGATGTCCGCGGCGTACATCTGGTAGTGCTGCGAGCCCTTCCAGCGGCCCGCCCAGTCGTAGTCGCGGTAGTTCTCGAAGGCGGAGAAGACGTCGGCCCAGGTGTCGTAGCCGAAGAAGTTCAGCGCCTCCTCGGGCGGGCCGAAGTAGGCGACGGAGCCGCCGGGCGCCATCACCAGGAGCTTGTCGCAGATCGCCAGCTCGGCCACCGAGTGGGTGACGACGAGGACCGTACGGCCGTCGTCGGCGAGGCCGCGCAGGAGCTGCATGACGTCGCGGTCCATGCCCGGGTCGAGGCCGGAGGTGGGCTCGTCCAGGAAGATCAGGGACGGCTTGGTGAGCAGTTCCAGGGCGACGGAGACGCGCTTGCGCTGGCCGCCGGACAGGGACGTGACCTTCTTGTCCTTGTGGATGTCCAGCTTGAGCTCGCGCAGCACCTCGTCTATGCGGGACTCGCGCTCGGCGGCCGTGGTGTCGGCGGGGAAGCGGAGCTTGGCCGCGTACTTGAGGGCCTTCTTGACGGTCAGCTCCTTGTGCAGGATGTCGTCCTGCGGGACCAGACCGATGCGCTGGCGCAGCTCGGCGAACTGCTTGTAGAGGTTGCGGTTGTCGTAGAGGACCTCGCCCTGGTTGGCGGGGCGGTAGCCGGTGAGCGCCTTGAGCAGGGTCGACTTGCCGGAGCCGGACGGGCCGATGACCGCGATCAGCGACTTCTCGGGGACCCCGAAGGAGACGTCCTTGAGGATCTGCTTGCCGCCGTCGACGGTGACCGTCAGGTGGCGGGCGGAGAAGGACACCTCACCGGTGTCGACGAACTCCTCGAGCCGGTCGCCGACGATCCGGAACGTCGAGTGGCCGACGCCCACGATGTCGGTGGGGCCGAGCAGTTGGGCGCCGCCCTTGGCGATCGGCTGACCGTTGACGTACGTGCCGTTGTGCGAACCGAGGTCGCGGATCTCCATGCGGCCGTCGGGCGTCGAGTGGAACTCGGCGTGGTGGCGGGAGACCTGGAGGTCGGAGACGACCAGGTCGTTCTCCAGGGCGCGGCCGATGCGCATCACGCGGCCGAGGGAGAACTGGTGGAACGTGGTGGGGCTGCGGTCGCCGTAGACCGGCGGCGCGCCCGCGCCGCTGCCGGGCACCTTCTGCGCGTACTGCTCGCCCGGACCGCCCTGCTGCTGCGGGATGTGCGGCGCGGACTGCTGCGGTGCCGGCTGCTGCGGCTGCTGCCAGCCGGGCTGCTGGGCGGGCGGCTGCTGCTGCGGCGCCTGCTGGGACCAGCCGGGGTTCGCACCCTGGGCGGCGTACGGCTGCTGCGGCTGGGCCTGCGGTGTGGCGGCCGGGGCCGCGGTGCCGGCGCCCGCACCGGCGCCGGACAGCGTCACGCGCGGGCCGTCGGTCGCGTTGCCCAGGTTCAGCACCGTGTCGGAGCCGAACTCCAGGTGGTGGATCCGCTGCCCCTGCACGAACGTGCCGTTGGTGCTGCCGTGGTCCTCGATGACCCAACCGCGCCCGTTGAAGCTGATCGTGGCGTGACGCCAGGAGACCCTGGCGTCGTCCAGCACGACGTCCCCCTGCGGATCGCGTCCGAGGGTGTAAGCCCTGGACGGATCGAGCGTCCAGGTCCGTCCGTTTGATTCCAGTACGAGTTCCGGCACTCCATGCCCCACTGAGTTGTCCCCCGAATTTCCCCCGTCGCAGGGAGTCTAGGGATGGCGAACATCGGGGGGAACTATTTCAGGCTCGGCCCTCTGTCCGAAAGTCGGGCCTTGTCACGAGCGCGCACCAAGGTGTTCACCGGTTTTCGTCGACGGGGTTGAAATCGGCCTGGAAAGTGGTAAATCACGCGAGGGGGACATGTGCGGCCGTCACGCCGCGTCGCGGATCGGGGGGTCTGCCATGAGTGCTGCCACGGGCGTCGGAGCAGCGGAGCACGGTACGCGCGTGCCGTGGGGCGATGTGGTGATGTCCGCGGTCGCCGCGGTGAGCTGGGCGCTGATCGGGATGGCGGGGACGGCGGCGCTCGGGCTGCACCTGCTGGACGCGGACGCGGCCGGTTCGCTGGGTCCGATGACCGCCGCGGTGGTGGCTCTGGGGGCGGGCGGTTCGGTCACGCCGTCCGGTGACGTGTCCGCCTTCGGGCTGTCGGGTGCGGAGGCCGGTACGGCCTTGGAGGTCACGCCGCTGGGCGTGGGCCTGGTGGGTGCGCTGCTGCTGTCGTACTTCTTTCTGCGCTCCTTGCGGGCGGCGGGAGTTGTGGTCTCCGGCACCGAACTCCTCGCGCGTGCGGGCACGGTGGTCGCGCTGTTCGTGGCGATGACGGGCGGGCTGGCCTGGGCGGGGCACGACGTCATCACCATCGACGGGGGCTCGCTGGGCCTCGACGACCTGCCGGGGACGGGTGGTGGCGGGGTCGAGATCCCGGGGCTGGGTGATGTCGGGGGGCTGCTGCCGGACCGGGTGGGTGATCTCGTCGACGCGGAGGCGGCGGTGGGGTTCACCGTCGACACCGTGCCGACGCTGCTCGGTGGCCTCGGCTGGGCGGCCGGCGTCCTGCTCGTCGCGCTGCTGGCGTCCCGCCGCACTCCCCTGCCGCGCGGCTGGGACGCCGTGCACCGTGTCGTACGGCCGGCGGTGTCCGCCCTCGTCACGGTGGGGCTGGTGGCGGTGGCGGCGGGGCTCGCGGCGGCGGGGTACGCGGCGATCGGCGACGACCATCCCCGGCGGATCGCGGGGGCGGCGCTGCTGGGAGCGCCGAACGGAGTGTGGACCGGGGTACCGCTCGGCCTGTTCGTGCCGTGGGACGGGCGGGCGAGCGGGGCGCTGCTCGGGGTGCTGCCGCACCCCGTGGACGATCTGCTGCGGACCGGCTCGGACCGGTCCGTCACGCTGGGGCGGCTGGCGGAGTTCGACGGGCGGGTGTGGCTGCTGGCGGTGGCCGCCGCGCTGATGATGCTGCTGGCGGGGGTGCTGACGGGCGTGCGCACGCCGGTCGGGGGCGCGGCTGATCGCGGAGCGGCCGGCTTCGCGGGGCGGTGTGCGCTGCGGCTGGGTGTCGCTACGGCGCTGACTCTGCCGTTGCTGGTCCGGCTGACGGAGGTGTCGGCGAACGCCTCGCTGTCCGTGCTGGGCTTCGACGCGTTCGGCGCCGGCATCGAGCTGCGCGGCCGGTTCGGCACGGCGCTCCTGCTGGGCGCGGTGTGGGGCGCGGGCGCGGGCGCGGCGGGTGCGCTGCTGGCCCGGGCGAGCGGGGCGGCGGGGATGCGGGCGGCACCGTTGGCACGGGGTGACATGAAGGCGGGCGGTGGATGGCGGACGGTGGGTGGCGTCGAGGGCTCGGACGGGGCGCCGGCCGCCGGGCCGTACGAGCCGGGGGTTCCTTACCGGGCCCCCGACCCGGACACCAATCCGTATCTGCGGGTGGGGTGGGAGCCGCGGGGGTCTCAGGAGTCAGGGGTGCGGGAAGAACCGTGGGGCTCGCCGGGAACATCGCACGGGGCGCGGGAAGGGCGCGGATCACGGGAAGCCGGGGCGCAGGGGCCGTGGGGGCCGTCGCCGCGAGGACCGCACGAGCCGAGGGAAGCCGGGGCGCAGGAGCCGTGGGAGCCGTCGCCGCGAGGACCGCACGAGCCGAGGGAAGCCGGGGCGCAGGAGCCGTGGGAGCCGGAGGATGCGGTGCCCTCGGCAGGCGGGGTGCCGGGGGGTGGTGAGCCGCAGGTGGCCGGGGGTCCTGAGGGGAACGGCGATGTCTATGGGGCGCCCACCGTGATCGGGCCGGTCGAGCCGCGCCGGCGGGGAGCCGGGTCGCGGGGGCGGTCGCCGTTGTGGCCGGACGAGCCTCCGCCTCCTCCGCCACCACCGCCTCCTCCTCCCCCGGCGCCCCGGAAGCCGGACCGTACGTAAGCTCCGGGACATCCCGGTGACCGGCCGTGTTCATTGTCCGGCTGGCGGACCTCGGAGGCGCGGGGCACTGGGTGCCGGATACGGTGGGAACACCATGAGCGCATCGCAGACCACCGACGTTCCCACCCTCCTTGTCAAGATCTTCGGCAAGGACCGGCCGGGCATCACGGCCGGCCTCTTCGACACCCTCGCCGCCTACTCGGTCGACGTGGTCGACATCGAGCAGGTCGTCACCCGCGGCCGCATCGTGCTCTGCGCGCTCGTGACCGAGCCGCCCAAGGGGCTGGAAGGGGATCTGCGGGCGACCGTCCACAGCTGGGCGGAGTCGATGAAGATGCAGGCGGAGATCATCTCCGGCAAGGGCGACAACCGTCCGCGCGGGCTCGGCCGCTCCCTGGTCACCGTGCTGGGACACCCCCTCACCTCGGAGGCGGCGGCGGCGATCGCCGCGCGGATCACCAAGGCCGGCGGCAACATCGACCGTATCTTCCGGCTCGCCAAGTACCCGGTGACCGCCGTGGAGTTCGCGGTGTCCGGCGTGGAGACGGAACCGCTGCGGACCGCGCTGGTGACCGACGCGGCGCGGCTCGGGGTCGACGTGGCCGTGGTCGGTGCGGGGCTGTACCGGCGGGCGCAGCGGCTGGTCGTCATGGACGTGGACTCCACGCTCATCCAGGACGAGGTGATCGAGCTCTTCGCCGCGCACGCCGGCTGCGAGGACGAGGTCGCCGAGGTGACGGCGGCCGCGATGCGCGGGGAGCTGGACTTCGAGCAGTCGCTGCACGCGCGCGTGGCGCTGCTGGCGGGGCTGGACGCCTCCGTGGTGGACAAGGTCCGCAGCGAGGTGCGGCTGACGCCGGGCGCCCGCACCCTGATCCGTACGCTGAAGCGCCTCGGCTATCAAGTGGGCGTGGTCTCGGGTGGGTTCACCCAGGTCACGGATGATCTGAAGGAGCGGCTGGGGCTGGACTTCGCCCAGGCCAACACCCTGGAGATCGTCGACGGGAAGCTGACGGGCAAGGTCACCGGCGAGATCGTGGACCGGGCGGGCAAGGCCCGGCTGCTGCGCCGGTTCGCCGCCGAGGCGGGTGTGCCGCTGTCGCAGACGGTGGCGATCGGTGACGGTGCGAACGATCTCGACATGCTGAACGCGGCGGGGCTCGGTGTCGCCTTCAACGCCAAGCCGGTGGTGCGCGAGGCCGCGCACACGGCGGTGAACTTCCCCTTCCTGGACACGGTCCTGTACCTGCTCGGCGTCACCCGCGAAGAGGTCGAGGCGGCGGACACGCTCGACGTGGGCTGAGTCGCCCGGACCGGGGCACGGAGACGGGCGGGCCCGGCACCGACGGACGTCGAGTGCCGGGCCCCCGCCGTGCCGGGTGTCACTCGGTGGGCGCCCAGTAGTCGACCAGCGTGCCGACGCCGGGCTCGAGGGACTTCCAGGAGCCGGTGAAGGACAGGACGGCGAAGGCGGCGGCCGGGTAGCCGAGCCGGCTCATGCGCTCACGGGCGTCGCCCTCCGCCGTGCCGGCCAGGATGTCGGCGAGTCCCTGGACGCCCGGGTTGTGGCCGACCAGGAGGACGTTCTGCGCGTCGTCGGGGGTTTCGTTGAGCAGGGCGATCAGCTCGCCGGGCGAGGCATCGTAGATCCGCTCCTCGTAGACGGTCTTCGGCCGCTCGGGAAACTCGTGGACCGCGAGCTTCCAGGTCTCGCGGGTCCGGACCGCGGTGGAGCACAGGGCCAGGTCGAAGGCGATACCGGTGTCGGCGAGCTTGCGCCCGGCGACGGCGGCATCCATGCGGCCCCGCTCGGCGAGTGGGCGCTCGTGGTCGGAGACCGGGGGCCAGTCGGCTTTCGCATGCCGGAAAAGGACAATCCTGCGGGGTTCTGCGACGCTCATGTGACCCAGCTTCGCATGAAACAGGCCATGGGGCGCAGGGAGTTGACCGGCGCCTCCGGGGGTGTTCAGCGGGCCATGAGCTGCTGCGCGCGCTCGACGAGGTGGGTGAGCGCGGGATCGCCGACGGCCGCGTGGGCGTCGGAGGGGTTGAGGACCAGGGTGAGCAGGGCGACGAAGGCGAGGGTGGGCAGGGCGAGGGCCCACCAAGGCAGCCGGGTGGCGACGGCGCCCCGGGGGGCCGGGTGGGGCCGGGTGTGCGTGCGCGCCGACATGGGGCCTCCGCTCTTCGCATGGTCCGTGGCCGGCGTCTCGCGGCCACATCTCGAAGGTACGGATTCCCTGGGGGGCAACCCATCCGGTGACCCACCCACTTCACCCTGAGCCTGGCCCCCTAGGGGATGGTGGTGCCAGCACCACCATGGGGCGTCACGGGGCGAGGATTGTCGCGATCACGCCGATGATGATGAAGATGGCGAAGAACGCGCCGAAGACGAGCAGCATCTTCTTCTGGCCGTTCTGCGGATTGGGGTCGAGGACTGGCATGGGGCAAGTCTCGCACCTCGGTCGCCTGCGGCGGGCTTCGGGGGCGTACGGCGGGGGTGGCCCGGTGGCCGGGTGCTCCGGTGCGGTTTCCGTCGAGCGGTCCATGTGGGGTGGCTTCTGGTCGTGGGGGGCATTTGTTTCGCCCCCGCCGCCCCTTCCCTTCCCGTCCCTGGGGGGCTTCGCCCCCCAGACCCCCCTTTGCGCAGTTCCCCGCGCCCCTTCAGGCCCAGACCCCCTTCGCGCAGTTCCCCGCGCCCCTTCAGGCCCAGACCCCCTTCGCGCAGTTCCCCGC
>NZ_JBHWHX010000082.1:0-20974 GCF_042732315.1 Streptomyces sp. NPDC059787
TGGTCCCGCCCCGCCGCCCCGGCGTCCGCCCGCCCCCGGGGCGCCGGGTGCGGGGTGGGGGGCGGACGCCGAGGCGTGCCCGTACCGGAGCAGGGTGCCGTCCGTCAGCCGTGACCTCCCGGACGGGGTCCGGGAGGCGCCGTGCTGGCGCGTTCCACCAGGCGGGTCGAGAGTTCCGTGCGGGTGCTCTCCGGGCGGTGGCCGTCCATCATGCGCAGCAGCAGCCGCAGGGCCGTCGCCGCCATCTCGGACAGGGGCTGGCGGACCGTGGTCAGGGCCGGGGTGAGCCAGCGGGCCTCGGGCAGGTCGTCGTAGCCGACCACGCTCATGTCGTCCGGTACGCGCAGACCCCGCTCGGCCAGGGCCTCGTAGACGTCCAGCGCCATCCGGTCCGAGCAGACGAAGACGGCCGTGGGCGGCTCGGGCAGGTCGAGGAGTTCGCGCACGCGGTGGCCGGCCGCGCCCTCGTCGGAACCGGCGTGCCGGACGTACTCGGGGCGGTGCCGCACACCCGCCGCGGCGAGGGCCGAGCGGTAACCGGCGATCCGCGCGTCGGCGCACAGCGTGTGCCGGTGGCCGGCCACGACCGCGATGCGTTCGTGCCCCAGGGCCAGCAGGTGCTCGGTCGCCGTCACCCCGCCCCGCCAGTTCGCCGCGCCCACCGAGGCCACGCCCGCCGGCGGTTCGAGCACCGGGTCGATCATCACGAACGGGATGCGGTGCTGTCTGAGCCACGCGTACTGCGGCTCGCTCAGCTCGGCCAGGTGGAACAGCACCCCCGACGAACCCCGCAGGACGAGTTTGTCCAGCCACCCCCGCTCCGGCCGCTCCGCACGGCTGCGCGTCAGGGCCGCCGAGACGACGAGTTCGAGACCCGCGTCGTCCGCCGCCTCCTCCGCGCCGTGCAGCACCGCGCCCGACCCGGAGGTCTCCAGCGAGTGCACCACGAGGTCCACCAGGCGCGGCGCCCTCCCGCCGTCGAACCGGGGTCTCCTGATGTACCCGAGCCGGTCCAGTGCCTCGGTGACGCGGCGGCGGGTCTCGGGAGCCACGTCCTCGCGGCCGTTGACCACCTTGGACGCGGTCGGCACGGACACCCCCGCCTCACGGGCCACCACCGCCAGCGTCGGCCCGGCCGTCACGCCGGCACTCCCCGCACGGACCATCGAGCACCCACTCCTCCGATAGAAAGCGCTTCCTACTGTAGGTCCGGCACACCGGGGCGGGAAGAACCCTCACGTGCACCAGGAATACCGAGGGGCGTCGCGGTGCTCTCGTGTCACCGGCGGGTCCGGCCGGTGCGCGACGTGGCGCGGCGCGACGAAGGGCTGGTGGGCACATGACGGCAGACCGGGCGAACCCCGTGACCGGAACCCCGTACGGAGCCGTCCGCGGCCGCTGGGAGCAGGGCGTCGCCGTCTTCCGGGGCATCCCCTACGCGGCACCCCCCTTCGGCCCCCGCCGCTTCCGCCCGCCCGCTCCGCCCGAGCCCTGGGACGGCGTACGCGAGGCCGCCGCCTTCGGACCGACGGCCCCGAAACCCCCGTACTCGGAGGCCTTCGCGCAGTACCTGTCCGACCCGGCCGTCCCCGGCGACGACTGCCTCAACCTCAACGTCTGGACCCCCGACCCCGCCCCCGGCACCCGCCTCCCCGTCCTCGTGTGGCTCCACGGCGGTGCCCTGACCAGGGGCTCCTCGGCGGTCCCCGTCTACGACGGCCGCACCTTCGCCCGCGACGGCGTGGTGTTCGTGTCGGTCAACTACCGCCTCGGCGTCGAGGGCTACGGCCTCTTCCCGGACGCCCCCGCCAACCCCGGCCTGCGCGACCAGCTCGCGGCGCTGCACTGGGTCCACGAGTCGATCGGGGCCTTCGGCGGCGACCCGGACCGCATCACCCTCGGCGGCCAGTCCGCCGGAGCGATCAGCACGGGCGCGATCGTCGCGGCCCCGGGGACCCGGGGCCTGGTCCGCCGGGCCGTCCTGCAGAGCGGCCCGCCCGAGACCACGGACCGCGACAAGGTCCGCCGCATGGTCCGCCGCATGGCGAACCGCCTCAGGATCCCCGCCACCGCCGAGGCCTTCGCCGCCGTCGACCGCGGCCGACTCCTCCGCGTCCAGGCCGACATCGGCCGCCTCAGCAGCCCGATACTCGGCGGCCCCGCCTTCGGCATCGTCACCGACGGCGACCTGGTCCCGCGCGACCCCCTGGAGGCGCTCACCGACGGCGCGGCCCCCGGTGTCGGCCTCCTGACCGGCTGGACCCGCGACGAGTACCGCCTCTGGCTGGTCCCCGGCGGCCTGGTGGAACGCGTCGACCGCCTCGGCGCGGTCGCCCTCGCCGGCGCGATGGCCCGCTGCCACTGCGGCAGCGAGGTCCCGCGCGGCTACCGAGCCCTGCGCCCCGACGCCGGCACCGCCGAACTCGTCGGCCAGCTGGTCACCGACCACCTGCTCCGCGTCCCCCTGCACCGTCTCGCCGACGGCCGTCAGGACCCTTCCTACGTCTACGAGTTCGCCTGGCCCTCCCGCCGCCCCGGCATGGGCGCCTGCCACGCCCTGGAACTCGGCTTCGTCTTCGACAGCGGCGACGAGCCCGACGCCCGCAAACTCGCGGGCGGGAACGCCCCGCAGGACCTCGCCGACGCGATGCACGGAGCGTGGGTACGGTTCGTCACCGACGGCTCACCGGGCTGGGAACGCTGGGACACGCACCACCCGGTACAGGTGTACGGCGACGGCGACCCGCACGTCGAGCACGGACCCCGGGACCGCGAACTCGCCCTGTGGACCGCGGCCACCCCCGAGGACCCCGCGCCCGCCACGTCCCCCGAACTCCGCTCGGTCATACGCCGCCTGCGCCGCAGCGGCGCACTCCGCCGCGACTGACGCGGGCGTGCGGCCGGGCGGGTCCTTGTGAGGGGCAAGTCGGGCCTGTGGGCCACGAGATGCCTGGCTGCCGCCCGTCCGGGACAATCGAGGAAAGGGCCGACTCATCCTGGTCGGCCGGTTCGGTCGTACCGGGGCAGCCCTGCGAGTGAGGAGCCCAAGGTGAGTTTCGACTTGATCAACGACGCGCGACAGCACCCGGAGAACTACCCGCCGCACGGAAACTCCGCGGGCGCGACCATGACCGCGTGCGCGAGGGGTTTCGACCAGTCGCCGCAGCTGACGGACGCGGCGAACGGCCACAACCTCTTCCTGAAGGACCAGTCGAGGGACTGGGCCGTCAACGGCGACAACATGCACCGCGGCCCCAGCGGAAAACTGGTCTGGGAGTCCGGCGAGCCCATGGACCAGGCCGGCTACCGCACCTGGCGGGCGGAGAACGTGGCCGTCGGCTTCCCCACGGCGGAGGAGGCGCTGCGCTTCTGGATGCAGGACGACGAACGCTTCGGCTGGGGACACCGCAACGCCATCCTCCGCTCCGAAACCCAGGAGGCCGGCCTGGGCCACCACGAGGGCGGCCCCTGGGGCCACTACTGGACACTGGACATGGGCACGAAATAGAGGAACCCCCGTACAGCGCCGCCGTAGGGAACCGGGGTTCCGCCGGGACCGGACCAGGGGCCGTACGGGACCGGCCCCGGCCGGACCGACGGCTCCGGCCCGGCCCGGCCGGCCCCGCCTACCGGCTTGCGGGCCGCATGTCACCGTCGTACACGGTGCGGTAGTCCGGGACGACGATCCGGGTGGCCGAAGACGCCTTCCCGACCTGGGCGAGGAAGGCGTCGAGATCCATCGCCGGGTCGCGGACCGGGGAACCGCCCAGCGGCAGCTCGAAGTTGTCCCAGTGGACGGGGACGACGACACCGGGGGAGTCCAGGGCACCCAGCAGCCGGGGCACGTAGTCGTGGGTGGTGCCGGTGGCGGTGGGTACGGCGACCATCGCGAGGTCGGGACGCAGTCCCCGCACCGCCCGCTCGGAGAAGTCGCTGGCCCCCATGAGGAACGCCGACGGGCCGCGCTCTCCGGCCGTGACCTGGAAGGCCAGGGTGTCGCCCTCGGGCAGGTCCGCGATGGTGCCGGGAACCTTCGCCGGTGGGGCGTTCAGCGTGCCCGGGGCGAAGTACGCGCAGTTCTTGTTGCGGCTGTGGAGGCTGGGTACGACCTCGACGGTGATCGTGCCGATGTCCAGTACCTCACCGCCCTTCACCACGGAGATCTGTCCCGGGTCGACTCCGAGGGCGGTGAGCAGGTGGTACGTGGTCTCGGTGCCGATGACGCGGGCGCCGGTGGTCCTGGCGATGTACGGCACGTCACCGAGGTGGTCCCAGTGGGAGTGGCTCACCAGCACCAGTTCGGGACGGCCGATGTGCTCGTCCACGACGGCGGGGTCCGTTTCCAGCCGGGTCTGCGAGTCGAAACCGCCGTCGAACAGGCCGGTCCGGAAACGGGTGAGGTAGGGGTCGAAGAGCACGGTGCGGTCGCCCACGTCGATGCGCCAGCCCGCGGTGCCGAGCCAGCGGAACGACACGGAACGGGCGGCCCGGTCACCGCCCTCGTCGCGGCCGGCGGTCGCGGACGCGGTGGCCGCCGTGGCTGCCGTGGCCGGGATCAGCGGAGACGCCGCACCGAGCGCGGCGCCCCGCAGCACCGTACGGCGGTCGAGCCCGCGGCCGGGGGAGACAGCTGATCCGTCCGAGGTGTGTATGTCCTGGGTCATGGCGTCAGCAGATCAAGGGGTGAAGTCCCCTGTCCAAGACCGGAATCCGGCACTTCCGATACGCGAACGCATATGTGCCCCGGTCAGCGGCCGTCGCCGCGCAGGAAAGCCGCCGCGATTCCGGCGGCCCTGCCGATCGCCGCGTCCACCGTGGCACGGGAGGCGGTCAGATCGTGCGTGCGCGCGAACACGGCGATCGCGTAGCACTCGCCGTCCGGGTAACGGGCGACGCCCGCCTCCATGTGCAGTCCGGGCAGGGTGCCGGTCTTGGCCGCGACCGCGACGTCGTCCGGGAAACCCGACACCAGCCGGTGACGGAAGACCTGCCTGCCCATCAGGTCGCGCACGAGCGCACAGGCTTCCGGCGGACCGGCGGCATCGGTCCAGACGAGTCGGAGCAGCCGTGTGATCTCGCGGGGCGTACTGGCTGTGGTGTGGTGGGGGTCCAGTACCGCCAGCCGTCTCTTCCGCTCGTCCGGCAGGGCCGGGTAGCGCACGGCGAACTCCCTCTCGTCGCGTGCCCCGACCTCCGCGAGCATCGACTCCAGCAGGTCCCGCGGGCCGCCCACGACGCGCGTCCGGTCCAGGCCGAGTTCCTTCGCGAGCAGTCGCACGGTGTCCAGGCCGACCCGGTCCAGCAGCAGATCGGCGGCCGAGTTGTCACTGACCGACATCGCGAAGTAGGCCAGGTCGCGCAACGACAGCTCGACGTCGTCCAGGCAGCCGGCGGTGCCCCAGCCGCCGAGCCGGTCGGCCGAGGTCACCCGCACCCGCTCCCTCGGATCGAGCTGGCCGGCCACGGCCTGCCGGGCGAACTCCAGCACCAGCAGTATCTTGAAGATCGAAGCGATGACGACGGCGTCGTCGGCGCCCACGGCGACTTCACGGACACCCCGCTCGCCGTCGGTCCCCCCGGCGACCGGCGTATGCGCCCGGACGGGAACGGCGTGCAACTGCCCCCTCGTGCCCGCCTCGGCGAAGACCTGCCGGATCCGGTCCTCGATCGCTGTTCGTGTGCTCATTGCTGCTCGTCCTCGGGCATCGACGTTCCCCGTCATCGGTCGGCCGGTCCATCCCCTCAAGGCGGCTTCCGCATAGGATCGTTGATCGTGGATCTCTTGCGCCACCTGCGTCTTTTCGTCACCGTGGCCGACGAGCTGCACTTCAGCCGGGCCGCCGAGCGGCTGGGCATGGCCCAGCCGCCGCTCAGCCAGGCGATCCGCCGGCTGGAGAAGGAGCTCGGAGCCGAACTGTTCGACCGCTCACAGCGCGATGTCCGGCTCAGTGCCGCCGGAGCGGCGCTGCTGGAAGAGGCCCACGAACTCCTCGCCCGGGAGAAGAAGTTGCGTACCCTGGCCCGCCGCGCCGCCGACGGCGGCCTCGGCACCCTGCGCGCGGGCGTGCCGCCCGACACCACGGCGGCCGTACTGTCCGCGCTGCTCTCCGCCTGTGCGGAACACGCTCCGGAGCTCTCCGTCGACCTTCAGGAGGTCACCACCGTGGAGCAACTGCGGCTGCTGGCCTCCGGCGGTCTGGACGTCGGACTCGTGCACCACCCCGTCGACGCCACCGAACTACGGCTCGGCCCCGCCGTCCCACTGGACCTGGGCGTCGTCCTCCCCCGCACCTCCCCCCTGGCCCGGCTGCCGGAAGTGACGCTCGGCGACCTCTCCGGCCACGACCTGGTGCTCTTCCCCCGCGCACACGCGCCCGGCTGGTACGACCGCATCCTCGACGTGTGCCGCGCCGAGGGCTTCGTCCCCGGCCGCCTCCGCCACGCCTCCAACCCCGAGTTCCTGCTCGCCCTTGTGACGGCAGGGCACGGAGTCGCCTTCGACCAGGGACCGGCGGCCCGGAAGGAACCCCGCGTCGCCTGGTCCCCCCTGGCGGGCCGCCCCCTCACCCTGCGCATCGGCGGCGCCTGGCCCACCGGCCGCGGAGCCCACCCGGCCGCCCGCCGCTTCGCCGGACTCGCCGCCGAGGTCCTGGCCCGCCACCACACCGCCACCCTCCGGCGCGGGGGCACCGCCCACCCGCCCGACGACACCCCGCGCCCGTGGTCGGTGGTGTACGGCTGAACACCCGCACACCGGCCGCACCCCTCGTACCCCGGAACCACCACCGGACGTCGGGGGGAGGTGGTTCACTTTGTCGGTCCCCGGCCGTCGAGGCCGCCCGCCCGTATGCCGAAGGAAGCCGTTCCGATGACTGTCCCCGCTCCCATACCGCCTCCCCCCTCCACCCCGCCGGTTCCCTCCACCGGGGGCCGTGCTCCTTCCCGGTGGATCGTGGCGTCGGTGGCCGCCGTCGTCGCCGCCGGTGCGGGCATCGGCGTGGGCTGGCTGCTGTGGTCCGGCCCGGACGGCGCGGCCTCCGGGACCGGCCTCGACGACGCGGCGGCCGACGCGGCGGGCGCCTGCCAGGCGTGGGAGAGGGTCCCGGCGCTGGACAAGATGTTCGGCGACGACGACAAGGCCTCCGAGGCCTACTACAACCGCGCCGGCGGTGCCGCGGCCCTGGCCCACTCCGCGGCTCGGCTGGACCGTCGCTACGACGCTCTGGACAAGGCACTGCGGGAGATCACAAGTCGCCTGCAGACCTTCGACGTGAAGGGCGCCGAGGCGGTCGCCGCCCACGACAAGGTGAGCACCCTCTGCGCAGAGCTGGACGGCTGAACCGTCCTACAGTTCGCTGTCGCCCCACGAGACGACGTCCACGTCGTCGCCGACGGACAGGGTGCCGGTGCGGAGCACCGCGTACTTGGTCCCGCAGGCGACGCCGCCCTCGGCGGCGCGGCGGTAGCCGGCGAGGGTACGGAGCGGTTCCGGGCCCGCCTTCGCTCCCGTCTCCTGTTCGACCATGGTGACCGCGCAGCGGATGGCGAGCTTGGCGTAGCCCAGTTCGGTGTCGCCGATGCGGATGCGGTGGGCGCGGTCCTCGGTGTGCGGTTCGTCCCAGCCGTCGACCACGATGTTGGGGCGGAAGCGGTTCATCGGCAGCGCCGGGAGACCGCGTTCGGACAGCTTGCGGTTGAGCAGGCCGAGCGTGGCGCGTGAGACGACGTGCAGGGCGCAACTGTCGGCGTAGGCGGAGGTGCCGGGGGTCCTGCCGTCGGTCACCCGGTCGTGCTCCGGCGGTACGCGCACGAGCCGGCTCGGCACGCCGAGCACCTCCGTGAACCACTCGGCCGCCATGTCGCCCTGGTCGATGCCCTGGTGGACCGTCCCGAACAGGTCCACCTTCCGCCGGGCACCGGCCGTGTCCACACGGAGCTCCAGCGTTTCGAACTCCGGTGCGTGGACGGTGAGCCGGCCGCCGTCGGCGCCGACCGCCGGCCGGACCAGGGCCAGCCCGGGATCCCTGCGCTGCGTCCGCCCCACGCCCTCCTCACCGACGACCATGAAACTGCGGTCGTGCGCGAGCCCGGCGGGGGTGAGCAGCGCCTCGCGCGCCGATGTCCCGGCGCAGCCCTTGATCGGGTAGTACGTCAGCTCGACGACGCTGGCCATGGTGGTGTTTCCGTCCTGTTCCGCTGGTTGGCGACTGCATCGGTGCTCGATCCGATGAGTCTCGCAGTGTGCTGGGTCCTCTCTCATCGGACCAGTGATCATTTGTCGAAAATATCGGTCACAGATCATCACGCTATGATCACGAGAAGTTGTGATCTTCTTGTGAATCGATCTGCGAGACGCTTACGTTTCCCTCACTTTTGAATTGATCGAGTGGGGGCGTCTGTGCGTCGTTCGACGCGTTCGTTCGCTGTTGTCGTTGCTTTCGTGCTTGCTGGGCTTGCCGGCACGGAGCAGGCCGCGTTGGCGATCGGGCAGTGGCCAGGTGACAGTTCCGGTGAGAGCGCCCCGGAGCAGGGCTGGGGTTCGGCCACCGGTCGCAGTCACAAGGCACCGGCCGATGCCACGGATGCCTCGGCCACGGGCGGACGCGCAGGGGCGCTGACCGGCCGCGGAGAGTTGTCCCCGGACCAGGAACCAGGCGTCACTCGATTGCCCAACGTTCCGAGCATGCCTGAGCCCGGGCCGGCGACGCCGACCGATGTGCCCGGGACGCCCGTGCCGCAGGGGTTCGACAGCCGACGAAGCACCGAGATCAAGAGCGAGCGCGAGGAGCGCCAGCGGACTTTCCGGAATCCGGACGGTACACACACGACCCGGTTCTATACAGAGCCCGTCAACTACCGGAACAAAGACGGTGACTGGATCGCCGTCGACACCACGCTGGCACGCCAGGACGATTCCGGTCCACGCACGATGAGTGCGAGTGAGCCGGGGTGGGAGACCAACTCCACCGAGAAGGCGATCTCGTTCGCCGGATCCGCCGACGCGGACGCCGTCCTGCGGATGCAACTCGGCGATGGACTCTCGATCGGTTATGGAGTCGACGAGGCAAGCCCCTCGCCGGGCCTGGCCGACGGCAGCAAGGTCACCTATCAGGACGTGCGTCCGTACTCGGACATCGAGTTCCTCGCGGGCAGTGACTCGGTGAAGGAGACTCTGATCCTGAAGGACGAGGAAGCTCCCACCGAGTGGCGCTTCCCGCTGGATCTCCAGGGACTCACTGGCCGTCTTGACGGTCACGGAGGACTGCTCTTCGTCGACGAGGAGGGCGCCCAGCGGGCGTGGACTCCCGCCGGGTGGATGGAGGACTCCGCCTTCGCCGAGAACGCCAACGAAGGCGCGATCTCCTCGGGAGTGACGTACAGCCTCACCGAAGAGGCCGGCCGTCAGGTTCTCGTGGTGAAGCTCGACGAGGAATGGCTCAGCGATCCGGACCGTGTCTTCCCCGTGCGGGTCGACCCCTCCGTCAAGTCCATCGATGCCACCTCCGGTACCTACGTCCAGCACCCGTACAACCAGAACTTCGCCTCGGACACCGTCCTGAAGGCCGGCACGTACGACGGTGGCGACCACAAGGCCGCGGCCTTCATCCGGTTCACCGGCGTCGAGAGCACGCTCAAGAACGCCTGGGTGCTCGGCGCCAACCTGGCCCTCTACAACACCTGGTCCCAGTCGTGCACCGCGCGTCCCGTGACCGTGCACCCCATCACATCCAACTGGTCGGAGTCCACGACCACCAAGTACCCCGGTCCGTCGACCGGTTCGTCGCTGGCGTCGAAGAGCTTCGCGCACGGCTGGCGCCCCTCGGGCACGACGACGTGGTCGTGCGGACCGGCCTGGGAGAGCATCAAGCTCGGTTCCGCCGGCCGCAAGCTGGTGGACGACTGGACCCACGGCCGGAAGAAGAACTACGGCCTCGCGGTGAAGGCCTCCACCTCCGATTCCAAGGGCTGGAAGCAGTTCGGGTCCGACGACTACCCGGGCGGCAAGCCCAGCCTGGACGTGACCTGGACGAAGTACGGCGCCACGTACAAGCTCGGTGACTTCACCGCGCCGGTGACCGCCACGACCGAGGGCGTCCAGAAGGTGACGGTCACCAACCAGGGCCAGGCGACCTGGCCGAAGGACGGCAACTACAAGCTGCGGTACAACCTGTTCGACTCCGCCGGCAAGGAGATCACCGACTCGGCGAAGATCCGCTGGACCGCGATGCCCCAGGACATCTCGCCGGGCGAGAGCGTGACGCTGGACGCGAAGATCGCCCCGCTGACGCCGGCCACGTACACCGTGCAGTGGACCATGGACGACGTCGGCGTCAGCCGCTTCACCTCGGCAGGCGTACCCGGCCCGGCCATCAGACTGTCCTCGGTCAACATCCCGCCGCAACTGACGGCGGCGTCGCCCGGCAGCGGTGCCACGGTCGACTCGCTGACCCCCACCTTGTGGGCCAAGGGCACGGACGCCGACCGCTATCCGAAGGCGGAACTGCAGTACTCCTTCGAGGTGTGCGAGGTCGAGGGCAGCAACCTGCGCAAGAACTGCAGGACGGGCTCCCGCACCAGTGAGCAGCAGTGGGCGGTGCCCTCCGGCTGGCTCTCCTGGAGCAAGACCTACGCCTGGTACGCGTACGCCTACGACGGCGCCGCGACCTCCGTCCGGCCCGGCCCGGCGCTGCTGACCACGCAGGTGCCCCAGCCCACGGTCACCAGCCACCTCGGCGGCGCCGACGACAGCAAGGAGATCGGCACGCGTGCGGGCAACTACGTCACCGCCGCGACCGACGCGGCACTCACCACGGTCGGCCCCGAACTCGCGGTCACCCGTACCTACAACTCCCTCGATCCACGCCGTGACAACGCCTTCGGCAGTGGCTGGTCCACTCGCTGGGACATGCGACTACGTGAGGAGCCGGCCATGGCCACGGTCCTCGTGACCCTGTCCGACGGCTCGCAGGTGCGGTTCGGCAAGAACGCCGACGGTACCTACACCGGTCCTCCGGGAGGCTCGCTCACCCTGGTCCGTCAGTCGACCGACTGGGTACTGCGGGAACGGTCCGGAGCCACCTACCACTTCCTTTCCAGCGGTGTGCTCACCCGGATCGCGGACGTCGCGGGACGCGGGCAGACCGTCACGCACGAGACGGCCACCGGCGGCCCGGTGAAGAAGGTGACCGACGACCTGTCGGGCCGCTCCCTCTCCTTCACTTGGTCGGGCGGACGCGTCGAGTCGGTGACCACGAACGCGATCGACGCGAGCACGCCCGGCCTGAAGTGGACGTACCACTACGACGGCGACCTGCTGACGAAGGTGTGCCCGCCGTCGTCGACGACGAAGTGCACGGTGTACGAGTACGGCACCGGCTCGGTCTACCGCAGCGGTGTGCTCGACGCCGCTCCCACGTCGTACTGGCGGCTCGGCGAGAGCGAGGGCTCCGTGGCCGCCAGCGAGGCCGTCTCGCGCACCGGCCTGAACGACGCCGTCCACCGTGACACGCAACTGGGCACGGAGTCGGCGATCGCGGGCACGGCCGACACCTCGACCGGCTTCGACGGCGTCGACTCGGTGGTCGAACTGCCGGCCGACACGCTGAAGAACGCGGCCTTCCCGACTATCGAGCTGTGGTTCAGGACGAGTACGCCGTCCGGTGTCCTGGTCGGCTTCCAGGACACCGAGCTGGGTGAGAAGCCGACCTCGTGGCGGCCCGTGCTGAACATCGACGGTGAGGGCAAGCTGCGCGGCGAGTTCTATCTCACCGGAAGCCCTGGAGCCACGCCCATCGTGTCGACGCGGACCGTGACCGACGGCCAGTGGCACCATGCGGTGCTCACGGCCGGCGCGAACACCCAGACCCTCTACCTGGACGGAGCGAAGGTCGGCTCGCTGGCAGGCGCACTCACCGAACAGTCCCGCGACTACGCCTACCTCGGGGCCGGATACGGCAGTTCCGGCTGGATGGGCCTGGCGGGCGGCGAGTACCGCTTCACGGGCCAGATGGACGAAGTGGCCTTCTACGACCACACCCTGGACGCCGCCACGGTCGCCGACCACTACGCGGAGCGATCCGCGATCGGGCAGATGACGAAGGTCCTTCTGCCCTCCGGCCGGGTGCACGCGACCGCCGGATACGACCAGGTCAGTGGCAGACTCACCCAGCACACCGACGAGAACGGCGGCACCTGGAAGGTGTCGGCGCCTGCCTACTCGTCCTCTTCGTCCTCCTACGCGGAATCGGTCCAGCGAAGCGGACCCATGGGCTACTGGCGTCTGGGCGAGCGCGGCGGAGCGGCGGCCACCAGCCCCCTCGGCGACGAACTGGCCGGCAGCTACCTGGACGGCGTACGCCTGGGCAGCGCGGGCATCTTCGCCGACGGCGACGACACCGCGGCGAGCTTCACCGGCGATGGCGCGGTCGAAGTACCGGCCGAAACCATCGGTACGACGACGGCGATGTCGCTGGAACTGTGGTTCAGGACCTCCGGCCCGGGTGTCCTGGTCACCAACCAGGACGCCGAGTTCGGAGACACCCCGACCGGCTGGCGGCCCATGCTGCTGATCGACGACGACGGGAAACTGCGCGGCAGGTTCTGGGGCACGGGACAGAGCCTGCTGTCCAAGCAGGCCGTCACGGACAACAAGTGGCACCACGTACTGCTCACCGGCAACGAGGGCATGCAGGCGCTGTTCGTGGACGGCAGCCACCAGGGCAGTCTGGCGACGGGCGTCGTCGCGGGCCGGTACCCCCACGTACTCATCGGCGGCGGCTACTCCTCGGTCAGCTGGGACGGCAAGGACGAGGGCTACCGCAACTTCACGGGACAGATCGACGAAGTCGCCTTCTACGACAAGGCGTTGGTGACGTTCACCAAGAAGGCGGGCTCCACCACGTGGTCCTACGTCCCGCCCGGCCCCGGCCAGACCGACACACCCAACCAGCACATCCAGGCCCGCCGGAGTCTCGTAGCGGGCAGAGGAGACCAGTACGGCGGTGTCACGGTCGCGGACGCCCCCGCCGCGTACTGGCGGCTCGGGGAAGGTGACGGCACCGCGCTGCCCAGCGAGGTCGGCGGCCCCGGCATGTACGCCACCTTCCGCCCCGACACGACCGACGCGTCCAAGCTCGACCAATCGGGGATATTCGGTGCCGGTGACGACCGCGCGGTGACCCTCGGCAAGGGCGGGACCGTCGAGGTACCCGGCTCGATCCTCGCCGGAACCACCGACCTGTCCGCCGAGATGTGGTTCCGCACCACCAAACCGTCGGCGGTACTACTGGGCTTCCAGAACGCCCCCGTCGGACAGACCCCGACCTCGTGGCGGCCGGCCCTCAACATCGACGGTTCCGGCAAGCTGCGCGGCGAGTTCTACCTCTCCGGAGTCTCAGGAGCGACGCCCATCGTCTCCTCCCAGACGGTCACCGACGGCGACTGGCACCACGTCGTGCTCTCCGGTTCCGGCACCACTCAGACCCTCTACCTGGACGGCGTCAAGGTGGGCTCGCTCGACGGCACCATCACCGACCAGTCGCGCCCCTATGTGTACGTCGGCGGCGGCTATGGCAGCTCGGGCTGGATGGGCCTGGCCGGGGGCACGTACTACCTGGACGGACAGGTGGACGAGGTCGCCCTGTACCGCAGCGCGTTGACCGCCGACCAGGTGTCCGCCCACTACCGGGCCCAGTCCGAGGCAGCGGCGTCGGGTCTGACCGCCACCGTCACGGTCACGGACCCCGAACAGCACACCAGCACCACCAGTTACGACTCCCTGCGCGGACAGCGCACGGTGTCGAGCAAGGACGCCACGGGTGCGGTCACGGCGTACGCCTATGACACCGCGGGCAACCTGCACACGGTCACCGACGCCAACGGGCACGCCACGGTCACCGGCCACGACGCGCGCGGCAACGTCGTGTCGACCACGACCTGCCGGGACGCGGACTCGTGCTGGACGAGCTTCTCGTCGTACCACCACAACGAGAGTGACCCGCTCGACCCGCGCAACGACAAGCCACTGACCTACCGAGACCCGCGTTCGACCGACCACAAGGACACCCGCTACCGCACCGAGTACACCTACAACTCCCTGGGGCTGCCCACCACCACGGTGCGCCCGGACAACACCATTGCCTCCACCGCCTACACCACCGGCAGTGAAGCCGCGGTGGGCGGCGGCACGGTCCCGGCCGGTCTGGTGCTCAAGCAGACCACCCCGGGCGGCGCACAGACGTCCTACCGGTACCACGCCAACGGTGACCTGGCCGAGGTGACCTCCCCGTCCGGGCTCGTCATGGCGTACACGTACGACGGGCTGGGGCGTAAGACCTCCGAGCGGCAGGTCTCCGACGCGCACCCGACCGGTGTCACCACGTCGTACGGCTACGACACGGCCTCACGCGTCGTCACCGAGACCGGCGCGGGCGTGAAGAACGAGATCACCGGAACCACCCACACCGCGAAGATCAGCCGCACCTATGACGAGGACGGCAACCTGCTGTCCGAGACGGTTGAGGACACCACGGGAGGAGACCCCGCCCGTACCACGGCCTACCACTACAACCCGCACGGCTTGAACGACAGCGTCACCGACGCCGAGCAGAACACCACTCTGTTCGAGCACGATGCCTTCGGCCGTGTCACCGGCACCACCGACCCGGCGGGTACGCACATGACGTACACCTACACCGCCCGTGGTCAGCACGCCACCACAGTCCTGGACGACTGGACCGGTGATCCCTCGGGCACCGTACGGGACCTGACCGTGGTCTCCAACGCCTACGACCCGGCCGGCCGCCTGGCTTCGGCCACGGACGCCATGGGCGCCACCACCGCCTACACCTACTTCGACGACGGTCTGCCCGCCTCCACCACCGCCAAGCAGGTCACACAGTCCGACGCCGGCCGACACGACATCGTCATGGAAGCCAACACCTACGACCCGGCCGGCAACCTCACCAAGCAGGTCACCGGCGGCGGCACTACCACGGAGACGTTCACCGTGGACGCCCTGGGCCGCACCAAAGCCAGCATCCTCGACCCGGGCGGCCTGAACCGCACCAGCACGTACGCCTACGACGGGGACGACCGGATCACGGAGCAGACGCAGTCGATCACCGGTGACAAGAAGCTCACGACGACAGCGGAGTACGACCCCGCCGGCAACGTGACGAAGGAAACGGTCACCGACGGCACGAGCACCCACACGACCACGCGCACCTATGACGACCGCGGCCTGCCGCTGACCTCCGTGAGCCCGCGCGGCAACACCGCCGACGCGGATCCCGCGGCACACACCGTCACCTACCGGTACGACGAACTGGGCCGCCTGGTGGCGGAATCCGCCCCGGAGGTGAAGGCCGAGGAGAACGGCCAGGCCCCCGCCACGGTCAAACCCACCGTCCTGACCGGGTACAACACCTTCGGCGAGGCCACCGAGGTCAAGGACGCCCACGGCCGGATCACCCGTACCGAAGTCGACCTCCTCGGCCGCACGACCGCCGTGACCCTGCCCGACTACAGCCCGCCCGGCGTCGCGGCACCCCTGACCGCCACCACCCGTACCACCTACAACCCGCTCGGCCTGCCGCAGTCCGTCACAGATCCACTGGGCCGCGTCACCCGCTACGGCTACGACCAGCTCGGTCAACTCACCAGCCGGACAGACCCCGTCGCCGACGCGGCTGCCACCCTGGCGGCGATGGAGAGCAACGGTCCGGACCTGCTCGTCTCCCCGAGCGTGGACGGCGGCGGCGTGACCCGTCACACCTGGACCCCCACCGGACTCCAGCTGTCGGTCACCGACCCCACCGGCGCCCGCACCGAGGCCACCTACGACGAACTCGGCCGGCAGCTCACCGCGACCACCGTCGAGCGCTTTCCCGAGCCACAGAACCTCATCAGCCGCTACACCTGGGACGACGTGGGCAACCAGATCGCGTCGGCCAGCCCCGCCGACCGGGTCACGTCCGCCACCTACAACCCGGCGGGCGAGGTCCTGTCGGTGACCGACGCGGCGGGCACCACCCGGTTCGCCTACGACGGCCTCGGCCGCCGGACCTCCACCACCGACGCGACCGACCGCACCACCAGGACCGCATACGACACCCTCGGCAACGCGACCGCCGTCACCGACTACGGCACCGGCAGCACGGCACTGCGCACCGTGGAGGCCGAGTTCGACGCGGACGGCAACCGCACCGCCGTGATCTCCGCGGAGACCAAGGCCCGCACGACCTACACCTACGACGCGCTCGGCCGTACGACCAAGCAGGTCGAACCGGTCTCCGACAGCGAGTCGATCACCACCACCTTCGGCTACGACGCGGCGGGCAACCGCACCCGGTTGACGGACGGACGGGGGAACACCACCGTCTACACCTTCAACAGCTGGGGCCTGCCCGAATCCACGATCGAGCCGGCCACCACCGCGCACCCGAACGCCGTGGACCGCACCTGGACGACCGTCTACGACAAGGCCGGCCAGGCCGTCACCGAGCTGTTGCCCGGAGGAGTCAAGCGCGAGCGCACCTATGACGGCCTGGGCCGCCTCACCCACGAGACCGGCACCGGTGCCGAAGCGGCCACCACCGACCGCACCCTGGGCTACGACCTCGCGGGCCGCCTCACCTCCGTCGGTTCTTCCGAGCCGCTCAACCCGAACACCTACACCTACAACGACCGCGGACAGCTCCTGACCGCGGACGGCCCTGGCGGCGCCGTGAGCTACACCTACGACGCCGACGGCAACATGACCGAGCGGTCGGACACCAAGAACGTGACCAGCTACGGCTATGACTCGGCAGGCCGGCTGGAGTGGCTCTGGAACCAGATGACCGGTGCGGACATCTGGTACGAGTGGGACGCCGTCGGGCGACCGGTCATGGAGCAGTACGCGATCCAGCCGGAGGGGTCCACCGAGTGGGTGGAATCGGCCCGGCGGAGCTACGGCTACGACAGCCTGGGGCGTCTCACCGACGACATCATCACCACCCCCGACGAGTCGACCGGCATCGCGACCACCACCTACGCCTACGACCTGGACGACCGGCTGACCTGGAAGGGAACCGCCGGCACGGCCGGAGCCGGCGAACACGTCTACGGTTACGACCAGGCAGGACGCCTGTCGTACTGGACCGGCGGAGACCGGACCACCCACTACGAGTGGGACGCGGCCGGCAACCGGGTCAAGGCCGGATCGGCCACGGCGACCTACGACGAACGCAACCGCCTGCTCGATGACGGCACTTCGACGTACCGCCACACCCCGCGCGGCACGCTCAGCACGGTCGGGACGGGAACCGATTCCCGATCGCTCACCTTCGACGCCTTCGAACGGAAGGTGACGGACGGGGCGTCGACGTACACCTACGACTCGCTCGACCGTGTCGCCGGGAACGGCTCCACCGCATTCCGCTACGACGGCGGCTCCAACAACCTCCTCGGTGACGGCACCACGGACTACAGCCGCACACCGGGCGGCTCCCTGCTCGCCAGCACCGATGGCACCACCCCTCAGTGGTCCATCACCGACCAGCACACCGACCTCGTCGCGGGCCTGTCCGTCGACGGCACCGAGGTCACCGGCTCCACGGCCTACGGCCCCTTCGGCACGAAGACCACCACCGAGGGCGACATGCCCGCCGTCGGCTACCAGTCCGGCTGGACCGACCCCGACAGCGGTGACGTCAACATGGCGGCCCGCTGGTACCAGCCGGGCACGGGTGGCTTCGCCTCCCGCGACACCTGGCTGCTCGATCCTGTGCCGTCGGTACAGGCCAACCGTTACGTCTACGGCAATGCCGATCCGGTGAACGCAACCGATCCCAGCGGGCATTTTGTGCCCTGCGCGACCCCCGTGACCGCACCGGTATGCGTCGGCGCGGGTGCTGGAGCGTCATTTGGCCCAGCAGGCGTGGCCGCAGGGGCCGCCGGCGGCCTCGGATTCGTCATCGGCTATTTCGGGCATGAGTGGTGGTCAAGCTCATCAACCTCCAGCCACTTCTCTTATATAGGTCCAGGACCGCTCTCTTCCCTTGACTACGGTGGTGGCCTCGCCGACGCCCTGGCGAATCAGGCCAGTCTGTTTGATGGCCCGTCGGCCGGATGGTCGGGGCTTGTGGACACGGGATACGACTACACGCCGGGTCCCCGCAGATCCACGCCGACTGCTCCCGAAGGCTGCCGCTACAACTGTGTCATCAAGCCCCCGAAACCGCCCGTCGACCAGAATCCCAACAATGGACCACATCCCGTCCCCGCAACGGCGCGGCCCAAGGTCAAGCCGGAGTGGGCCGATGAAATGTGGACGGGCGTCCAGGAGGTAAGCGTCACCGTCGCGGCTCAAGCCATGGCGAACCTGGCAGCGGCGGCGATCTTCACCCCGACCGTCTACAAGGGGAAGGCCCTCTACCCGTTCCCCGATGCGAAGGACAAACCGGGCGGCGGCAATCGTTGGCGTAAACGCAAGGACAAGAAGTGCGATGACGGTCCCGGAAAGAGTGCGACCGGGCATGTTACTTACCTGCCGCGTGAGCGTTACTACGACACGTTCAGCAATCGGGAAGAGTGTCGCGCCACTGGTGTCTTCGGGATCGTCGATCAAAAGGACTTGACGACGAAGGCACACCCCGGGCCCGGGACCAGTACGGGAACAAGCAAGCGGCCGCCAGGATACGAAGAGCTTAGAAGTCAGGGAGGGGATCCGGAGAACGGGCACCTCCAGCCGAAGCTTGCCGGCGGCGACGGAAGGGATCTTCGAAATCTCGTGCCCCAATATGCGCGTACTAATAGCCCGTACATCAGGGATGGAGTCGAGAAAGACATCCGTACGTCACTCGAAGCAGGCCGCAAGGTGGCTCTGTACATCAACCCGTACTATGGGAACGTGAACTCTGGCATACCTACGCGGATTGAGTACAATTATGCGGATTTGGGTACAGGGGTGACTAAGCATTGTGTAATTCATCCGTCTTCCACGGGTGGCCGGACCACAGGTTCTGCTAACTGTCCGAAATAGCTTCCAGAGGTGACAATGTCGCACAACTTCACCGACTCAGTGATTCGCATGCTCGGGGAGGTGCGGGTTGTTCCCGCACCCGCCGCGACGTGGGGCGAGCTCGAGAGAGAATTGGGTGTTCGGTTGCCCGATGATTACAAGGAAATTCTTGGCAGGTATGCCCCGATTCAGCTGAACGGTCACCTCTTTTTGAAACATCCTTCCACTCCTCGGTGGAACTTGGGTCGATGGATGGAGGAAACGGTTCAAGCATTCTCCCGCAGCGACTTGACAGACTTGGAGCGTTTGGGGTTCATCGGTCCCATTTTCGGTGCCCCATCCGGCCTGATTCCGCTGCTTAACACCGATCGTGGAGAGGATCTTTTCGGAGCGGTCGAGGAAGATACGGGGAAATGGAGGCTCTTCTCCTGTGACGGCGATGAGGCGTTGTACTACGAGTACAACATGTCGTTCTCTGAATGGCTCTATCGATATCTAATCGGTGAGGACATGTTCGGTCCGGGCAGTGGTGTCTTCTATCCTGGACCGATTGTTTTCGAGAGTATGCCGATGAGTGGGACGGAGCGCTCGGTCAAGTGGAAAGGCCCTGAACGCGGCATGTGAGAATCCCTGTCTTTCTCGGAGACGTTCGCGACCGTGAGCGTCCCCGGAAGGGCGTGTCGGCACCGTGTCGTACGGTCACGTTGTGATGTCGCGACCTACGGGGCAAGTTGCGGGTCCTTACGATGCTGCTTTCTTGCCACGGCTGCAGATGATCTTCCGGGAGCCCGCAGGGCCGGTGGCGCAGCCTGTGACCAAGTTCGGCGGGCAGCCGGTGTGGCTCGAGGAGCCGGCGTGGCCGGTGGAGCCGCGGACAGGGGAGCCGCTGATGTTCGTGGGCCAATTCCGGGTGCCGGGGGAAGAACTGCGTCTGGCCTACCTGTTCCTGGACGTGGAGGAGGGCGGTCTGGATCCGAACCGCGGGGATGCGGTCGTGCTCGTCCAGCCTGGTGGAAGGGTCCCTTCCTTCGCGGTGATCGGGCCGCCGCACACCCAGGGGCCCACGCTGTGGCGCTGGAACGAGGATGAGGAGGAGATCCCCGCCGAGTGGCTCGTCGACCTGGCTCCTGTGTCGCCGGAACTGGACGCGGAGGCGGATGATCACGCCGCATGGTCGCGGTACATGCGTCATGAGGGCCCGGAAGTGGACCTGCCGTCTGGGCCAGGTCCTCGTGACTTTCTGGGCGGTGCCCCGGTACTGCCCAACAACTCGGTCAGGGACCTCGATGACGGCTCCTGGCAGTTCCTCTGCCAGTTCACCGATCGGGGCGAGTGTCCGGGCGACCCGTTCTTCATCAACTTCGGTTACGGCAGCGGCTTCGTCTTCCTCAGCCCCGACCACCTCGAGGGCCGGTTCATGTCCGACTGCAGTTGACCCGGCACGGCACTGGCGGGCCGGCCAGGGCTGTGCCGCATGTCAGGCCGAGGCTGTCGTCCTGGACGGCATGCAAGAGAGGATCAATCTGTAATCGGCCAACTGGTGGATACAGTTGTGCGGAAAGGACATCCGGTGGACCTCTCTCGAATCGGTGAATTTCTGGGGGCGCCGTCGGTCAACGGTGATGTGAACCGTGACTGGGAGGAAACGGAGCGGCTCTACGGGGCCGTACTGCCCACGGACTACAAACAGTTCGTCTCAGCGTACGGGCCCGGATGCATCAACGAACAGCTCTATATCTTCCACCCTCGTGCGGCGGGGGGGTGCCCCTATTGGTTTCGTCAACCTGTTGGGGCGGGTTGGGGTTCGTAGAAGGTTCCGTCGCGGAGCATCGCGAAGAGCACGTCGGCTCGTCGTCTTGCGAGGCAGAGGAGGGCTTGGGTGTTTGTGTCCTGAACGCGGAAAGGGATCTGTTTGTAGGGCAATCCCTGGAAGCGATGCTGTGCGAGAGATGAAGGTATGGCCCTTCGAAG
>NZ_JBHWHX010000083.1:0-14572 GCF_042732315.1 Streptomyces sp. NPDC059787
GCTCCGGGCGTGCTGCCCGGGGCGCCCCGTCGGCGGTGGGGATGTGTGGCGCCCGGTCCGCGCGTCGCTGCGGGTGCACGCGGACCGGGGCCGTTCGAGGGGAGCCCGGGAAGAGGGCTCAGCGGGAGGACGCGAGGGCGCGCGGCTGCAGGGCCGCGGTGTGCGCGTCCATCCGTTCGGCGGCGAGGATCGCCGCCGCCGTGTCGGCGCGGGAGGCGGCGACGACCAGGGCGCGGCCGGCGAGCGCGTGCGCCCGCCGGTGCAGGGCCGCCGCGTCCGGCTCGCGGCCCGTCGTGGTCGCCGGCGCGCGGGCCGGCGTACGTCCTCCCCGCAGGCGGGTGACCTGTTCGGCGAGCCGCTCGGCCGCCGCGTCCAGATCGGCCGAGGGTGCCGCCACGCGCAGCTCGTCGGTGACGGCGAGCAGTGCGGCGAGGTGTCCCGCGAGCTGGATGTCCAGCTCTTCCTCACGGGACCGGTGGGGGAAGTCGTGGGGGGTGCCGGCCATCGTGCTGTGGACCGACTTGGCACGGATCGGTTCGTACATGGATGGCCTCCTGTGGTGCAACAGGAAACCATCCTAGCTTAGATTCAGTCTAAAGTTGAGTCGTTCATAGAAAGGCCGTTCGTGAAGAGGCCGTTCGCGCGCGGCCTCAGGGCTGGCCGTAACCGTCCAGGAAGCGGGCGATCCGCCCGACCGCGTCCCGCAGGTCGGTGACCGACGGCAGGGTCACCACCCGGAAGTGGTCCGGCTCCGGCCAGTTGAAGCCGGTGCCCTGCACGACCATGATCTTCTCGCGGCGCAGCAGGTCCAGGACCATCCGCCGGTCGTCCTTGATCTTGAAGACGTCGGGGTCGAGGCGGGGGAACAGGTACAGCGCGCCCTTCGGCTTCACACAGCTCACGCCCGGGATCTGGGTCAGCAGCTCGTACGCCGTGTCCCGCTGCTCGCGCAGCCGTCCGCCCGGCAGCACCAGCTCGTTGATCGTCTGGCGTCCGCTGAGCGCCGCGACCACACCGTGCTGGCCCGGCATGTTCGCGCACAGGCGCATGTTCGCCAGGATCGTCAGGCCCTCGATGTAGGAGTCGGCGTGGGCGCGCGGCCCCGAGATCGACATCCAGCCAACCCGGTAGCCGGCCACCCGGTACGCCTTCGACATGCCGTTGAAGGTGAGGGTGAGCAGGTCGGGGGCGACGGAGGCGGTCGGGATGTGCTTCGCGTCGTCGTAGAGGATCTTGTCGTAGATCTCGTCCGAGCAGACCAGTAGGTTGTGGCGGCGGGCGATGTCGGTGAGGCCCTTGATGACCGCCTCGTCGTAGACCGCGCCGGTCGGGTTGTTCGGGTTGATGATCACGATCGCCTTGGTGCGGTCGGTGACCTTGCGCTCCACGTCGGCGAGGTCCGGCATCCAGTCCGACTGCTCGTCGCAGCGGTAGTGCACCGCCGTACCGCCGGAGAGGGAGACGGCCGCCGTCCACAGCGGGTAGTCGGGCGCGGGGACGAGCACCTCGTCGCCGTCGTCCAGCAGCCCCTGCATCGCCATCACGATCAGCTCGGAGACGCCGTTGCCGATGAAGACGTGCTCGACGTCGGTCTCGATGCCGAGGGTCTGGTTGTGCATGACCACCGCCCGGCGCGCGGCCAGCAGGCCCTTCGCGTCGCCGTAGCCGTGCGCCGTCGACACGTTGCGGAGGATGTCCTCCAGGATCTCGGGCGGACACTCGAAGCCGAACGCCGCCGGGTTGCCGGTGTTCAGCTTGAGGATGCGGTGACCGGCCGCTTCCAGCCGCATCGCCTCCTCGAGCACCGGGCCCCGGATCTCGTAACAGACGTTGGAGAGCTTGGTCGACTGGATCACCTGCATGCTGGGAGCTTACGGCCCGGTATGGCCCTCCGGGCCGTGTTTTCCGCCACGTGAGACGCGTCGTTTCGGGTGGTTATGTCCGCGGGGCACATGCCTCCATCACCCTCGCACCGACCCTCCCCTCCGTGACCCCCGCTTTCTCCGCACTTCCGGGCCATTCTGAGGGCCTTGCCGCGGCCGGTCACCGGTCGGAAACAGAGCCTTGCCCCCTCGTCGTCCGCATGCTGACAATGCGCATGACAATCATGTGGGCGGCCGGGAGCTCTCCGGCCGCCCGACGCCGCAAGAGGGGACCCCCATGAGAAAACCTCTCGTCGTCGCGCTCTGCGCCCTGGCCTTCGCCGGGGCGGGCGCGACCCCCGCGGTCGCTTCCGCGCCTTCCCCCACGGGCGCGGACACGACCACGGACGCGGCCCCGACCACCACGTTGACGGATCTCGTCAACGACACGGTCGGGGCCGCGGCGGACGCCCTGTCCGGACTCACCGCGCCGAAGGCCGGCGCGGTGAACTTCGCCGGCACCGTCTCGCTCAGCAACTGCTCCGGCTCCGTCGTCCGCATGCCCGGCTCGGCGGACGACGACCCGGCGCTCGTGCTCACCAACGGCCACTGCCTGGAGAGCGGCTTCCCCGCGCCCGGCCAGGTCCTCGTCGACCGGGCGTCCAGCCGTACCTTCGGGCTGCTGAACTCCGCCGGCTCCAAGGTCGCCACCCTGCGCGCCGACCGGCTCGTCTACGCGACCATGACCGACACGGACGCCGCGATCTACCGGCTGAACACGACATACGCGCGGATCAAGAGCGCGTACGGCATCGACGCGCTGCCCCTGAGCGCCACCCGCCCGGCGGCCGGTACGTCCATCAGCGTGGTGTCCGGCTACTGGAAGCGGATCTACAACTGCTCCGTCGACGGGTTCGCGTACCGCATGAAGGAGGGGGACTGGACCTGGAAGGACTCGGTCCGTTACACCTCCGCCTGTAACACCATCGGCGGCACCTCCGGCTCACCGGTCGTCGACAGCGCCACCGGCCAGGTGGTCGCCGTCAACAACACCGGCAACGAGGACGGCGAACGCTGCACGGTCAACAACCCGTGCGAGGTCGACGAGAACGGGCAGGTCACGGTCCGCCAGGGCATCAACTACGCCCAGCAGACCCACCTCTTCCCCGCCTGCTTCGGCGTCGACAACAAGCTCGACCTGAGCGCGAGCGGCTGCGCGGTTCCCAAGCCGTAAGGGGCCGGTGAGGGGCGGGCGGTCAGCGGGGGGACCTGCGGACCGCCCGCCCCGCGAGCACGTCCGTGCGCCGCCCGTCCTCGATCACGAACCGCCCGTCGACCAGTACGTGCGGGATGCCCGTCGGCAGCGTCCGGGGCTCGTCGAAGGTCGACCCCGCGGCCACCGTCCCCGGATCGAAGAGCACCAGGTCCGCCTTGTAGCCCTCGCGGACCAGCCCCCGGTCCGCCAGCCGCAGCCGCGCGGCCGGGCGCGAGGTCAGGTGCGCGACACACTCCTCCAGCGACAGCACCCCCAACTCGCGCACGTAGTGCCCGAGGTAGTGGGGGAAGGTGCCGTACGCGCGCGGATGCGGCTTGGCGCCCTGGAGGATGCCGTCCGAGCCGCCGGTGTGCACCCGGTGCCGCATGATCGCCCGTACGTTCTCCTCGTGGCCGACGTGCTGGAGGATCGTCGGGGCCAGCCTGTCCTTCAGCAGCAGCTCCCGCGCGACCACCCACGGCGACTCGCCGCGCACCCGCGCCGACTCCAGGACCGTACGGCCCACGTACTCGCCCAGCGCCGGGTCGCCGACGCCCGAGATCTCGATGGTCTCCCACTCCACGGGCACGCCGTGGCAGCCGTCCGAGCCGGTGACCTCCAGATGGTGCCGGATCCGCTCGGCGGTCCCGTCGTCCGCGAGCCGTCGAAGGATCTCCTCGGGCCCGCCCTCGCTCGCCCAGCTCGGCAGCAGCGCCACGAGGGTCGTGCAGCCCGGCGTGTAGGGGTAGGTGTCGAGCGTGATGTCGGCGCCGGCGTCGAGCGCGTCGTCCAGGAGGGACAGCAGCTCGGGCGCCCGGCCCTTGTTCACGCCGAAGTTCATCGTGGCGTGCGCGAGGTGCAGCGGGCAGTCCGCCTCCCGCGTCAGCGCCACCATCTCCTCGTACGCCTCCAGTGCCCCGGCGCCGTACGAGCGGTGGTGCGGGCAGTAGTAGCCGCCGTACGACGCCACCACCCGGCACAGTTCGGTCAGTTCGGCGTCCTCGGCGTACATGCCCGGCGTGTACGTCAGCCCCGACGACATGCCGACCGCGCCCTGCTCCATGCCCTCCGCGACCAACTGCCGCATCCGGTCCAGCTCTCCGGGCGTGGCCTCCCGGTCCTCCCAGCCGACGGCGAGCGCGCGGACCGTGCCCTGCGGGATCAGGTACGCGGCGTTGACCGCGATGCCCCGGTCGAGCCGGTCCAGATACTCGCCGACCGACCGCCAGTCGAAGTCGATGTCGTCGCCCGGGCCGTTCCACCCGGCGATCGCCCGGCGCACCTCGCCGAGCGTCCGGTCGTCGACCGGCGCGTACGACAGCCCGTCCTGGCCCAGGACTTCGAGGGTGACGCCCTGTGCCGCCTTGGCGCTGTGGTCGGGGTCGCGCAGCAGCGCCAGATCGCTGTGGGCGTGCATGTCGATGAAGCCGGGCGCCAGCACCAGCCCCTCGGCGTCCAGTTCACGGCGGGCCTTCGGACGCTGACACCCCGCGTCCGCCGCCTCCTTCACGATGGAGACGATGCGGCCGCCGTCCACGACCACGTCCGCGCGGTACGAGTGGTCGCCGGAGCCGTCGACGACGTCCGCGTCCCTGATGACGAGCTCTTCCATGTGCCGGCCTCCTAGAAGAACGTACGGATGTAGTCGACCACCGTGCCGTCCGCCTCCGCCACGGGGATGAGCACCCACTTGTCGAACGACGTGCACGGATGGGACAGCCCGAGCCCCACCCAGTCCCCCACCTCCAGATCGGCGTCCCCGGTGGTGCGCAGCCACGCGTGCTGGTCGGACAGCCCGGTCACCGAGATCCCGGTGGCCGGGCGCTCGCTCCCGTCCCGGCGGACCACCTGGGCGAACGGCAGATCGAGGTCGTAGGCCGCGTCCCGCTTGCCCGCGTTGGTGAACGCCTGCCCGTCGGACGGCCGCGACACCACCTGCGTCCACAGCCGGAACGCCGGCTCCAGCGCGCCCTCCTCCGGGACCCGGTTGAAGGGGGTCAGCTCGCGGTAGTGGCCGTCGTCGTGCGAGACGTACGCCCCCGAGCGCAGCAGTTTCAGCACGGGCACGGACAGCTCCGGGAGCTCGGCGAAGACATCGGCCACCGCGTCGAACCAGGCGCTGCCGCCCGCGCTCACCACGATCTCGTCCAGCCCCGCGAACCGCCCCGCCCTGTCGAAGTCCACGGCGAGCGACACCAGCCGGCGCAGCCAGGCACGCACCCGCTCCGGGTCCGCCCGCGGGACCTCGCCCTCGTAGCCGGCGACCCCGACCAGCCGCAGTCCGCGCGCGCCGGCCACGGCATCGGCGACGGCGGCGCACTCGGCCTCCGTCCGCACACCGGTGCGGGCGCCCTCACCGGCGGCCAGCTCGACGACCACGTCCACGGGGCGGGAGGCGCCGCCCGCGGTGAGCGCCGCGTCCATCAGCTCCACCCCGCGCACGGAGTCGACGTAGCAGATGAACCGGAAGTCCGGATCGGCGTCCAGCTGGGCCGCGACCCATCGCAGGGCCGCCGCGTCCACCAGCTCATTGGCGAGGAAGACCCGCCGGATCCCGTACGCCCGCGCCACCCGCACCTGATGCGGAACGGCCAGCGTGATGCCCCACGCCCCGTGCTCGATCTGCCGCTGGAAGAGCTGCGGGGCCATGGAGGTCTTGCCGTGCGGCGCGAAGGCGAGCCCGTGCCGGGCGGCGTACGCCTCCATCAGCTTCAGGTTGTGCTCCAGGCGCTCGGCGGAGAGCGCGAGCACGGGCGTGGTGAAGCCGCCGGTGAAGAGGTTGCGGCGCTGCGCGGCCAGCTCACCGACGGTCAGCCCCTCGGCGTCCGGCGGAAGGCCCTTGAAGCGGTGGTCGACCCGTTCCTCGGTGAGGCGGGCGAGAGCGTCGAGGACCATCGGAACCTCCCTGATCAGCAGTGTTGCATTACTTGCAACACTCGTTGCGTATATCGCTTACCGCTGTCTAACATCTCGGCCACGTGCGGTCAACGGAGACCGCCTCACCCGCAGAAGAGAAGGAGTCACGCCGTGGACGTTGTCGCGCTCGGCGAGTCCATGGTGACGTTCCTGCCCTCCCGGCCGGGCCGCCTCGCCGACGTGCCGTCCTTCGACCGGGGCATCGGCGGCGCGGAGTCGAACGTGGCGTGCGTGCTCGCGGCGGCGGGCCACACCACCCGGTGGATCAGCAGGGTGGGCGCCGACGGCTTCGGCGACCACCTCGTCGAGGCGATCGGCGGATACGGCGTCGACGTGTCGCACGTCCGCCGCGACCCGGCCCGCCCGACCGGCGTCTACTTCCGCACGGCCGGCGACCGCGCCACGGACGCCCACGAGGTCGCGTACTACCGGGCGGGCTCGGCGGCCTCCGCGATGACGGCCGCGGACCTCGACCTGGAGGCGGTACGCGCGGGACGCGTCCTGCACCTGTCAGGCATCACACCGGCACTCTCCGCCGACTGCCTGACCCTGATCCGGGAACTGACCGCCCCCCACCCCACCCGCCCCCTGATCTCCTTCGACGTGAACTACCGCCCGGCCCTGTGGCGCGACACCCACGGCCCGGAGATCCTCCTGGACCTGGCACGCGGCGCGGACCTCGTCTTCGTGGGAGAGGACGAGGCGGAAGAGGCCTGGGGCATCACAGGCGGCCCCTCGGCCATCCGCGAAGCCCTCCCCGAACCGGAACTGCTGGTGGTCAAACAGGGCGCACGCGGGGCAGCCGCACTCCCCGCTCTCCGCGGGCAGTCGTGCCTCCCCCAGAGGGGGTACCCCCAGGGCGGCACGGGTGGGCGCAACGGCACCCCACAGGCGCCGGGCAGCGCGACCACCCCCCGCCCCGCACCAGCACAGGGCACCTACGAACCCGCCCTCAGGGTCGACGTAGTCGCAACCACCGGCGCCGGCGACGCCTTCGCCGCCGGCTTCCTCTCCGCGACCCTCCGGAACCTCCCGCTGCGCGACCGCCTGAGACACGGCCACCTCATGGCCGCGGCCACCCTCACCACCCCCGGCGACCTCGCCGCACCCCCGCCCCGCCCCCTCGCCGACCGCCTGGTCGCCCTCGACGACACCGCGTGGGGGAAACTGCGACTCGGCCCCGGCTGGACACAAGCCGATGAAGACGAAAGGGCCGAGAAGGAGGCACGCACCCCATGAGCCAGACCGTAGACCGCGCCCTGAGCATCCTCCCCCTGCTCGCGGAAGGCCCCGCCGACCTCGGCCAGGTCGCCGACCGCCTGGGCGTGCACAAATCCACCGCCCTCCGCCTCCTCCGCACCCTCCACGAGCACGGACTGGTCTACCGCCAGTCCGACCAGCGCTACCGCCTCGGCGCCCGCCTCTTCGCCCTCGCCCAGGAGGCGATGGAGAACCTCGACGTCCGCGAGATCGCCCACGCCCACCTCGTACGCCTCAACGAGAAGTGCGGACACACCGTCCACCTCGCCGTGTACGAGGAGAACGAGGTCCTCTACATCGACAAGGTCGAGAGCCGCTACCCGGTCCGCATGTACTCACGGATCGGCAAACCCGTGGCCATCACCGTCGCGGCCGTCGCCAAACTCCTCCTCGCCGACCTGCCCGAACACGAGCGCCGCCCCCTCGCGGAGAAGCTCGACTACCCCATGTACACGTCCCGTTCGACACCCAACGCCACCGCGTTCCTCCAGGAACTGGTCAAGGTGCGCGAACAGGGCTGGGCCACCGACCTCGGCGGCCACGAGGAGTCCATCAACTGCGTCGCCGCGCCGATCCGCGGCGCCGACGGCAAGGTGGTCGCCGCGATGTCGGTCTCCGCGCCGAACGTCGTCGTCACCGCCGACGAACTCCTCACCCTGCTCCCGCTGGTGCGCCGTACGGCGGACGCGATCAGCGGCGAGTACTCCGGCAGAACCCCAGTGAAGGACACCCCCGCATGACCGAGAAGACCGCGCTCACCCCCACGACCCACACCACCCCGCCCGCGAAGTTCTCCCACGGAGTCCGCAAGGGCAACATCCTCCAGGTCGCCGGCCAGGTCGGGTTCCTGCCCGCCGAGGAGGGCAAGCCGCCCACGCCCGCCGGTCCCACCCTGCGCGAGCAGACCCTCCAGACCCTCGCCAACGTCAAGGCGATCCTCGAAGAGGGCGGCGCGAGCTGGGACGACGTGATGATGATCCGCGTCTACCTCACCGACGTGGACCACTTCGCGGAGATGAACGACCTCTACAACACCTACTTCGAGGAGCAGGGCCTCACCCAGCCGCCCGCCGCCCGCACGACCGTCTACGTCGGTCTCCCGGCCGGCCTCCTCATCGAGATCGACGCGCTCGCCGTCCTCGGCTGACCCGCGCCCTCCCCTCCCCCCTCACTGCCGTACGACGTCACGGCACGGCGTCCCGCACCCCCTGGGACGCCGTGCCGCGATCCCCCCTGCCCGAAAGCACCGTGCACTTAGCCAGAGGACCCCCGAATGTCCCATCCGCTCCTCCCGTTCGCCGCCTCCGCACCGGCTCAGACACCACCGCACACCGGAGGCCTGCTCCTCCTCCTCGACGGCACGGCGGGTCTGCTGACCGTCGCCGCCATCGGTATCGCGCTGCTCCTCTTCCTGATCATCAAGGTCCGGCTGCAGCCGTTCGTCGCGCTGCTCGCCGTCTCCATAGCCGTCGGCCTGATGGCGGGTCTGTCGGTCACCGAACTCTTCGGCACGGTCCAGCGTTCGGACGCGGTGTCCACCATCGAGTCCGGGATGGGCGGCATCCTCGGCCATGTCGCGATCATCATCGGTCTGGGCACCATGCTCGGCGCGATCCTCGAAGTCAGCGGTGGCGCGGAGGTCCTGGCGGGCCGGCTGCTCGGCCTGTTCGGCGAGAAGCGGGCCCCGCTCGCGATGGGCCTCACCGGTCTGATCTTCGGCATCCCGGTCTTCTTCGACGTCGGCATCTTCGTCCTCGCGCCGATCGTGTACGCCGCCGCCAAACGCTCCGGCAAGTCCATCCTGCTCTACTGCCTCCCCCTCCTCGCCGGCCTCTCGGTCACCCACGCCTTCCTGCCCCCGCACCCGGGCCCGGTGGCCGCCGCCGGACTGCTCCACGTCGACCTCGGCTGGGTCATCCTCATGGGCATCGTCTGCGGTCTGCCGGCCGTCGCCGCCGCCTGGGCCTACTCCGCCTGGATCGGCAAGCGCGTCTTCGTCGCCGTACCGCAGGACATGGTCGAGGCCGCCCAGGAGGCCAAGGACGCCGTCGCCGCCGAGCAGCGTGCCTCCGGGGTCGAACCGCGGGAGGCGCCGGTGCCGCTCGGCACGGTCCTCGGCATCATCGGTACACCGCTGATCCTGATCCTCGCGGCGACCTTCTCCTCGATCGCGCTGGACGAGTCCACCCTCCGCTCGGTGATCGAGTTCTTCGGCCACCCGTTCGTGGCCCTCACCCTCGCCCTCTTCCTCGCGTACTACCTGCTGGGCATCCGGCGCGGCTGGTCCCGCAAGTCCCTGGAGACCGTCTCCACGTCCTCCCTCAAGCCGGTCGGCAACATCCTGCTGGTGGTCGGCGCGGGCGGCGTCTTCGGCGCCGTCCTCAAGGCCAGCGGGGTCGCCCAGGCCCTCTCGGACACCTTCAACGACGTCGGCCTGCCGGTGATCGTCCTGTCCTACCTGATCTCCGTGGTGCTGCGGGTCGCGCAGGGTTCGGCGACGGTGGCGATCGTGACGACGGCGGGCATCGTGGCCCCGCTGCTGGCCGAGGGGGACCACTCGCAGGCGTTCGTCGCGCTGGTCATCATGGCCATCTCGGCGGGCTCGATCTTCGCCTCGCACGTCAACGACGGCGGCTTCTGGATGGTCGCCAAGTACTTCGGCATCAGCGAACGGGACACGCTCAAGACGTGGACGGTGCTGGAGAGCGTGCTGTCGGTGGCCGGGTTCGTGGTCGCCGCCGCGCTCAGTCTCGTCGTGTGAGCCGTGGTGCCCATGTAGGCGTCTGATAACGAAGTTGGGGGCTGGCTGTGTCCGGCACAGGTTTGTCGACCATACTCCTGCGGTGTGGAGCAGCGCATAGGTTCGAGCAGCCAGCCCCTGGAAGGCGCCGGATTCGACCCGGCATTCATCCCCGGGCTCACCTCGCCCGCGTCCGGCCGGGAGGAGGACGCGAAGGCGAAGCCGGAGGAACCGGAGGACACGGTCCCGCAGGACACGACTCCGGAGCCGGAACCGGAGATGGAGGAGGAGTCCGCCCCCGAGGAGCCGGCGGCCCCCGACGGCCCCGTCTTCGAGGCGTCCGACCGTCGCGCCCGGGTCGTCGCCGACCACAGCGGCGTACGACTGCGCCTGGACGACCAGGAGTGCGAGTTCCGCTGGGACGAGATCGGCGCGGTGGAGACGGAGACCGCCCGCTTCGGCAAGCGCTACACGCTCACCGTCCACACCCCTGACCGCCGCTGGTACCCGATCGAGGTCGAGGCCCCGTCCCGCAGCAGCTTCGCGGAATGGGACACCGCGCTGGACGCGGTCCTGGACACGTACTTCGAGGACGGCGAGAAGCAGTCCGAGAAGGACGGCAGGCCGGACGACCGGGCGGACGACGAGAAGGCCGACCGGGCGGACGACCGGACGGACGACCGGACGGACGACGAGAAGGCCGACGAGAAGGCCGACCGGGCGGACGGCACGAAGGACGACGAGAAGGCCGGTGACGGCGACGGAACCGACGCCGACTAAGCGCATCGGGTGAAGATCCGCGCACGCCCTCTTGTCCCACCGGCCGCCATGGGCTTTCTTGACCCCCATGGCGGACACCACGGGCAACACCAGAGACGTCGGCGCACCACTCGGGTCCGGGGCCGGCTCGGCTCCCCGTAAGTCCAGTTGGCGCTACATCGGTCCCGGCATCGTCGTCGCCGCGACCGGTGTCGGTGCCGGCGACCTCGTCGCCACCCTCATCGCGGGCAGCAACTTCGGCTACACCCTGCTGTGGGCGGCGATCCTCGGCTGCCTGGTGAAGATCTCCCTCGCGGAGGCGTGCGGACGCTGGCACCTGTCCACCGGCCGCACCCTCTTCGACGGCTGGGCGAGCCTCGGCCGCTGGACGACCTGGTTCTTCGCGGTCTACGCCGTGATCTGGGGCTTCGTCTACGGCGCGGCGGCGATGTCGTCCAGCGCCCTGCCGCTCCAGGCCCTCTTCCCGGACGTGATGGACCTCGAATGGTGGGGCATCGCCTGCGGCCTCGTCGGCCTGGTCTTCGTCTGGTTCAACAAGTACGACGTGTTCGAGAAGGTCATGACGGTCCTGGTGGGCGTCATGTTCGTCGTGACCGTCTACCTGGCGATCCGTGTCACCCCCCACCTCGGTGACGCCTTCGCCGGCCTCCTCCCGGTCCTCCCGGACGAGAAGGACTCGGTCCTCAACACCCTCGGTCTGATCGGCGGCGTGGGCGGCACCATCACGCTGGCCGCGTACGGCTACTGGGTCAACGCCAAGGGCTGGACGAACACCGGCTGGATGAAGGTGATGCGCCTGGACAACCGGGTCGCCTACGCCACCACCGGCATCTTCGTCATCGCGATGCTCCTCGTCGGCGCCGAGCTGCTGCACTCGGCGAACATCGCGATCGCGAGCGGCGACAAGGGCCTGATGCAGCTCGGCGACATCCTGGAGGAGGAGTACGGCACGGCCACCGGCAAGCTCTTCCTGATCGGCTTCTTCGCCACCTCCTTCACCTCCCTGATCGGTGTCTGGCACGGCGTGAGCCTGATGTTCGCCGACTTCCTGGCCCGGCAGCGGGGCGAGCGCGAGGCGCGGGGCGACGAGCTGGCCTCCGGGCGCCGCGAACGCTCCTGGGCCTTCCGCGCCTACCTGCTCTGGCTCACCTTCCCGCCCATGATCCTGCTCTTCCAGGACGAGCCCTTCCGCCTGATCATCATCTACGGCGTCCTGGGCGCCGCCTTCATGCCGTTCCTCGCCCTCACCCTGCTCTGGCTCCTCAACTCGTCCCGCACACCCCGCGAGTGGCGCAACGGCCCGCTGAGCAACGGCATGCTCGCGATCGCGGGCCTGCTGTTCCTGGTCCTGTGCGTGAAGCAGGTCTGGGACCAGCCGTGGTCGGAGTTCTTCTAGTCCGCGCGGCGGTAGGTCGTCGGGGGCTGGTCGTCACCGAGCACGGTCACGGCCAGCTGGTCGGCGCTCTTGAGCCGCAACGTCTCCGTGTTGCCGTTCTCGCACTGGTCCTCCGGTTCCGCGACCGTGACGACCGCCGGGCCGAGCCGCACCCCCGTGCTGTTGGCGTCCACCACGACGCTCTCCCACTCGCAGTGGTACGCCGCCCCGTCACCGGTCCACCTGGCCACCACCTCACCGTAGGCCCCTTGTTCCAGCACGAGGGACATGCTCTCGCCGGAGTCGGAGCCCTCACGCTTCCAGGTGCCGAGGAAGGAGTCCGGGATGGGGGTCTCGGACGGTTCGGTCCTCGTGAGGATCGCGGTCTCGCCGCCGTCGCCGCTGGTCCAGGTGATCGAGCCGTCGTCGCCCAGGCGCAGGGTCTGCTCGCCGCCGTCGGTGCAGCCGGACTCGGGGATGCTGGTGACCGAGCGGGACTCCAGCACCATCAGGCTGCCGAACGAGACGAGCTTCCCGGCGCCGGTGCACAGCACGTCCTCGAAGGAGTTGAACGTCGTCGCGACGTCCTCGCCCTCTATGCCCTGGGTGATCGTGATGCGCCGGAGCGATCGCACGTTCCCCTCGGAGTCCTTGCCCTGGCCCTGCCAGGTGCCCAGGTACTCGTCGGCGATCGCGCCCTCGATGGAGGCCGAGGGCGCCGGGCCCGGGGAGGAGGTGTCCTCCTCGTCCTGCGTGGGGTCGCCCGCGGGGTCTTCGGTGCTGTCGTCGGCGGGCTGCTCGGAGTCTCCCGTCTTCCCAGCGCTGGTGTTCTTTCCGTCGTCCTTGTCTCCGCCCAGGTTCATGGCGGCGTACGTGATGCCGCCGGCGAGCAGGGCGACGACCAGGGCGACGGAGCCGACGACCAGCCGGGTCCGCCTGCGGGCCGCCGGGGCGGGCGCGGGGGCCGGTGTCGGAACGGGGTCCCCGAACACACCGAGCGGCGGCGCGACCGGCGTCGGCGCGGGTGTCCGAGCCGGAGTGGGAGCCGGCGCCGGGTCCGCGGCGGGCGGGGCGGGGTCCGCGGCGGGCGGGGCCGGGCTCATGGCGGCCGGGCTCGGGTCCGCGGCGGCCGGGCTCGGGTCCGCGGTGGGCGGCGGGACCGGGTCCGGCGTGGGCTGCGGGGTGGCCGGCGCGCTCGCCGGCAGCGGCGGGGTCGCGGGCGGCGCCGAGGGTGGAGTGGAGGGCGGTGTCGGGGACGGAGCCGCCGACGGTACCGGCGGCGCCCCGGGCGGCGGCGGGGTGGCCGCGGGCGGCCCGGTGACGGGCATCGGCGGCACGGTCGGCGGTGCGGCCGGAGGCGCGGGGACGGCCCGGGTGCCCGGTGCCTCCGAGTCCAGCAACCGGGCCGCCCTGCGGCCCAGTTCCGCGATCAGCCCGGCCGGCAGCCACGGCTCGGTGTCCGCGCTCGCCGCGTCGGCGGCCGTACGCTCCACCAGATCGGCGGGCGTCGGCCGGGCGGCGGGATCCTTGGCCAGGCAGTCGCGTACGAGGTCCGACAGCCCCTCGGGCAGGCCGGACAGGTCCGGCGCCTCCTGCGCGATCCGGTACATCACCGCGTGCATCCCGCTGTCCGACGAGCTGAACGGCTGGCGTCGGGTCGCCGCGAAGGCCAGCACCGAGCCGAGCGAGAAGACGTCGCTGGCCGCGGTGAGCGGCTCGCCGCGGACCTGCTCGGGGGACATGTAGCCGGGCGAGCCGATCACCGCCCCGGTGCGGGTCAGCTTGCCGTCGGCGGTCACCGCGTCGAGCGCGCGGGCGATGCCGAAGTCGATGACGCGCGGCCCGTCGATCGTCACCAGGATGTTCGCCGGCTTGAGGTCGCGGTGGACGAGGCCCGCCTCGTGGACGGCCGTGAGCGCCCGGGCGAGCCGGTTGGCGAGGATCCGCACCGACCGCTCGGGCAGCGGCTCCGGGCGCCCGGCGATCACCTCGTGCAGCGAGGGCCCCGGCACGTACCCGGTGGCGACCCACGGCGCGGCCGCGTCGGTGTCCGCGTCCAGCACGGGCGCGGTCCACTCGCCGCCCACGCGCCGCGCGGACGCGATCTCCTGCGCGAACCGCCTGCGGAACTCGGGCTCCGACGCCAGCTCGGAACGGACCAGTTTCACGGCGACGGTGCGGCCACCGGTCGAGCGGGCCAGATAGACCTCACCCATGCCGCCCGCGCCGAGACGGGCGAGAAGCCGGTAGGGGCCGATACGTGACGGATCGTCGGGTCTCAGCTCATCCACGGCCCGATCCTCGCACAGCAGCCACGCCAGGAGGTGTCCGAAGACGCATCGGTTACTTCTGTATCCCGCTCGTGACCTGCGGTCTCCGTCCGG
>NZ_JBHWHX010000084.1:0-12855 GCF_042732315.1 Streptomyces sp. NPDC059787
ACCGCGGCGGCGTACGGCGCGATCTTCGCCTCGGCCAGCGAGCGGACGGCGTCACGGAGCATGTCGTGCTCCTCGGACGGGCGGTACAGGTCGAAGTCAGCCGATCCGGCCAAGGTCTCTCACGCTCCAAAACACTGCGATGCTGGTCACGCTAACTACCGTTAAGTAACTCAAATTTTAGAGCGTCATCCACGGTTGTGGATAGGTGAGCTGGGCGACAGCCCGCCGGTGGCGGTCCCGGGCCCCCGGTTATGCTCGGGCCCGCACTGCATGCCGTATACCCCTGGAGCACTCATGGCCCTCAAGATCACCGTGATCGGCACCGGTTATCTCGGTGCGACCCACGCGGCGGCCATGGCGGAGCTGGGGTTCGAGGTGCTGGGCCTCGATGTCGTACCGGAGAAGATCGACAAGCTCCGGCGCGGTGAGGTCCCGATGTACGAGCCGGGACTGGAAGAGCTGCTGCGCAGGCACGTCGCCGGGATCGAGGGGTCCAGCGGGCGGCTGCGGTTCACGATGGACTGGGCCGAGCTCGGCGAGTTCGGCGACGTCCACTTCGTCTGTGTGAACACTCCGCAGCGGCACGGCGAGTACGCCTGCGACATGTCGTACGTCGACTCCGCGATCGCCTCGCTCGCGCCCCATCTGAAGGGCCCCGCGCTGGTCGTGGGCAAGTCGACGGTGCCCGTCGGCTCGGCCGACCGGCTGGCCGCCTACCTGGCCGAGCACGCCCCTGCCGGGGAGGACGCGGAGCTGGCGTGGAACCCGGAGTTCCTGCGCGAGGGCTTCGCCGTGCAGGACACGCTGCACCCGGACCGGATCGTGGTGGGCGTGCGCAGTGAGCGGGCGGAGAAGGTGCTGCGGGAGGTGTACACCACGCCGGTCGAGGAGGGCTCGCCGTTCGTGGTGACCGACTTCCCGACCGCGGAGCTGGTGAAGACCTCCGCGAACTCCTTCCTGGCCACCAAGATCTCGTTCATCAACGCGATGGCCGAGGTGTGCGAGGCCGCGGACGGTGACGTGGCCAAGCTGGCGGAGGCCATCGGTTACGACGACCGGATCGGCGCGAAGTTCCTGCGGGCCGGGATCGGTTTCGGCGGCGGCTGTCTGCCGAAGGACATCCGGGCGTTCATGGCGCGCGCCGGTGAGCTGGGCGCGGACCAGGCGCTGACGTTCCTGCGGGAGATCGACTCGATCAACATGCGCCAGCGCGGCCGGATGGTGGAGCTGACGAGGCAGGCCCTGGGCGGCGGGTCGTTCCTGGGCAAGCGGGTGGCGGTGCTGGGCGCGACCTTCAAGCCGGACTCGGACGACGTCCGGGACTCGCCGGCGCTGAACGTGGCCGGGCAGATCCACCTCCAGGGCGGCCAGGTCACGGTGTACGACCCGAAGGGCATGGACAACGCCCGCAGTCTCTTCCCGACCCTGGGGTACGCCGACTCGGCGCTGGAGGCGGTGCGCGGCGCGGACGTCGTACTGCATCTGACGGAGTGGCGGGAGTTCCGCGAGCTGGACGCGGCGGCGCTGGGCGAGGTGGCGGCGGAGCGGCTGATCCTCGACGGGCGCAACGCGCTCGACCCGGAGGTGTGGCGCCGGGCCGGCTGGCGCTACCGCGCGATGGGACGCCCCACCGCGTAGACGAAGAGCGGAGGGCGCCGGTTCGGCCGAGGCTCAGTCGGCCGAACCGGCGCCCCGCCGCATTCTGCCAAACCACACGCGGACACGGTGCGGCTACGCGCCCTGTAGCGGCGCGGGACCGTACCGGCGTGCGGCTACCGCCGTGCCTCCAACGAGCCCCGCAAATCCCACTGCGGCACGGCAGCGCCCTGAGGGGGCGCGGGACCGTACCGATGTGCGGCTGCCGCCGCGTGGGCGCGACCAGCCACGACGGCGCGGCAGACGACCAACAACACACCACCGCGCCCTCAACAGGCCCGGCGCAGTCCACCGGGGCCCGGCAACACCCCAAAGGGGCGCGGGACCGTACCGATGTGCGGCTACCGCCGCGTGGGCGCGACCAGCCACGACGGCGCGGCAGACGGCCAACGACACACCACCGCGCCCTCAACAGGCCCGGCGCAGTCCACCGGGGCCCGGCAACACCCCAAAGGGGCGCGGGACCGTACCGACGTGCGGCTACCGCCGCGTGGGCGCGACCAGCCACGACGGCGCGGCAGACGACCAACGACACACACCCAGCGGAGCGTTCACGCCTCCTTCGCCCGATAGCGCCGCATCTTCGCGCGGGCCCCGCACACCTGCATGGAGCACCAGCGGCCGCGTCCGGCGGGGCTGCGGTCGTAGTACGCCCAGAGGCAGTCGTCGGCCTCGCAGGCCTTCAGCCGGTTCCAGGTGCCCGCCGTGACCGCCTCCGCGACGGCGGCTGCCACGCGGGAGAGCAGGGGCCCGTCGTCGACGGGGGCGAGCGCGGCGGAGCCGTCCGCCGGATCGACCGTGACCACCAGGGGCGCACGGGCGAGCAGCTCGCCGAGCGGGGTGACCGCGCGGTGGGGCGGGTGTCCGGCGTGGGCGAGCAGCGTGGCGCGCAGGGACTCGCGCAGTTCGCGAGCAGAAGCGACGGTGTCCTCGGTGAGCCCGAAGGGCGCGCGGCCGTCCGCCGTGTCCAGCGCGTCGGCGCCCGACTCGACGTCCAGTGTGTTGACCAGGGCCTGGACCAGGGCCAGTTTCCCGGGCGGGGCCGCTCTCTCACTCATGCCTGGACGCCGCCTCTCCCATTTCCTTTTTCCCTTGCGACGTTACCTCCGATGCGGGAGCATGCGGTAACCGTTACTGGTTACCCGTCCCTGACGGTAACAACGAGGAGGAAGTCATGTCCGTTGCCAAGGTGGGCGCCGTCGTCCTGGACTGTCCGGACCCGCGCGCGCTGGCCGGTTTCTACGCCGGGCTGGTGGGCGGCACGGTGGTGGGCGAGGGCGAGTGGGTGGACCTGAAGGTGGACGGCGGCCCGACGCTGGCCTTCCAGGCGTCCCCGGAGTACGTACCGCCGCGGTGGCCGTCGGCCGACGGCTCCCAGCAGTTCCACCTGGATCTGACGGTCGAGGACCTGGACGCGGCCGAGAAGGAGGTGCTGGCGCTGGGTGCGAGGCCGCTGGACGCCGACGACCGCTCGCGGACCTTCCGGGTTTACGCGGATCCGGCCGGGCACCCGTTCTGCCTGTGCGCCTGCTGACCCGCTGACTCCTGGAGGATCCATGGCCCCCGTGGCCCGTCTGCGTTCCGTCGTTCTCGACTGCCCCGATCCGCGTGAACTGGCCGTCTTCTACGCGGCCGTCGGCGGCGGCACGCCCGTGGAGGAGGACCCGGACTGGGTGGTGCTGCAGATCCCCGCGGGGCCCCGGCTCGCCTTCCAGCGGGCGTCGGGGTACGCCCCGCCGGCCTGGCCGAGCGCCGACCACGACTCCCAGCAGTTCCACCTCGACTTCGACGCCGGCGGGACCTGGGAGGAGATCGACGCGGCGGAGGAGAAGGTGCTGGCGCTGGGGGCGCGGGTGCTGGACCGGGAGGGCTACGAGACCAAGGACTTCCGGGTGTACGCCGATCCGGCGGGGCATCCGTTCTGCCTCTGCCGGATCGAACAGCCCTGATCCGGCAGCTCTGATCCGACAGCCCTGACCACCCCGCCGCTCAGCCGTCCAGGTCCTCGATGGTCGCCGTCGACGGCGGGCGGCGCTGCTGGGCCACATGGGCGGTGAAATGCGCCTCGCGGAGTACCCGCTGGACGTTGCCCCAGGTCAGCAGGGCCACCTCGGTCTCGTCCCAGCCGCGCCCCAGCAGTTCGGCGATCAGCCTCGGATAGCAGGAGGTGTCGGCGAGCTCCTGCGGATGGGTGCCACCGGTGTCGTAGGTGCCGGACAGGCCGACGCACTCCGGTCCGGCGACCGTGCGGACGTGGTCGAGGTGGTCGGCGACGTCACGGACGGTCGGACCGGACTGCTCGGCGGTCAGCGGCACCATGCACAGGCCCTTGGCCCGCCCCACGTCGGCGAGCAGTTCGTCGGGGAGATTGGCCGGATGGGGGCGCAGGGCGTGGGCGGCGGAGCGGCTGAACAGCACGGGCGCCTTGGAGACGGCGAGGACGCGGCGGATCGTCGGGGCCGATGCGTACGAGAGGTTGGCGATCATGCCGACCCGGTTCATCTCACGGACGACCTCCTCGCCGAACCGGGTCAGTCCCGCGGCGTCCGCCCAGGAGGCACCGGTCAGGGTGAGCACGCGCAGACCGAGGGTGTGCAGCGAGCGCAGCACGCCGAGGGAGTCGCCGAGGGCGGCGGCACCGGCGGGGCCGAACAGGACGGCGACCCGGCCGCAGTTGCGGGCGTCGGCGACCTCTCCCGCGCTGCGCGCGGGGCGCAGGCCCTCGTCGTGGGCGGCGACCACCGCCTTCGCCAGGTCGAGCTGCTCCAGGGTGGCGCCGACGGCCCGGCCTCCGTCGTCGGCCTCGGGCAGGTGCAGCGACCAGAACACCGCGCCGACCTGCCCCTTGCGCAGCCGGGGCACATCCGCGTCGACGGCGTTCTCCCCCAGGTCGAGGTCGTACCAGGGGAGTCGGCGCAGCGCCCAAGGCAGTCCGCTGTAGCCGTCGGCGACGGGGTGGGCGGCGAGGACGGCGTGGGCGCGGGTGAGGGGTTCGGCGTCCGGGTCGGAGACGGGCTCGTACGTCTCCGGTGTGACGATGACCGCCTCCTGGGGGTACGGCTCGTCGATGCGGCCGACCTCGGCGGCGGGGTGCAGGTCGTCCTGGAGATCGGCCATGGCGGGCTCCGTACGTCGTGACCTCGGCGGTACGGTCACCGTCGCACGGAGCGGCCGTGGGCTTCCTGGTGGACGCGGCGTTCGGGGTACCTGGGTACGACGCCCCGTCCGGGCACGCGGTTGTCCGACTCGCCCCCTCCGTCCCGTCCCGGGGCTCCGCCCCGGACTCCGCTCCTCAGACGCCGGAGGGGCTGGGTTGTGCCGGAGGGGCTGGATTCCCAGGTTCGCGGGTCAGGCGTCCAGGGAGGCCAGGGTGGCGTTGGACGGGGCGCGGGTCTCCTGGAGGTTTCTGGCCACGTCCTCCGCGGCGCCCAGTACCCGTACCGCGTTCTTCCACGTGAGCTTGGACAGGTCGGCCTTCGACCAGCCGCGGTCGAGGAGCTCGGCGATCAGGTTCGGGTAGGTGGAGACGTCGTTCAGGCCGTCGGGGGTGAAGGCCGTGCCGTCGTAGTCGCCGCCGATGCCGAGGTGGTCGATGCCGGCGACCTCGCGCATGTGGTCCAGGTGGTCCGCCACCGTGGAGACGGTGGCGACCGGGCGCGGGTTGGTCTCCTCGAAGGCGCGGTGGATCCTCATCCCCTCGGCGGTGGTGTCGAGGTGGTGGAAGCCGTGCGCGCGCATGTTCTCGTCGGCCGCGGCCGTCCAGTCGACGGCCGCCTGGAGCACGAACTTCGGCACGAACGTCACCATCGCGACACCGCCGTTGGCGGGCAGCCGCTCCAGCACGTCGTCGGGGATGTTGCGCGGGTGGTCGCAGACCGCGCGGGCGGAGGAGTGGGAGAAGATCACCGGCGCGGACGTGGCGTCCAGCGCGTCCCGCATGGTCGTGGCGGCGACGTGGGAGAGGTCGACCAGCATGCCGAGCCGGTTCATCTCCCGCACCACCTCGCGGCCGAAGGCCGACAGGCCGCCCACGCCGGGCTCGTCGGTCGCCGAGTCCGCCCACGCCACGTTGAAGTTGTGGGTGAGGGTCAGATACCGGACGCCGAGGTCGTACAACCCCCGCAGTGTGCCGAGGGAGTCGGCGATGGAGTGGCCGCCCTCCGCCCCCATGAGGGAGGCGATACGGCCCTGACCGCGCGCGGCCTCCATGTCGGCGGCGGTCAGCGCGGGCGCCAGCTCCTCCGGATGACGGGCCAGCAACTGCCGTACGCAGTCGATCTGTTCCAGCGTGGCCGGTACCGGGTCGGGCTGGTCCGCACGGACGTACACCGACCAGAACTGCGCGCCGACCCCTCCCGCCCGCAGCCGGGGGAGGTCGGTGTGCAGGTGGGCGGACTGGTCGCCGGCGATGTCGCGGGCGCCGAGGTCGTAGCGGACCTGTTCGCGCAGCGCCCACGGCAGGTCGTTGTGCCCGTCGACGACGGGGAACTCGCGCAGCAGCTCCCGGGCCTGGTCCAGCGAGGTCATCCGCGTCACTTCCCGAAGCCGAAGCCGGCGCCGGACCCCTCGGCCTTGGCGCGCAGCCGCTTGCCCTTCTCGGTGGCCTGGTCGTTCAGCTCCTGCTGGAACTCCCGCATCCGGACGAGGAGTTCCTCGTCGTGAGCGGCGAGGATGCGGGCCGCGAGCAGGCCCGCGTTGCGGGCGCCGGCGACGGAGACGGTGGCGACCGGGACACCGGCCGGCATCTGCACGATGGACAGCAGGGAGTCCATGCCGTCGAGGTACTTCAGCGGCACGGGCACCCCGATGACGGGCAGCGGGGTGACCGAGGCGAGCATGCCGGGCAGATGGGCGGCGCCGCCCGCGCCCGCGATGATCACCTTGAGTCCCCGGTCCGCGGCCTGCTCGCCGTACGCGATCATCTCGCGGGGCATGCGGTGCGCGGAGACCACGTCGACCTCGTAGGCGATCTCGAACTCGTCGAGGGCCTTGGCCGCCGCTTCCATGACGGGCCAGTCGGAGTCCGACCCCATGACGATGCCGACAACTGGGCTCATTCGGTGATCGTGCCTCTCAGGTAGCCGGCTGCGTGACGGGCGCGCTCCAGCACGTCGTCCAGGTCGTCGCCGTAGGTGTTGACGTGGCCCACCTTGCGGCCGGGCTTCACGTCCTTGCCGTACATGTGGATCTTCAGCTGGGGGTCGCGGGCCATGCAGTGCAGGTACGCGGAGTACATGTCCGGGTAGTCGCCGCCGAGGACGTTGACCATGACCGTCCACTTCGCGCGCGGGCGGGGGTCGCCGAGCGGGAGGTCGAGGACGGCGCGGACGTGGTTGGCGAACTGCGAGGTGATCGCGCCGTCCTGGGACCAGTGGCCGGAGTTGTGCGGGCGCATCGCGAGCTCGTTGACGAGGATGCGGCCGTCGCGGGTCTGGAACAGCTCCACCGCGAGGTGACCGACGACACCGAGTTCCTTGGCGATGTTCAGCGCCATCTCCTCGGCCTTCAGCGCGAGGGTCTCGTCGAGGTCGGGGGCGGGCGCGATGACCGTGTCGCAGACGCCGTTCACCTGCTGCGACTCCACGACCGGGTAGGCGACGGCCTGGCCGTGCGGGGAGCGGACCACGTTGGCGGCCAGTTCGCGCACGAAGTCGACCTTCTCCTCGGCGAGGACGGCGACACCCGCCTTGAACGGCTCGACGGCCTCCTCGACGGAGTCGACGACCCACACGCCCTTGCCGTCGTAGCCGCCGCGGACCGTCTTGAGGACGACGGGAAACCCGTCGCCCTCGGCCGCGAACGCGGCGACGTCCTCGGGGTCGGCGACGATGCGGTGCCGCGGGCACGGCACGCCGATCGCGTCGAGCTTCGCCCGCATCACGCCCTTGTCCTGGGCGTGCACCAGCGCGTCGGGGCCCGGGCGGACGGGGATGCCGTCCGCCTCCAGGGCCCTGAGGTGCTCGGTGGGCACGTGCTCGTGGTCGAAGGTGATCACGTCGCAGCCGCGCGCGAACGCGCGCAGCGTCTCCAGGTCGCGGTAGTCGCCGACGACGACGTCGCCGACGACCTGTGCCGCGGAATCCTGCGGAGTGTCACTGAGGAGCTTGAACTTGATGCCGAGCGGGATGCCCGCCTCGTGTGTCATACGAGCGAGCTGGCCACCGCCGACCATGCCGACTACCGGGAACGTCACGCCCCCAGGGTATCGGCCGAGCCACCGTGGCCGGTTTACCGGCCTCTTCCCGGACGATCCGCGGGCGATCTTCGGACGATCCGCGAGTGATCCTCGGCCGATCCGCGGTCGCGATCCTCGTCCGCAGGAAGATCGCGGAGACGGGTGGTTAGCATGGTCTGATTGACGCCAACCGACGGACGGGGGCCAGCACCACCATGGGACACGGTTCCTCCGGGCCTCCGACCACGGCCCCGGCTCCGGCCCCGCGCGGCACCGTGCGGGAGCGGTTCGACCGGCTGGTCCGTGAGGTCGTGAAGTTCGGCGCGGTCGGCGGAGCCGGTCTGCTGGTCAATCTCCTCGTGTTCAACCTGGTCCGGCAGGTGACGGACCTCCAGGTGGTGCGGGCGAGCGTCATCGCGACCGTCGTGGCGATCGTCTTCAACTACATCGGCTTCCGCTACTTCGCCTACCGGGACCGCGACAAGTCCGGGCGCACCCGGGAGATGACGCTGTTCCTGCTGTTCAGCGCGGTCGGCCTGGTGATCGAGAACGGTGTGCTGTACACGGCGACATACGGCTTCGGCTGGGACAGCCCGTTGCAGAGCAACATCTTCAAGTTCCTGGGCATCGGTGTGGCGACCCTGTTCCGCTTCTGGTCGTACCGCACCTGGGTGTTCCGCGCGCTGCCGGTGCGGGAGCCGGTGACGCGGGGCGCCCCCGCCGACGGCTCCCGTGGCTCCCGCGCGACGCAGCACGTGCCGTAGCCGTCAGCGCACCGTCCGGCGGGACTCGTCGTCCGGGGACTTCTGCGGCGGCGTGCGGGAGAGGAACAGGCCGAAGACGGCCGGACTGGCCTGGAGCATCTCCAGGCGGCCACCGTCCGCCTCCGCGAGGTCGCGGGCGACGGCGAGACCGATGCCGGTGGAGTTGCGGCCGCTGATCGCCCGTTCGAAGATCCGCGCGCCCAGGTCGGCGGGGACGCCGGGCCCCTCGTCGGTGACCTCGACGACGACCTGGTTGCCGGTGACGCGGGTGCGCAGGGCGACCGTGCCTCCCCCGTGCATCAGCGAGTTCTCGATCAGCGCCGCCAGCACCTGGGCGACCGCGCCCGGTGTGCCCACCGCCCGCAGCCGGCGCTTGCCGGAGGTGACGATCGCGCGGCCCACGCCGCGGTAGGCGGGGCGCCACTCGGCGAGCTGCTGCTGGATCACCTCGTCGAGGTCGAAGGTGACCGCGGAGCCGGTGCGCGGGTCGCGGGAGTTGGTCAGCAGCCGCTCCACCACGTCCGTCAGCCGCTCCACCTGCGTCAGCGCGATCGTGGCCTCCTCCTTCACCGTGTCCGGGTCGTCGGTGAGGGTGATCTCCTCCAGGCGCATGGACAGGGCGGTGAGGGGGGTGCGCAGCTGGTGGGAGGCGTCGGCGGCGAGGCGCCGCTCGGCGGTCAGCATGCGGGCGATGCGCTCGGCGGAGCGGTCCAGCACGTCCGCGACCCGGTCCAGCTCGGGAACGCCGTAGCGGCGGTGGCGGGGGCGGGGGTCGCCGGAGCCGAGGCGTTCGGCGGTCTCCGCGAGGTCGGTCAGCGGGGAGGCGAGCCTGCTGGCCTGGCGGATCGCCAGCAGCACCGCCGCGATCACCGCGAGCAGCGCCACCAGGCCGATGATCAGCAGCGTACGGCCGACCTCCCGGGTCACCGAGGAGCGCGGCTCCTGGACGGTGACCGTCTCGCCCTCCTCACCGGGCGCCGAGGCGCTGATGACGTCGCCGTCCGGTTTGGTGCCGACCTCGATGGGCGGCTTGCCGGGGATCTTGATGACGGCGTACCGGTCCTCGGTGACCTGGTCACTGATGATCTCGGCGGTGACCTTGTCCTCGACGAGCAGCCGGCTGTCGACGATGCTGGCCAGCCGGACCGCCTCGGACTCCACCCGCTCCCTGGCGCTCTCGCTGATGGTGCGGGTCTCGACGATCACCAGGGAGACGCCGAAGACGGCGATCACGACGAGCACCACGGCGAGCGTGGACTGGATCAGACGGCGGCGCATGTCCTCTTACTCACTGGCGAACCCCGGTTGCCCACTGGTGGGCCCCGGCGGGGTTCAGCTCTTCTCGAAACGGAAGCCCACACCGCGCACGGTCGCGATGTAGCGGGGGTTGGCCGCGTCGTCGCCCAGCTTCTTGCGCAGCCAGGAGATGTGCATGTCGAGGGTCTTGGTGGAGGACCACCAGGTGGTGTCCCAGACCTCGCGCATCAGCTGGTCGCGGGTGACGACCCGGCCCGCGTCCCGCACCAGGACCCGCAGCAGGTCGAACTCCTTCGCGGTGAGCTGGAGCTCCTCGTCGCCCATCCAGGCCCGGTGCGACTCGACGTCGATGCGCACCCCGTGGGTGGCGGGCGGCTGCTGGGGCTCGGCGGAACCGCGCCGCAGCAGGGCCCGGACCCGGGCCAGCAGCTCGGCGAGCCGGAACGGCTTGGTGACGTAGTCGTCGGCGCCCGCGTCCAGGCCGACGACCGTGTCCACCTCGTCGGCACGCGCGGTCAGGATCAGCAGGGGAACCGTGTGCCCCTCGGAGCGGAGCCGGCGGGCGACCTCCAGACCGTCCATGCCGGGCAGTCCGAGGTCCAGCACCACCAGGTCGACGCCGCCCTGCATGCCGGCTTCGAGCGCGGTGGGTCCGTCCTCGCGCACCTCGACTTCGTATCCCTCCCGGCGCAGGGCGCGGGCCAGCGGCTCCGAGATGGACGCGTCGTCCTCGGCGAGCAGTACACGGGTCATGTCAGTGATGGTAGTCCCGCCGCCACGGGGCCCGGGGTGTGATCGCCGGCGTTGACTCTTACCTCCGGCATACCCGTTTCTCACCTGCGGCGGCCCCGGTTCGCACCTGCGGCTGTGGGGTGCGAACCTAGGAGGGACCTTCGAATGGGTGATCACGGTTCCAGTAAAACCTGTGATCCGTGTCTCAAGTCCTTCCATATCCGGCACTGTCCTGCCGTATGGTGAATCAACGCCTGTTGCACCACGGGGACCTTTGGCGCAGTTGACGCCGAGGGTCTCTTTTGTGTGCGGGCCGGCCTGTGCGCCGGCCCCGGAAGGAATGACCTGTGGCCGGGCCCCGTCGCGCGCAGACGCACGGCGGGGCGTGGATCCCGGTGGTCGCCGTCCGCCGTTCCGCGACCCGGAGCGGCCCTCCCTCGGGCGTGGGGTGGACGGTAAGACCTCGCCGGTGCCGGCCGCCCCCCACCGGGCGCGTACACGCTCGCGCGACGCGTCCCGACCAGCAAGGATCGACCATGGCGTCCAGCCTGACGAAGGACTCGGTCACTCCGGGCACCCCCGGATCCGAGAAGACCTTCTTCGGCCACCCCCGCGGACTGGCCACTCTCTTCATGACCGAGATGTGGGAGCGTTTCTCCTACTACGGCATGAGGGCTCTGCTCCCGCTGTACCTGGTCGCGCCGGGCGGGCTCGGCCTCAGTGCCGGCACCGCGACCGCGATCTACTCGGTGTACCTCTCGCTGGTGTACCTGCTCACGATGCCGGGCGGCTGGTTCGGCGACCGTGTCTGGGGACCCCGCAAGACCGTCGCCGTCGCCGGCGGAGTCATCATGCTGGGCCACCTGACGCTGGCCCTGCCGTCCTCCGGCACCTTCTACGCGGGGCTCGGCCTGGTCGCGATCGGTTCCGGTCTGCTGAAGGCCAACATCTCCACGATGGTCGGCCAGCTCTACGCGGGCCCGGACGACCCGCGCCGGGACGGTGGCTTCACCGTCTTCTACATGGGCATCAACCTGGGTGCCTTCGCCGCGCCGCTGATCATCGGCACCATCGGTGAGAGCGTCAACTGGCACCTGGGCTTCGCGCTCGCCGCGGTCGGCATGGGCCTGGGCGTGGTCCAGTTCCTGCTCGGCAGCCGCCACCTGGCCCCCCACTCCAGCGTGGTCCCGAAGCCGCTGTCGGCTCAGGAGAAGACCTCCACGCTGCGCAAGGCCGCGTTCTGGGCCGCGCTCGCCGTCGTCTTCTACGCGATCGTCGGCTTCTCCGGCGCCTACACCCTGAACTGGATCCTGGTCCCGCTGACCCTGCTCGGCGTGATCATCCCGGTGCTGGTCCTGACCCGCATCAAGCGTGACAAGTCCCTGGACCGCGCCGAGCAGTCCAAGATGTCGGCGTACATCTGGTTCTTCGTCGCCGCCGCCGTCTTCTGGATGATCTACGACCAGGGCGGCTCGACGCTGTCGCTCTTCGCCGACTCCTCGGCCGAGAACAGCGTCTTCGGCTGGGACTTCCCGGTCTCCTGGTACCAGTCGGTCAACCCGGTCATCATCATGGCCCTGGCCCCGGTCTTCGCCACGCTGTGGCTGGCGCTCGCCCGCCGCGGCAAGGAGCCGAGCACGATCGTCAAGTTCTCCTTCGGTCTGGTCCTGGTCGGCGCGTCCTTCTTCCTCTTCCTGGCCCCGCTGGGCATCGCGGAGGGCGGCCACAAGGCGGCGGCCATGTGGCTGGTGGCGATCTACTTCGTCCAGACCTGCGGTGAGCTGCTGCTCTCCCCGGTCGGCCTGTCGGTGACGACGAAGATGGCTCCGGTGAAGTACGCCTCGCAGATGATGGGCGTCTGGTTCCTGGCCGTCACCGCCGGTGACGCCACGACCGGTCTGCTCTCCATCGCCGGTGTCGACCTGAACAAGACGGGCATCGTCGCGATGGAGGCGAGCCTCGCGGTGGTCGCCGGTATCGCGGTGTGGATGTACCGCGGCAAGGTCAAGGCCCTCATGGGCGACGTCCGCTGAGCCTTCCCCCACGGCTCACCGAAGGGCCCCGCATCCGATGGATGCGGGGCCCTTCGGGCGTTCGCGGGGAGGGGTGGGGCGTGTACGACCACTTGCTTTCTTCGCCCCCGGGGGCGCTGCCCCCGGACCCTCGCTCCTCAAACGCCGGTGTTGCTGTAACATAGCCTCTCCGGCGTGTGATGCGCGGGGTCTGGGGCGGATCCCCCGGGTTGGGACGGGAAGGGGCGGCGGGGGCGAA
>NZ_JBHWHX010000085.1:0-12527 GCF_042732315.1 Streptomyces sp. NPDC059787
CTTCCGGGTGGTGGGGGGCCCGCCCCAGGGGTTACCCCAGGGCCTTGCCCCCCACCCCGCCCGGCGCCTCGGCCCGCGCGGGCCGACCCGTGAGGACGGGCGGCCCTCGTCGTCCGGCGGCGGGGGCCGCCGCACCGGGCTCTCCAGGGCCTTGTCCCCCACTCCGCCCGGCGCCTCGGCCCGCGTGGGCTGACCCGTGAGGACGGGCGGCCCTCGTCGTCCGGCGGCGGGGGCCGCCGTACCGGGCCGCCCGTGGCTCTGCTCCCGGTCCTGTCCGGTGCCCCGGCTCGCGCGGGCTTGTCGCGCGGCGGTGGGAGAACGCCGGGGGAGCCGGCAGGTCGCGCGTGAACATGACGAAGGGGCCGCCCGGAAGGGCGGCCCCTTCGTCGGGGTGTCGCGTTACTTCACCGGCTCCGGCTCCGGAGCGCTCTCGCTCTCCTCGTCGCCCGCCGGGTCGGCCGGGGTCTTGACGGACTCCAGCAGGAGCTGGGCGACGTCGACGACCTGGATGGACTCCTTGGCCTTGCCGTCGTTCTTCTTGCCGTTGACCGAGTCGGTCAGCATGACCAGGCAGAACGGGCAGGCCGTGGAGACGATGTCCGGGTTCAGGGAGAGGGCCTCGTCGACGCGCTCGTTGTTGATGCGCTTGCCGATCCGCTCCTCCATCCACATCCGGGCGCCGCCCGCGCCGCAGCAGAAGCCGCGCTCCTTGTGGCGGTGCATCTCCTCGTTGCGCAGGCCCGGGACCTTGCCGATGATCTCGCGCGGGGGCGTGTAGATCTTGTTGTGGCGGCCCAGGTAGCACGGGTCGTGGTAGGTGATGATGCCCTCGACCGGGGTGACCGGGATCAGCTTGCCCTCGTCCACCAGGTGCTGGAGCAGCTGGGTGTGGTGGATGACCTCGTAGTCGCCGCCGAGCTGCGGGTACTCGTTGCCGAGGGTGTTGAGGCAGTGCGGGCAGGTGGCGACGATCTTCTTCGCCGACCTGGGCTTCGCGGACTCGGGCGTCACCTTGCCGTCGTCGTCCGTCTCCTCGCCGAAGGCGGCGTTGAGGGACATGACGTTCTCCATGCCGAGCTCCTGGAACAGCGGCTCGTTGCCGAGGCGCCGCGCCGAGTCACCCGTGCACTTCTCGTCGCCGCCCATGATCGCGAACTTGACGCCCGCGATGTGGAGGAGTTCCGCGAAGGCCTTGGTGGTCTTCTTCGCGCGGTCCTCCAGGGCGCCGGCGCAGCCGACCCAGTACAGGTACTCGACCTCGGACAGGTCCTCGATGTCCTTGCCGACGACCGGGACCTCGAAGTCGACCTCCTTGGTCCACTCCAGGCGCTGCTTCTTGGCCAGGCCCCAGGGGTTGCCCTTCTTCTCCAGGTTCTTGAGCATCGTGCCCGCCTCGGACGGGAACGCGGACTCGATCATCACCTGGTAGCGGCGCATGTCGACGATGTGGTCGACGTGCTCGATGTCGACCGGGCACTGCTCGACGCAGGCGCCGCAGGTGGTGCAGGACCACAGGACGTCGGGGTCGATGACGCCGTTCTCCTCGGCGGTGCCGATCAGCGGGCGCTCGGCCTCCGCCAGCGCCGCCGCGGGCACGCCCGCGAGCTGCTCCTCGGACGCCTTCTCCTCGCCCTCCGTCGTCTTGCCGCCGCCGGCCAGCAGGTACGGGGCCTTGGCGTGCGCGTGGTCGCGCAGCGACATGATCAGGAGCTTGGGGGAGAGGGGCTTGCCGGTGTTCCAGGCGGGGCACTGCGACTGGCAGCGGCCGCACTCGGTGCAGGTGGAGAAGTCCAGCAGGCCCTTCCAGGAGAACTGCTCGACCTGGGAGACGCCGAAGACGTCGTCGTCACCGGGGTCGGTGAAGTCGATCGGCTTGCCGCCGGACGTCATCGGCTGGAGCGCGCCCAGGGCGGTCCCGCCGGTGGCCTCCCGCTTGAACCAGATGTTCGGGAAGGCGAGGAAGCGGTGCCAGGCCACACCCATGTTGGTGTTGAGCGAGACCACGATCATCCAGATGAAGGACGTCGAGATCTTGATCATCGCGAACAGGTAGACCAGGTTCTGCAGCGCGGCGACGCTCAGCCCCTTGAAGGCGAGGACCAGCGGGTACGAGGCGAAGTACGCGGCCTCGTAGCCGTCCACGTGGTGCAGTGCGCCCTCCAGGCCGCGCAGCACGTAGATCGCCAGGCCGATGGTGAGGATGACGTACTCGACGAAGTACGCCTGGCCCGCCTTGGAGCCCGCGAAGCGGGACTTGCGGCCGGGGCGCGAGGGCAGGCTCAGCAGGCGGATCACGATGAGCACGGCGATGCCCAGGATCGTCATCACGCCGATGAACTCGATGTACAGCTCGAACGGCAGGAAGCCGCCGATGACCGGCAGCACCCAGTCGGCCTCGAAGAGCTGGCCGAACGCCTGGGCGAGGGTCGGCGGCAGCGTCAGGAAGCCGACGGCGACGAACCAGTGGGCGACGCCGACGACACCCCACCGGTTCATGCGGGTGTGGCCGAGGAACTCCCGCACCAGGGTCACACTGCGCTGGTAGGGATTGTCGGTCCGGGCGCCGGCCGGGACCGGCTGGCCCAGCTTGAAGTACCGGACGAACTGGCCGATCGCGCGTGCGAGCAGCGCGACGCCGACCACGGTCAGGACCAGCGACACGATGATCGCGGCGAGTTGCATGGGGGCTCCTCGGGCCTGCGAGGGGTTTGACGAGGGATTTTCGGGACTTCTGCGGGGGCTCCGGTACGGCTTCCCCGAAATTACTAAGCGGTAACTTATGCAGTCCGTTCGAGATTACCCCCATCTCCGGTCGCACTGTAGCCGGGCGCGGGGTGATCTGAATCGCTCAGGGTTGCCTATGGCGGCACTCCCGGGGGCGTCCCGAATGGCGTCCGGGATCCGATCGTGTTATTCGCGATAAATCGGTCCATACGCCCCTAACTTATATCCGTGCTCTACGGGATCGCCGCCGCCGCCACCTCCCTGCTGCTCTCCGCCCTCCTCGCGGAGCTGCTGCGGGTCCCCGCCCTGCGCCTGGGAATCGTGGACCGCAGACGCCGCTGGGCGCTGCCGCTGTCCGGGGGAACGGCCGTCGTGCTCGCGACCGTGCTGGTGGCGGGGCTCGGCGACCGGGCGGGGTACGCCCCGCTCGGCACCGGGATCGGCCGGCTGCTGGCCGCCGGGGCCTGGATCGGCGTACTCGGGCTGGCGGCCGACGTGTGGCGGCTGCGGTGGTGGGTCCCGCTCGCCGGTACGGCCGTGGCGGCGGCGCTCGTCGTGCCGTACGCGGAGACCGGGGTGGTGCGGGGGGTGCTCGCCGTGGGGTGGGTCGTGGCGGTCACCGCCGCGTTCCGGGGGCTCGACCACGCCGACGGGCTGGCCGGCACCGTGGGGGCGGTGGCCGCGTTCGGGGTGGCGGTCTGTGCGGCGGCCGAGCTGATGGACGGGATCGCGGTGCTGATGAGCGTGCTGGCCGCCGCGCTCGCCGGCTTCCTGCTGCACAACTGGCATCCCGCGCGGGCCGGCCTCGGGGCGGGCGGCTCGCTGTTCACGGGGTTCGTGGTGGCCTCGGCGGCGGTGTTCGTGCGGGCCGGGCAGGGAATCGGCACCGGTGCCGGGGTGTTGTTCGCCCTGACGGCCGTGGTGTGCGCCGACGCCGTACTGGTGGTCCTCGCGCGGCGGCTGTCCCGGTGGCCGCTGACCCGCGGCCGGCCGGACCACCTGGGGCACCGGCTGCGGCGGCTCGGACTCGCCCCCCGCGCGGTGACCGTCCTGCTCGGCATCGGCGCGCTGGGCGGGGTACTGGTGGGGGTGGGCGTCCACACCGGACGGGTGTCCGGGGGCGCGGTGGTGTGGGTGGCGGCGGTCGCCGCGGTGGTCGTACTCGCGCTCGTACGGTTGCCCGTCACCCCCGTTTTTCGTCCCCGCCAACGATCTTCCGAGGCATCGCCGCAGGTCAGGGAGCGGTTGCGTGTAAGGAACGGATAAGAGTTGAGTCTGCTCGACTCAGCTCTGTTGACCCCGCGCCGGGTGTCATGCATGCTTGAGTCCGTTCCACTCAAGTCAGCTGGAGGAATCGAAATGGCACGTGCGGTCGGCATCGACCTGGGCACGACTAACTCCGTCGTCAGCGTTCTGGAGGGCGGCGAGCCCACCGTCATCACCAACGCCGAGGGCGCCAGGACCACGCCGTCCGTCGTCGCCTTCGCCAAGAACGGCGAGGTGCTGGTCGGCGAGGTGGCCAAGCGCCAGGCGGTCACGAACGTCGACAGGACCATCCGGTCGGTCAAGCGCCACATGGGCACCGACTGGAAGATCGAGCTCGACGGGAAGCCCTTCAACCCGCAGCAGATCAGCGCCTTCGTGCTGCAGAAGCTGAAGCGCGACGCCGAGTCGTACCTGGGCGAGAAGGTCACGGACGCGGTCATCACCGTCCCGGCGTACTTCAACGACGCCGAGCGTCAGGCGACCAAGGAGGCCGGCGAGATCGCCGGTCTGAACGTGCTGCGCATCGTCAACGAGCCGACGGCCGCCGCCCTGGCGTACGGCCTCGACAAGGACGACCAGACGATCCTCGTCTTCGACCTCGGTGGCGGTACCTTCGACGTCTCCCTGCTGGAGATCGGCGACGGTGTCGTCGAGGTGAAGGCCACCAACGGTGACAACAACCTCGGTGGTGACGACTGGGACCAGCGCGTCGTCGACTACCTGGTCAAGCAGTTCCAGTCGGGCCACGGCGTGGACCTCGGCAAGGACAAGATGGCGCTGCAGCGTCTGCGCGAGGCCGCCGAGAAGGCGAAGATCGAGCTGTCCTCGTCCACCGAGACCTCGATCAACCTCCCCTACATCACCGCGTCCGCCGAGGGCCCGCTGCACCTGGACGAGAAGCTCACCCGCGCCCAGTTCCAGCAGCTCACGGCCGACCTGCTGGAGCGCTGCAAGACGCCGTTCCACAACGTCATCAAGGACGCCGGCATCCAGCTGTCCGAGATCGACCACGTCGTTCTCGTCGGTGGCTCCACCCGCATGCCCGCCGTCGCCGAGCTCGTCAAGGAGATGACCGGCGGCAAGGAGGCCAACAAGGGCGTCAACCCGGACGAGGTCGTCTCGATCGGTGCCGCTCTCCAGGCCGGTGTCCTCAAGGGCGAGGTCAAGGACGTCCTGCTGCTCGACGTCACCCCGCTGTCCCTCGGCATCGAGACCAAGGGCGGCATCATGACCAAGCTGATCGAGCGCAACACCACGATCCCGACGAAGCGCTCCGAGATCTTCACCACGGCCGAGGACAACCAGCCGTCGGTGCAGATCCAGGTCTACCAGGGCGAGCGCGAGATCGCCGCGTACAACAAGAAGCTCGGCATGTTCGAGCTGACCGGTCTGCCCCCGGCGCCGCGCGGCGTCCCGCAGATCGAGGTCTCCTTCGACATCGACGCCAACGGCATCATGCACGTCACGGCGAAGGACCTCGGCACCGGCAAGGAGCAGAAGATGACCGTCACCGGCGGCTCCTCGCTGCCGAAGGACGAGGTCGACCGGATGCGCCAGGAGGCCGAGAAGTACGCGGAGGAGGACCACGCCCGCCGCGAGGCCGCCGAGTCCCGCAACCAGGGCGAGCAGCTCGTCTACCAGACCGAGAAGTTCCTCAGCGACAACGCGGACAAGGTCCCCGGTGACGTCAAGACCGAGGTCGAGACGGCCGTCGCCGAGCTGAAGGAGAAGCTCAAGGGCGACGACTCCGCCGAGATCCGCACCGCCACGGAGAAGGTCGCCGCCGTCTCCCAGAAGCTGGGCCAGGCCATGTACGCCGACGCCCAGGCCGGGCAGGCCGCCGGTGGCGCGTCCGCCGGTGCCGGTGAGACGAAGGCCGACGACGACGTCGTCGACGCGGAGATCGTCGACGAGGACCGCAAGGACGGTGCGGCGTGACCGAGGAGACCCCGGGCTTCGACGAGCAGTCGCAGCAGCCCGACGTCCCCTCCGACGAAGCCGAGCCGAAGGCCGCCTCCACACCCTCCGCGGAGGAGGGGGCGGCCCCGGCCGGGGACACGGGCCAGGAAGCGGCCCTGGTGGCCCAGCTGGACCAGGCGCGCACGGCGCTCAACGAGCGCACGGCGGACCTCCAGCGCCTCCAGGCCGAGTTCCAGAACTACCGCCGCCGGGTCGAGCGCGACCGGATCGCCGTGAAGGAGATCGCCGTGGCGAACCTCCTGAGCGAGCTGCTCCCCGTGCTCGACGACGTCGGCCGCGCGCGGGAACACGGCGAGCTGGTCGGCGGCTTCAAGTCCGTCGCGGAGTCGCTGGAGACGGTCATCGCCAAGATGGGCCTCCAGCAGTTCGGCAAGGAGGGCGAGCCCTTCGACCCGACGATCCACGAGGCGCTGATGCACAGCTACGCGCCGGACGTCACCGAGACGACGTGCGTGGCGATTCTGCAGCCGGGGTATCGGATCGGCGAGCGCACCATCCGCCCCGCGCGGGTGGCCGTCGCCGAGCCGCAGCCCGGCGCGCAGACGGCTCCGCCGGCCGAGGAGAGCACCGAGGCGCAGGACGGACCGTCGGAGAACAAGGAGAGCGGTGGCCCGGAGGAGGGCTGACGTAATAGCTGACGCAGGGAAGGAGGGACGTCGGGGATGAGCACCAAGGACTTCATCGAGAAGGACTTCTACAAGGTCCTCGGCGTCCCCAAGGACGCCACCGAGGCCGAGATCAAGAAGGCGTACCGGAAGCTCGCCCGCGAGTTCCACCCGGACGCCAACAAGGGCAACGCCAAGGCGGAGGAGCGGTTCAAGGAGATCTCCGAGGCGAACGACGTCCTCGGCGACCCCAAGAAGCGCAAGGAGTACGACGAGGCGCGCGCGCTCTTCGGCAGCGGAGGCTTCCGTCCGGGGCCGGGCGCGGGCGGCGGTTCCTTCAACTTCGACCTGGGTGACCTCTTCGGTGGTCAGGGTGCCGGCGGCCAGCAGGCGGGCGGCGGCTTCGGCGGCGGCCTCGGTGACGTCTTCGGGGGCCTGTTCAACCGTGGCGGCGCGGGCACCACGCGCACCCAGCCGCGGCGCGGCCAGGACATCGAGTCCGAGGTGACGCTCAGCTTCACCGAGGCGATCGAGGGCGCGACCGTCCCGCTGCGGATGTCGTCGCAGGCGCCCTGCAAGGCCTGTTCGGGCACCGGCGACAAGAACGGCACACCGCGCGTGTGCCCGACCTGCGTCGGTACCGGCCAGGTGGCGCGGGGCTCCGGCGGCGGGTTCTCGCTCACCGATCCCTGCCCCGACTGCAAGGGCCGCGGTCTGATCGCGGAGGAGCCCTGCGAGATCTGCAAGGGCAGCGGCCGGGCCAAGTCCTCGCGGACCATGCAGGTGCGCATCCCCGCGGGCGTCAGCGACGGCCAGCGGATCCGGCTGCGCGGCAAGGGCGCGCCGGGCGAGCGCGGCGGTCCCGCCGGCGATCTGTACGTCGTCGTGCACGTCGGCGTCCACCCGGTGTTCGGCCGCAAGGACGACAACCTCACCGTCACGGTCCCGGTGACGTATCCCGAGGCCGCTCTCGGCGGCGAGGTCCGGGTGCCGACGCTGGGCGGTCCGCCGGTCACGCTGAAGCTGCCGCCGGGCACGCCCAACGGGCGCACCATGCGGGCGCGGGGCAAGGGCGCGGTCCGCAAGGACGGCACCCGCGGCGATCTGCTGGTCACCGTGGAGGTGAGTGTTCCCAAGGACGTGTCGGGGAAGGCTCGTGACGCACTGGAGGCGTATCGCGAGGCGACCGCGGACGACGATCCGCGGGCGGAGCTGTTCCAGGCCGCGAAGGGAGCTTGATTTCAGATGGACGGCCGTCGACGCAATCCGTATGAACTGACCCAGGACACCCCGGTCTACGTCATTTCGGTGGCGGCCCAGCTCTCCGGCCTGCACCCGCAGACGCTGCGGCAGTACGACCGGCTGGGTCTCGTGTCGCCGGACCGCACGGCCGGCCGGGGCCGTCGTTACTCGGCCCGTGACATCGAGCTGCTCCGTCAGGTGCAGCAGCTGTCGCAGGACGAGGGCATCAACCTGGCCGGAATCAAGCGCATCATCGAACTGGAGAACCAGGTCGCCGCCCTCCAGGCCCGTGCGGCCGAACTGGAGAACGCCCTGGACGGGGCGGCCGCGGCGATGCGGCAGCGCGAGGCCGCGGTGCACGCCTCGTACCGCCGTGACCTGGTGCCCTACCAGGAGGTGCAGCAGACCAGCGCGCTGGTGGTGTGGCGGCCCAAGCGGCAGCAGCCGGACTGAGGCGCCGGCCCGGAGTACCGCGAGAGGCCCGGAGGTTCACGAACCTCCGGGCCTCTCGGTTTATGCACAGTTGCTTGTGTGACTATCGTATGGCTGCGTGTCCAGATGATTCTCGCCGGACGTCCGCAGGTCTCTCACGAGTTCGGCGCACCGTGCTGTGTCCATCTCGTTAAGTGGCCGACCTTGACTCCGGTGGGGGCTGAAGCGTTGGCTTTTCAGTCACATGGGCCGCAAAGCCGTGCCCACGTCCGAAACGCACCTGAAGTGAGCCCTCGCATGCGTCGTATCGCCATATCCGTGGCCGCCACCGCCATGTCCGTCACGCTCGTCGGATGCGGCGCGCTCAACGCGACGGGGAGCAGTGACGACGAGAGCCCGGCCAAGGGCGACGACATGACCGTCGGGCTGCTGCTCCCGGAGAAGGCCAACACCCGGTACGAGCAGTTCGACTACCCCATCTTCAAGACGAAGGTGGAGTCGCTCACCAACAAGAAGGGCAAGGTCGAGTACGCCAACGCCGAGGCGGACGCCGGCAAGCAGGCCGACCAGATGCAGCAGATGATCGACGACAAGGTCGACGTCATCGTGCTGGACGCGGTCGACGCGCACGCCATCGCGGACGGCGTGCAGAAGGCCAAGGACGCGGGCATCCCCGTCATCGCCTACGACCGTCTCGCCGAGGGCCCGATCGACGCGTACATCTCCTTCGACAACGAGCTGGTCGGCGAGGTGCAGGGCCGTTCCCTGCTGGAGGCGCTCGGCGCCGACGCCGGCATCACCGACAAGATCGTGATGATGAACGGCTCGTCGACCGACCCCAACGCCAAGCAGTTCAAGGCGGGCGCGCTCTCCGAGCTCAAGGGCCAGGTGACGATCGCCAAGTCCTACGACACCAAGGACTGGAAGCCGGAGAACGCGCAGGCCAACATGGCCGAGGCGATCGACGCGATCGGCGCGGGCGACATCAAGGCGGTCTACTCCGCCAACGACGGCATGGCGGGCGGCATCGTCAAGGCGCTCAAGGCCGCCGGCGTGACCGAGCTGCCCCCGATCACCGGCCAGGACGCCGAACTCGCGGCGGTGCAGCGCATCCTCGCCGGCGAGCAGTACATGAGCGTGTACAAGTCCTACCCGGACGAGGCCGAGAACGCCGCCGAGATGGCCGTGGCGAAGGTCCAGGGCAAGGACATCCAGTTCGACGCGCTCACCCGCGAGCGGGTGGACAGCCCCACCGCCAAGGACATCCCGGCGCAGCTCGTGCCCGTGGTCGCGCTGACCAAGGACAACATCGAGGACACCGTGGTCGCCGACGAGATCTACGACGTCTCGGACATCTGCACCGCCGAGTTCGCGGCGGCCTGCGAGGCGGTCAAGCTGAAGTAGCCGCCGACCCGTCGATATCCGGCCACCCGCCGGTCCTCCGACCGGCGCCGGACCCTGCCCATGTTGCACAGCCGGTTCCGGCCGCGCATAGTTGCGCTGCGGAAAGTGGCTGAACCGGGGGTGGGATGGGCGATGGCCGGGCACGGGACGGACGGGCATCCACACGGTGCTGACCGACTGTGCGAGGCCGGGGATCGCGTGTATTCCCGGGCCGTACGGCGCGGACGGCTGCCGCGCCGGGACGCGGAGCCGGTGCCCTGCCTGCTGGAACTGGCCCTGCTGCACCCCGACCCCGACGACATGGACTGGCTCGTCCCCACCCCTCCGCAGGAGGTCATGACCCGGCTGCTGCGCGGGATGTACGACGAGGTGAACGCGAGCCGGCGCCGGGTCGGCTCGACCGTCGAGGCCTTCGAACGGTACGCCGGCCTGGGCCACCGGGTGCCCGCCTCGCCGACGGCGGCGGAGGGCCCGGCGATCCGGGTGCTGGACGGGCTCGCCCGCATCCAGGCCGCGATGGACGAGGCGACCCAGGCGTGCACCACCGAGGTGCTCACCGTCCAGCCGGGCGGCATCCGGCGCGAGGCGGAGCTGTCCGAGGGCCTGCACCGGGCGACGGCGCTGCGCGGCCGGGGCGTGCGCATGCGGGACCTGTACACGCATGTCGCCCGGCACGGGCACGGACTGCTCAGCTATCTGGAGCTGATGGGCGACGCGGTGGAGGCGCGCACCCTGGACGAGGTGATCGAGCGGCTGATCCTCTTCGACCGCACGGTCGCCTTCATCCCCGCCAACGCCGAGCGCACCATGGCGCTGGAGCTGCGCCACCCGGCGCTGGTGGAGTACCTGGGCACGGTCTTCGACCGGCTGTGGCGGCTCGCCATCCCGCTGACCGCCCCGCTGCCCGACACCGGCATCGAGGGCATCTCGCACCGGGAGCAGTCCATCGCGGCGCTGCTCGCGGAGGGCCACCAGGACGCGGTGATCGCGGAGCGCCTCGGCATCAGCGTGCGGACCTGCCGGGCCCACATCGCCCGCCTGTCGGAGACGCTGGGCGCGGCCAGCCGTACGCAGCTCGGCGTCCGCATCGCCCAGGCCGGTCTGGACGGCTTCCGGCGCCCCGCCGTCACTGCGGTGCGTCCTCCTGGTTGAGGATCCCGGACTCCGCGATGAGGTAGCCGAGCTGGGCCCGGCTGCCGCTGCCGAGGGTGGCGGCGAGTTTGGCGATGTGGGCGCGGCACGTCCGTACGTTCATGCCGAGGCGGCGGGCGATGGCCTCGTCCACGTGGCCCTCCACCAGGAGCTTGGCGATGGAGTGCTGTATCTCCGGTATGCCGTCGGGCGCGGTCTCGTAGGGGGTGCCGGCGGTCAGCGGGACCGCGCGGCTCCACATGAACTCGAAGACCTTGCTCAGATAGCGGACGAGGCCGGTGTGCCGCAGCTCCAGGGCGACCTGGCGGTCGTCGCGCACGGGGATGAAGGCGACCGTCTCGTCGCAGATGATGAGGCGCTCCACCAGCTCGTCGATGGTGCGGTACTCCGCCCTGCCGTTGGCGAACTGCTCGACGTAGGAGAGGCGCTCGGGATTGAACCGGGCGGTGTGCTGGTAGAGGGTGCGTATGCGCACGCCGCGTTCGACGAGCAGCCGGTCGCGCTCGAACCCCTGCAGCAGGCTGCGTTCGGGCCGGTACCCGCTCGGCTGGACGGTGAGCATCTCCGTCCGGCACTGGGAGGTGGCCAGGTCCAGCGCGCTGTTGATGCGGTCGTTGCCCTCGAGCACCGTGATCGAGTGGGCGGGCGCGATCTCCCGGGCGCTCAGGGACATGAAAGGCTCGAAAGTGTCGGCGAGTTCTATCGACAGGCGCCGGCGTTCGGTGATCTCCCGTTCTATGGGGCTCAACCGCTGGGAAAGCGCGATCGAGGGAAGCACCGGACGCAACCACTGCGCATCGTCGGGATCCGGATGAAGAAGGGCGAAGTCCATCAAGCAGGGCGCGGGTTCCACGTCGGCGCGGGCGATACGTCCCGCGCGGAGAGCATTCGCGTACAGTCGCACCCCCTCCTCGCACAGCTCGGTCACCGCGTGAGGATGTGCCGCCTTGGTCTGTTTTGTTCCCAAATCTCCACCCCACAGGGTCCTGAACATGCAGGAACATGATGCACCGATCGTGTGGCCATGATGTGCCCGAATGAGCCATCGTCGTACTGGACGGGGGACAGAGGGGACCTTCAAGTGAGGACGAAGCCGACTATGGGTAAGAAAATGCTTCGCTCGGTGCTTGTCGCCGCTTTCTCCGCCGGTGTGGCCTTCGGGATAGCAGGCGGCCTCTCCGAGGCGAAGGTGGACGTCAGGGCGGACAGTGTGTGGCCGCCGATCGTCGCGCCGATCGTCGCGGAGGACGCGGTCATGGCCGACAGTGTGTGGGCCGGCCCCGCGCGTACGGATGACAGCGTGTGGGCTTGACATGACTACTCCACCCGACGACCGCTCCTTCCGCCGGGAGATGGCGACCGCCTACCGATCCGGATGGCACTTCATCGACCTGGTCACCGCCATCCCCCACAGCGGTGACTCGTTGATGGTGACCGTCTTCGGTGAGCCGGTCGTCGTCACCCGCGACGAGGACGGGGACGTACGGGCGTACCGGTGCCTGCGGCGGCCCAGGGGGGCGCCGAAGCCCGTGCGGTGTGCCATCCGGTACGGAATGATCTTTGTGAACCTGGACCAGCGGGACCACCGGCAGGTGGAGTCGGACTCCCCCGCCCCCCGGACCATCTCGGCCACCCCCCGCAGTGCCTGACGCGATTCCCCCGTCGTAAAAGATCGCGCAGGTGCTTCCCCCCGCAGCGGCGTCACCGTGACCTGAACACTGT
>NZ_JBHWHX010000086.1:0-12181 GCF_042732315.1 Streptomyces sp. NPDC059787
CCGCCCCCTCGGCGCCCAGTCGTGCCGCTGGGACGGCACGGGTGGGCGCGGGAACGCCGCAACTGCGGGCAGTCGTGCCGCTGGGGCGGCACGGGTGGGCGCGGGAACGCCGCAACTGCGGGCAGTCGTGCCGCTGGGGCGGCACGGGTGGGCGCGGCGGCACCCCGCAAACGCCGGGCTGCGAACACACCCCCCGGCCCACACCAACGCCGGGCACCCGCAAAGGCAACGGCAGCTCAGCGGCGCCTGCGGAGCGCCCTGACCGCGACGACCACCGAGGCGACCGCCAGCGCCGCCGCCGGTGCGGCCCACCGCAGAGGCGTGACGGAGGCGACCGTCTGCGGCGCGGGAACGGGCGCGTAGCGCCCACGCGGCGGAGCGTGGTCCACCTCCTCCGCACTACGGCCGATCATCGTCCGCCGGGCATGCGCCGCCTCGGCCACGGAGTCGTCGTCCGCCTCGAGGGAGGACGACGGAACCTCCGCGTCGAAGACGGACGGCGACACGTCATCCGCATCCGGGGCGGGCGGCGGAGCGTCCTCCGCATCCGGAGCCGACGACGGGACGTCCTCCGCATCCGGAGCCGGCAGCGGAGCGTCATCCGCATCCGGCGTGGTGTCGAAGTCGGTCGTGGCCCGCGGCTCGAAGTCCCCCGTCGACAACAGCTCGGGCGACTCCGGCCCGGGGCCCCGCTCCACCGCACCGGCCCCCAGGTTCTCCGCGAAGCGGTCCAGCAGGCGGGCCACCGCGGAGGCCACCGCGTCCGCCGGAAAGTCCACGATCCGGCCGTCGGCCGTGGCCGTACCCGAGACCGTGAGAGCGGTACCGCCCTCCACGGACCGCAGCCGCAACCGCAGCGCGAGCTTCACCGAGCCGCTGCCCCGGGCCTCCGCCGCCTCGCCCTCGACGGCGTAGGACCCGTCGTCCCGCGCGGACACCCGTACGGCACCCCGATAGGTGACGGAGTGGCTGCCGACGCGGATCTTCAGCCGCCCGGCGACGGGATCCGCCCCGGCGTCGTGCTGGAGCCCGGGCACCGCCCGGGCGACCCGCGCGGGATCGTCCAGCACCTCCCTGAGCCGCTCCGCCTCGACCGGAACGAACACCTCGTGCTCCATGAGTGCGGAGCCTACCCACGCGACGCCGGACCGCACCCCCGTCGGCGGGAAGTCACGGCGCGTCGGCGCGGAACGTAGTAGGGGGCTCAGCCGGAGTACCGGGGGTGCACCAGCGTGGACGGCGGCAGACCGGTGACCCGGGTGCGTTCCGCCGCCCGGACGTCCGCCGCGAGGGAGGAGCCGGTGAGCGTGCGCGGACGCGGCCCGACGGGGTCGAGCCGCGGCTCGGGCAGGTCGCGGGCGGCCAGCACGAACCCCCAGTCACGGTGGACGTGGGCGGTGGCCGTGGCCCCCCGGTCGGGCCCGGCGGCGAAACCGGCCCGCCGGCCGCTCACCCGGTACACGGCGGTACGCAGCCCCGCCGCGCGGAGTGTCGAGTCCACCGTCCAGAAGTCGCGGGGACGGGTCGCCACCGCACCCCCGTGCACCACGAGCCGCCCGCCGGGCGCCAGCACCCGCCGGGCCAGCCCGTAGAACTCCTGCGAGTACAGCTTGGTGCTCGCGGTGATCCCGGGATGCGGCAGGTCCGAGACGACGACGTCGTAGGCCGCCGGGGGCGCCCCGCGCAGCCAGTCGAAGGCGTCCGCGGTGGTCACCCGTACGCGCGGATCGCCGAGGGCGTGCGCGTTCAGCGCGGACAGCGCCGGATCGCGGCGGGCCAGCCGCACCACGCCCGCGTCGATCTCGACGACGTCGACCCGGCGCACACCGGTGTGGCGCAGCACCTCGCGGACGGCCAGCCCGTCACCGCCGCCGAGGACGAGCACGCGTGCGTGCGGTCCGTGCATGGCGGGGTGCACCAGCGCCTCGTGGTACCGGAGTTCGTCCCGGCCGCTGACCCGCAGCCGCCCGTCGAGGAACAGGTTCAGGGGCCGCCCGTCCCGCCCGCCGGTGAGCAGCACCTCCTGGACGTCCGTCTGCAGGGCCACCCGTACGTCGGAGCCGTACATGGCGTGCCGGGCGGCCCGTTCGAAGTCGTCGACGAGGACGGCGGCGGTGGCGAGGACGACGAGCACGCACACGTTGACGGTGACCAGCAGCCGGCGGGCGCGCCGCGTGAGGTCCTGCCGGAACAGCCCGAGCACCAGTGCCCCGCCGACGACCGCGTTGACGGCCCCCGTGATCAGCGCGCCGGTCAACTGGCCGAGCAGCGGCAGGAGGAGGAAGGGGAAGGCGAGCCCGCCGACGAGCGCGCCGACGTAGTCCGCGGCGGACAGGTCGGCCACCGCGCCGCCCGCGTCCTGCCGGCGGATCCGCTGGATCAGCTCCATCAGCAGCGGCACCTCGGCCCCGATCAGCAGCCCGGTGGCGAGGGAGAAGGCGACCAGCAGCGCGCGCGGGCCGCTCGCCCACACGCCGCCCCAGTCACCCGTCCAGGCGAACACGGCGTACAGCGCCATCGCGCTGCATCCGCCGACGAGGGCGAGGGCCGCCTCGACGGCGCCGAACCCGGCCGCCGCGTGCCGCCGCAGCCGTTTCGCGGCGAGGGAGCCGATGCCCATCGCGAAGACCATCACGGAGAGCACGACGGACGTCTGGGCGACCGAGTCACCCATCAAGTACGTGGCCAGCGCGACCAGTTCCAGCTCGTACACGAGTCCGCAGGCCGCACAGACGAACACACCCGCGAGGACCAGGAACCTCCCCGTGCCCTGCCGCACCGGCAGCCGCAGCGCGCTCCCCGCGTCGCCGGCGGGGCCGCCCGGCCCGTCCCAGGACTGCGCGGAGCCGGGCGGTGCGGGGGCCTGCGATTCGATCACCCCAGCGACGTTACGTTACACCTCCACCGCACAGCGTCACCCACACGTGTGGTCTTTGTTTACGCTTGCCCGATATTGGTACGAGCAACGACTTCCTCGATCCCCAGCCCTCGCTCCCCGACCCTCGATCCCCAGCCCTGGATCCCCGCCCCTGGCCCCGGCCGGCCTCACACCGCCGACCTCACCCGCACCCCCACCCTCGTCCGCGTCGCCACGAGCTGCCCGTCCTGCGGGTAGGCGTGCCAGGTCCGCCAGTGCATCTGACCCTCATGGCTCTGGGCGAGCAGCGCCGTGAACGCGTGCGGACTGCCGGGGAAGACCCCGGCGAGACCCTGCGGATGGTCGGAGACCAGGGCCAGCAGCTCCTGGGCACGGCCCGCGAAGGTCTCCGGGGGGAGCATCTCCACCCGGGCGGCGAACTCGTACTCCCAGTCGTCCACCCGCTTGGCCACGCCCAGCGGAAGCGGCGTACTGCTGCCCGGAATGCACGCCACCGTCTCCGAGCAGAGACCACGCTCCTCCTCGAGGAGCACCTGGTGGGACGCGCCGAGCAGTCTCAACTGGACCTTTCTTCCGGCCAGTTCGAGATCGAGGGTGGCCAGCGCGGGAAGCGGCTCGCGTCCCAGGGCCCAGGCGAGGTCGGCCGCGCGCGTGTCGGAATAGGAGGTGTTCAGGGTCGTGAGCATGGATCGGCTCCGCTGGCACACAAGGAGGGGGAGATAGGGGTGTCGCGCACCCCGGTCGCGCCGGGGGACTCGGCCCGTCAGCCCGGTCGCCCGGCCGGAAGAAGGGTCCGCGGGGAGTCCGAGGGCTGCGTCGGTGATTTATAGGCAATCATGAATTGTGGTGCCACCACACCGTTTTTACCCAACTTCGCGGCCTTTCCATCCCTTGGGGGGCTCCCCAGCTCAACTGTTCAACCTCGGCGTGCGCCTTGAGGTGACGGCGTACGCCGGTGGACCGCGCCCCGGAACGGCACAGCGGGGCCCGCCCCAGGTGCGGACCCCGCTGTCGCGGATACGTCATCCCCCGATGCGGAGGCGGGCTGCCCCGTGTCAGCCGCCTCCTCCACCGCATCCGCCGCCGCCCCCGCAGGACGACCCGCCTCCGCAGGACGAGCCACCACCGCAGGACGATCCCCCGACGGAGCCCGACGAGCAGGACCCGCCGTTGCCTCCGCCACCGCCACTGTCGCCCGCCCACCAGCTGTTGCGGCTCCTGCCGCGACGGCCACCGGACGAACCGACGGGGCGGCGCACCGGACGGAACACCGCCCTGCCGGCCGCCCTGCGCCTCCCCACCACGCTCGACCCCACGAACACCAGGACGATCGCGGCCAGAACGATGCCGAAGACCATGACGCCCCCTCCTTCCGAGTCCCCCGTGATCCCCCGAAGCGGCCCCCCGTGGGCGCCTCGCTCACGCGTGTGACCGGGAGATGCCCTCCCCCCGCGCGGCCCAAAGCAGAGTTGAGGAACTCCAGAGCTTCGGCGCAGGATGGCCGCCATGACCTCCAGCGCGCGCCCTCTCCTGAACCGCCGGCTCGCCGAGTTCGGGACGACGATCTTCGCCGAGATGTCCGCCCTGGCCCTGCGGACCGGCTCCATCAACCTGGGCCAGGGCTTCCCCGACACCGACGGCCCCGAGGAGGTCAGGGAGGCCGCCGTACGGGCCCTGCGGGACGGCCGCGGCAACCAGTACCCGCCGGGCCCCGGCATCCCCGAACTGCGCACCGCCGTCGCCGCGCACCAGCAACGCCGCTACGGCCTCCCGTACGACCCCGACACCGAGGTCCTGGTCACCGCCGGCGCCACGGAGGCCATCGCGGCCGCCCTGCTCGCGCTGCTGGAACCCGGCGACGAGGTGATCGCCCTGGAGCCGTACTACGACTCCTACGCGGCCTGCATCGCCATGGCCGGCGGCCGGCGCGTCCCCGTCACCCTCCGCCCCCACGAGGGCCGCTTCCGCCTCGACCTCGACGAACTGCGCGACGCCGTCACCGACCGCACCCGCCTGCTGCTGATCAACACCCCGCACAACCCGACCGGCACGGTCCTCACCCGCGAGGAACTGACGGCGATCGCCGAGCTGGCCGTCGAACGCGACCTGCTCGTCGTCACGGACGAGGTCTACGAACACCTGGTCTTCGACGACGCCGAACACATCCCCCTGGCCGCCTTCCCGGGCATGCGCGACCGCACGGTGACCATCTCCAGCGCGGGCAAGACCTTCTCCTTCACCGGCTGGAAGGTCGGCTGGATCACGGCGTCCCCGGAACTGGTCACGGCGGTCCGCTCGGCCAAGCAGTTCCTGACGTACGTCGCCTCCGGGCCCTTCCAGTACGCCGTGGCGGAGGCCCTGCAACTGCCCGACTCATACTTCGCGGACTTCCGCGCGGACATGCTGGCCAAGCGGGACCTGCTCGCGGGTGGCCTGAAGCGGGCGGGCTTCAAGGTCTTCCGCCCGGCTGGCACGTACTTCATCACCACCGACATCCGGCCCCTCGGTGAGAGCGACGGTTTCGCCTTCTGCCGCGCCCTGCCCGAACGCTGCGGGGTGGTGGCGATCCCGAACGCCGTCTTCTACGACCACCGCGAGCAGGGCGTGCCCTTCGTGCGGTTCGCCTTCTGCAAGCGGACAGAGGTGCTGGAGGAGGCGGCCGCCCGGCTCAAGTCGCCGACCGCATGACAGCCGACCGACGTACCAGCCACACGTACACGGCTACCCCGAGCCGCCACGCACCCACACCGCGGCGGCGCCGCACCGGAAGTCCTTCGTCAGCGGGCGTCTGCCTCGAGCTCCGGGCGCGGGAGCTCGTCGAGGTCGAGGGTGAAGGTGCGGCCGTCGGCCAGGGGGATGGGGAGCTTGCCCGTGCCGTACTTGTGCGTGTGTGCCGCGCTGTACCCCGTGGCGGTCGGCTGGGTGTGGAGGACGACTTCCTGCGCATACGGGTCCACGACCAGGTAGATCGGGATGCCGTAGCGGCCGTACTTCGCGGTGCAGTCGTCATAGTCCTTGCGCGCGGAGGAGGTCGAGACGACCTCGGAGATCAGCAGGACGTCCTCGAAGCTGTAGCGCTTGCCTTCCTTGCGTGCGTCCTCGCACAGGATCGCGAGGTCGGGGGCGGAGTTCTCGTCGGCGGGGAAGTCGATGTAGACATCGGAGGTGACCTTCGCGTGACGGCCGAGGGCGAGAGCGGAGTCGATCTGCATCGACCTGATGGTGCTGGAGTGCTCTTCGCTCTGCGGGGTCAGGATCACCTTTCCGTCGGCCCCGAACAGGACCGTGTATCCCTTGGGGAACTCGGTGTGCACGATCGCGTCGACGCTCATGGACGGCTCCTTCCCGTGTGTGGTCAGAATACGGCTGACAGCGCGGTATCACCGAGCCCGGCGGTACGGCTGTAGGAGCAGTTCGGACAGGTTCTGCGGCCGTCACGACGTCCCGACCGGCGACAACTGATTCTGGTGGCCCTGTGTGCCTGGATCGGCATGAGTAGGTGAACGAGGAGTGGACGGGTCACGGCGGTGCGCTCGGCGAAGCAGTTCCTGACGTACGCCGCGTCCGGCCCGTTCCCGTACGCGGTCGCCGAGGCGCTGGCGCTGCCCGACACGTACTTCTCCGCCTTCCGGCAGGACATGCCCCGTAAGCGGGCCGGGCCATCCTCTCCACGGGCCTGCCGGAGGCCGACTTCGAGGTCTTCACCCCCGGCGTGCACGTACTTCATCATCACCGACATCGCCCCCTTGGCGAAAAGGACGCCCTCACCTTCTGCCGCACGCTCCCCGCCCGCTGCGGAGCGTACCCGGGTCCGCTTCGCCTTCTGCAAGAAGCCGGAGGTTCTGGAAGCGGCAGCCGCCCGGCTCGGTTGACGTCAGCGCTTACGGCCCCCGTCAAGACACTTGAAAAGGTCGGTGAAGGCTTCGTCCGTGAGGCGAAGCTGCCGCTCCCACTGCCGTTCGCGACGCCGGAATTCGTCGCGCGCCTCTCGGGTACGAGGGATGGAGCTGTCAACGAGTGCCGCAAATTTCTGGGCGAGGTCCTGCAGCGCCTTGCCCACGTCCCGTCGGCGATCTCTGAGCCGTCCGGCAGCGTCAGAACCGTCAGGGACCCGCCCATCGCGTCATGCCCGCCCTGTTCGAACGGCAGCACCTGCACCTTGATGCGGTGCTCCGTCGCAGCCTTCACCAGCCGCTCCAGCCGCGCCCGCATGACACCGTTTCCGCCGATCGGGACACCCCGACCGTGCTCGCCGGGGAACCGTCACGGAATGCGGATTGGAGCGGATCTCCCGACGACACGCCGTTTGTACGCCGTTCTGCCGGGAGATTCGCTCCGATCAAGGGCTTCAAGGACACGCGCCCGGCAGCCGGTGCGTCGAAGGCGCGCAGGCGCGCAGGCGTTTTCGGCGTACTAGGTGCTGCCGCCCTGCCGGTGAGTAGCCGTACTCATGCCTGGACGGGCCTTCCGGGCCACTGTGGTGATCACCGATCCGTACCGGCTTGAAGGGCCTTCGATGCCGACTTCTCCTCGTTCCCGTCTGCGGCGGCTTTCCGTGCTCGCCACGGACAGTTGGCTCGCCCGGGGCTATCTGGCCTTGTTCGCCCTCGGCGTCCTGGTCATGTTCCTCTTCCCGGAGAGCCCTTACGCCATGAGCCCCATGGTGCTCACGGCGCCCCTCTCCTTCCTGGCCGTGATCGTCCCCTTCGGGCCCGGTACCGGGGGAGGCGGGCCGGTCGAGGTGCTGGCCACCGGCCTCTGGTTCGCGTGGACCCTCCTGTGTGCCCTCGTGAACGCCGCCGCGCTCGGCGCCCTCGCCAGGAAGTCGGACCGGGCACCCTCCGTACGTCCTCGCCCACGGGCCCCACAGGCCCCACGGACGCTGCTCGCGCCCGCCGTGGACAACTGGTTCGCGCGTGGCTATCTCGCCGTGGTCGCGGCGGCGCTGGGGACCTTCCTGTACGCCGTGTTCGTGTCGTCGGACCCGGGGTTCGCGGGGATATGGCCCATCATGGCCGCGGCACCGCTCAGCTTCCTCGCCCTGCTGGTGACGGCACCCGCGGAGTACTCCTCGCTCACCTGGCTGAGCCCGCTGCTCTTCTCCGTCGGCGTGGTCCTGTCGGGGCTGGTCAACGCCGCGCTGATCGGCCTGCTCGCACACAAGCTGAGGGCCCGCCCCGCAGGGAGGTGAGGCAGAAAAGAGCCTGGTCCGGACAGTGGCTGTCCGGACCAGGCTCTCGTCACGCCATGCCTGAGGACGGACTACTCGTCGTCCTCGGGCTTGTCGTCCGTCTCGTTGATCTCCTGCTCCAGGCCGAGCTGCTCGACGAGCCACTTGTCGAACTCGATCGCGGCCCGCACCCAGCTGACCGTCGACGAGACGAAGTGCTCCAGGCTGACGCCCATGCCGATCAGCATCTGGGCCTCACCGATGAGACGGACCGTGCCGTCGTCGTGGGTGTGGGTGTAGACCTTGGGCCACAGCGTGCGCCGGTTCCAGTCGTCGACGGACTCGAGCAGCTGGGGCTTCTCGTCGATCTGGTGCGGCCGGTCGTAGAACGTCCGGACGGAGAAGATCTGCTGGTCGCCCTCACCGCGGAACATGAAGTAGGTGCGGAACTGCTCCCACGGCGCCGCGAGGTCACCCTCGTCGTCGACGACGTACTTGAGCTCCATCTGGTCGAGGAGCTGCTTCACGAGGTCCTGATCCGGGACGACGGGGCCCGCCGGTCCTTGCGGCTGCGGCTCGGGCTGGCCCCCGAAATTCGGAATCGAGGACGGGTCGATGGTCACCGTGAATTTCCCTTCGTACGGATCCCGCCATCCTCCCCCATGCGGGGAGGGGGGTGGCAAGCCCCGACGGGCCTGTCAGCCGTGGGCTGACTCGATCCGGTCAATGCCGGGGTACCCGGTACGGCTCGGGCCCAACGCCCCGGAGGGACATCGGGCCCGAAAACGAAACCGTCACTCAGAGTGACTTGCCGGTGGCCGGGCCCACCAGCAGCCCGTCCTCGAAGCGGTCCACGCGGACCGTGTCGCCGTCCTTGACCTCGCCGGCCAGGATCTCCTTGGCGAGGCGGTCGCCGATGGCGGTCTGGACGAGGCGGCGCAGGGGGCGGGCGCCGTAGGCGGGGTCCATGCCCTCCTCGGCGAGCCACTCCAGCGCCTCGGGGGTGACGTCCAGGGTGAGGCGGCGTTCGGCGAGGCGGCGGGAGAGGGACTCCAGCTGGAGCTTCGCGATGCGTGCCAGTTCGGGCCTGGTGAGGGCCGAGAAGACGACCAGGTCGTCGAGGCGGTTGAGGAACTCGGGCTTGAAGGAGGTCCGGACCACCTCCAGGACCTGTTCCCTCTTCTCCGTCTCGGTGGTCACCGGGTCGACCAGGTACTGGCTGCCCAGGTTGGACGTCAGGACGAGGATGGTGTTGCGGAAGTCCACCGTGCGGCCCTGGCCGTCGGTGAGGCGGCCGTCGTCGAGGACCTGGAGCAGGATGTCGAAGACCTCGGGGTGGGCCTTCTCGACCTCGTCGAGGAGGACGACGCTGTAGGGGCGGCGGCGGACGGCCTCGGTGAGCTGGCCGCCCTCCTCGTAGCCGACGTAGCCGGGGGGCGCGCCGACGAGGCGGGCGACGGAGTGCTTCTCGCCGTACTCCGACATGTCGATGCGGACCATGGCCCGCTCGTCGTCGAAGAGGAAGTCGGCGAGGGCCTTCGCCAGCTCGGTCTTGCCGACGCCCGTGGGGCCGAGGAAGAGGAAGGAGCCGGTGGGGCGGTCGGGGTCGGCGATTCCGGCGCGGCTGCGGCGCACGGCGTCGGAGACGGCGCGTACGGCCTCGGCCTGGCCGATGAGGCGCTTGCCGAGTTCGTCCTCCATGCGGAGCAGCTTCTGGGTCTCGCCCTCCATCAGACGGCCGGCGGGGATGCCGGTCCAGGAGGCGACGACGTCGGCGATGTCGTCGGCGCCGACCTCCTCCTTGACCATGGTGTCCTTCGCGGCCTCCTCCTCGGCCTCGGAGGCGGCCTCCAGGTCGCGTTCGAGCGTGGGGATCTCGCCGTAGAGGAGTTTGGAGGCGGTGTCGAAGTCGCCGTCGCGCTGGGCGCGTTCGGCCTGGCCGCGGAGTTCGTCGAGCTTCTCCTTCAGTTCGCCGACCCGGTTGAGGGACTGCTTCTCCTTCTCCCAGCGGGCGTTGAGGCCGCGCAGTTCCTCCTCCTTGTCGGCGAGGTCGCGGCGCAGCTTGTCCAGGCGCTCCCGGGAGGCGGCGTCGGTCTCCTTGCCGATCGCCATCTCCTCCATCCTCAACCGGTCCACGGCGCGCTGGAGTTCGTCGATCTCGACGGGCGAGGAGTCGATCTCCATGCGGAGGCGGCTGGCGGCCTCGTCGACGAGGTCGATGGCCTTGTCGGGGAGGAAGCGGGAGGTGATGTAGCGGTCGGAGAGGGTGGCGGCGGCGACGAGGGCGCTGTCGGCGATCTGGACCTTGTGGTGGGCCTCGTAGCGGCCCTTGAGCCCGCGGAGGATGGCGATGGAGTCCTCGACGGTCGGTTCGGCGACCAGGACCTGCTGGAAGCGGCGTTCGAGGGCCGGGTCCTTCTCGATGCGTTCGCGGTACTCGTCGAGGGTGGTGGCGCCGACCATGCGGAGTTCGCCGCGGGCGAGCATGGGCTTGAGCATGTTGCCGGCGTCCATCGCGGAGTCGCCGCCCGCGCCGGCACCGACGACGGTGTGGAGTTCGTCGATGAAGGTGATGACCTGGCCGTCGGATTCCTTGATTTCGGCCAGGACCGTCTTCAGGCGTTCCTCGAACTCGCCGCGGTACTTGGCGCCGGCGACCATGGCGCCGAGGTCGAGGGCGACGAGCCGCTTGTTCTTCAGCGACTCGGGGACGTCGCCCTTGACGATGCGCTGGGCGAGGCCTTCGACGACGGCGGTCTTGCCGACGCCGGGCTCGCCGATCAGCACCGGGTTGTTCTTGGTGCGGCGGGACAGGACCTGCACCACGCGCCGGATCTCCTGGTCGCGTCCGATGACGGGGTCGAGCCTGCCCTCGCGGGCGGAGGCGGTGAGGTCGGTGCCGAACTTCTCCAGGGCCTTGTACTGGCCCTCGGGGTCGGCGGTGGTCACCCTGCGTGCTCCGCGCGCCTTCTGGAAGGCGTCCTGGAGCTTCTTCGCGGTGGCGCCCTGCCGGGTGAGGACCTCGCCGGCGGCTCCGCCCTTGGCGGCGGTGCCGATGAGGAGGTGTTCGGTGGAGAGGTACTCGTCGCCGAGGTCACGGGCGCGGGACTGGGCGTCCGCGATGACGGCGAGCAGTTCACGGTTGGGCTGGGGCGGTGCGACGGTGGAGCCGGTGACGCTCGGCAGGCCGGCGAGGACGCGCTCGGCCCCGGAGCGTACGGCGGCCTGGTCCGCGTCGACCGCGGCGAGCAGGTCCGTGATGTTCTCGTTCTCCTGCCCGGCGAGCAGGGAAAGCAGCAGGTGGGCGGGGGTGAGGTCGGGGTGCCCCTCGGTCACGGCCCGGTTTCCGGCGGCCTGGAGCGCTTCCCGGCTCCGGTTGGTCAGCTCGGCGTCCACGTATCCGTTCTCCTCCTTGCGGTGACCCTTCAGCGGCCTTCGTGGCTGACTCGGTCAACGTACACAAACTTGAGTCTATTCCACTCAAGGTGGCGGACGGGAGTGCGGCGGGGACTAAGTTCCGGTCCATGGCCACCTCGTACTCGGTAGATCCGGGCGATCCGGACGCGTCGTATCTCAGCTTCTGGCGCGAGAAGCACCTGTGCACACTGACCACCCTCCGTCCGGACGGCACCCCGCACGTGGTACCCGTCGCGGTGACGTACGACCCCGGGGCACGCCTCGCCCGGGTGGTCGCGAACGGGTCCAGCGCGAAGGTGCGGCACGTGCTGGCGGCGGGGGACGGGGGTGCCCCCGTCGCGGTGTGCCAGGTCGACGGCCGGCGGTGGGCGACGCTGGAGGGGCGGGCGGTGGTCCGTACGGAGCGGGAGCGGGTCGCCGAGGCGGAGCGGCGGTACGCGGAGCGCTACGGGCGGACGCCGCGGCCGAACCCGTCGCGGGTGGTCATCGAGATCGCGCTCACGCGCGCGATGGGACGCGGGTGAGGCGAGCGGCGCCGTTCGCACCGCCGAGCGATGGCTTCCGGCCATCGCTCGATCGGGTCGATACCCGGAAATGTCCCGGAAAACTGCAGCGGGGGGGCCCGGGGTGGGTGAGGGGGGGGGCCCGGGGGGGGGGGGCCCGGGGGGCGCCGGGGCCGGCCGGGCGCCCCCCCGCCGGCCGGCCCCTCGCCGCTC
>NZ_JBHWHX010000087.1:0-11821 GCF_042732315.1 Streptomyces sp. NPDC059787
GAGAGCGTCATTCGCTGCCTATGGGATGAAGGCCCTCAAAGCGGGTCAGGGGCGAGAGCCGCATATAGGTCTTGACCTGCATAAACGCCCTCTAAAAGAGCGTTTTGTTCCGGCAGGGTTGTTTGGTTCGAGGTTCAGGTGTCGCGCCAGTTCGGGGTGGATTCTCGGGTGAGGCGTCGGCTTATGAGGTCGATCATGGCGACGTGGATCATGGCTTCGGAGCGGTGGGGGTGGGTTTCGTAGTCGCGGGTGAGTCGGCGGTGGTGCATGAGCCGGCCGAAGGTCCGCTCGACGACCCAGCGTCGCGGGATCACCTTGAAGCCTTTGGTTCCGGGGTCGCGTTGGACGACTTCCACGTCGATGCCGAGGCGGGCGCCGTGTTCGATGGCTTTGGTGCGGTAGCCGGTGTCGGCCCAGGCTTTGGTCACGCGGGGGTGGGTGGCGGTGATGTGGGACATCAGGTGCATGCCGCCGGCGTTGTCGGAAACGCTTGCCGCGGTGACCCAGACGGCCAGGAGCAGGCCGAGGGTGTCCACCCCGATATGGCGTTTGCGGCCTGCGATTTTCTTGCCGGCGTCGATGCCCTGGCCGGCCGCCGGCACATTGCTGGAGGTCTTCACGCTCTGTGCGTCCAGCACGCAGGCACTCGGCTCGCCGTTGCGGCCTTCGGCCTGACGGACCAGACGCCGCAGGAGACCGTTGAGCTGGTCGAAGACACCTTCCTTCTGCCAGGCGGCGAAGTAACCGTAGACGGTCTGGTGGGGTGGGAAGTCGTGGGGTAGGTAGCGCCAGGGGATGCCGGTGCGGTCGACGTAGAGGATGGCGTCCATGATGCGACGCAGGTCATGTTCAGGCGGTCGGCCGATGTCGAGACCCTTGTTCCTGCGCTCAGCTCGCCAGGCGGTGAGCGTGGGTCCGATCAGTTCCCAGCGCGCCTCGGAGAGGTCACTGGGATACGGGCGGTGTCGCGTCATGTTTCGGTAGTACCGTCGAGCAGGCCGCCTCCCCAGGGCGCAAACGAGGTCAACCGGGGGCGCGTTGGGATCAAACAGGAGCGAACAGAACGAAACGGATCGTCAAATGACGATACGAATCCCTTGTCTCGCATCAGACGCATCCGCCCCAAAGGCCCCATGCCGGATCGGCTCTCGAATTAACACCAAACAACCCTGCCGGGACAAAACGCTCTTTAAGAGGACGTTCCGGTTGAAGACCGGATAGTTCATGGGTTGTGCCATGTTATGGGCGTTTCGCCTGTCACTCGTTTCGCGAGATTGGAGATCATCGCGAGGCGGATCATGCTCTCGGAATGCGCCGGTTTGGTCTCATAGTCGCGGGCGAGGCGGCGATGCATCATGATCCACCCAAAACTCCGCTCCACGACCCACCGCCGCAGGATGACGGAGAAGCCTTTGACCTGCTCGTTTCGCGGGACGACGTCGACGTCGATGCCTAGGGCGGCACCGTGTTCGATCGCCTTCTTCTTGTAGCCGGTGTCGACCCATGCCTTGCTGATGGTGGGATGGTCGGCGGCGATGCGGGTGAGGAGCTGTATGCCGGCCTCGTTGTCCGAGACGCTGGCGGCGGTCACCATGACCAGCAGTAACAGGCCGAGAGTGTCGCCGGCGACCCAGTCGTTCGCTGGACTCGATGCCTTTGCGGGCGATGCGGACGCCGATGTGCTGGTTGCGCAGCCATTGCCGCAGGTCAGGCAGGTCGTAGGCCTTGTCGGCGTGCAGCCGCTGGGGCCTGAAATGATCGCTGTGGAATTCGTGTCCTATGTGGAAATGGGCCACCATGGGCTTCAGTCCGAGACTGTCGTGGGTGTTGGCCGCGGAGAGCCCGACGCGTAGGGGCAGTCCGTTCGCGTCCGACAGGACATGCATCTTGGAACCGGGCTTACCTCGATCCACGGGGCTCGGACCTGCAAGTTCGCCCCTTTTTTAGCGCGGACGTGAGCGGAGTCGAGGACAGCGCGCGACAGGTCGACGAGGTTCTGGCCGTCCAGGAGCTCGAGTACCTTCTGGTGCAGTCGTCCCCACACACCGGCCCGGGACCAGATGAGAAACCGGCGGTGCACGGTCGACTTCGACGCCCCAAAGCACGGCGGCAACGCCCGCCAGGCACAGCCACTGACCAGCACATAGATGATCGCGGCGAACACCGCCTCGTCATCGATGTTCGCAACCCCGCCGCCCTGCGGCCGCACCCGCGCCGGCGGCAACAGAGGCCTGGCGATCTCCCACAGGCCATCCGGCACAATCCATCCCCACCGCCCGCTCCCCATGACCAGTCCAACGACCAACTGACCATGTAGGACACGGGGTAAGCGGACAGCCACATCCGATCAACTGATCAGCCCGTCAAAGAGACACGCTCTAGCTGTGCAAGGCGACGGTGGCGTAGGCGCTCGAGGGCTCCGGGACTTGCGAGCGATCCAGCGTGCCGAGCCGCGCCAAGCGCCAGACTGGCTCTGGCGGCGAGCCGTCCTGCCAAAACTGGACCGAAACGACCGCTTCCGGGTCCGATCCCTCCAGGTCCAGGAAGAACTGATAGAGGTCGACCCCCTGGTACTGTCCACCGGGCGCCCCGCCGATGATCTCGACCAGGGCCATGTGCAGGTGGGGGGGCACCCCGATGCGCTGGTGCACCGTACCCAGGAAGTCGCCGCGTGAGACCCGTGCCCCGACGAAGACCGAGCCTGGCACGTCGGTCAGGTGGGTGTAGAAGGCGCCCATCATGTCGTTCCCGGAGCGCATGAAGATCTCGGCTCCGTACACCTTCGGCGTGTCTTGCGCCGGATCGTGCGGCTTGAACTTGGTGACGTGGCCGTCGAACGAGGCGTACACCGGCGTGCCCCCGGTGCCGCCGATGTCCATCCCATAGCGGATGTACCAGTTCGAGCCGACATGGCCGCCCTGGCCGGGGCCGCCGTGGCCCTGGGTGAATCCCGAGGGGTCGACCGGGGACGAGACATCGATCGTGAAGGCGCCGCCAGCCCGCACGAGGGCGCGTGGGCGACCGACGTTCCACCCGCCTCCCGGCAGCAGGTCCGAGATCTCGACAGGGATCTCGTCGGAGTTCCACATCAGGCTATCGCCGGGGATGGCGCCCTCGACCTCCTGGATCTTGTTCTGCATGGTGGCCATCTGGAAGTCATCGAGGTCGCCGACCCTGGTCGACACCGAGATCCCCAGGGCTGCCGCAACGGAGTTCGCATAGGCAACCGGATTGTTTCCGTCAGACTCGGGCGCGTACTTCTTGAACGCCTCGAGAATAGAAAGATTCACGTAGAGGTTGCTCCGCAGGAGCTTGGCAATCGCGTACCAGCCGTCGGCCCACGTCGGGAAGATCAGGAAGTTGTGCCAGTTGAACTTTCCTGGATACTGGCCGAAATCGGGGCCGCCGGGTCGCCCGGTGATGTTACCGGGATTGTTGTTCAGCCAGGCGAAGCTGCCCTCGTAGTTGCGCATGTGCGGTCGTCCGCGGGCGATCTCATCCGCATGGACGACGAAGTTGTAGATCTCCTTGCCGTGCCCTCGGTAGTCGTTCGGGTCGCTCGGATTCGAGTCTGGGAACCAATCCGCTCGCGGAATCTTCAGGGCGAAGGAGATCTTATGGTTCCAGTACCACACGTGATCGCCGAGTTCGAGTGCCATCCTTGCCTCCAGTGCGGGATTCAATGTTTATTGAGTCACGAAAAGGCAGCAAAACTTTAGCGGTGCACATCTCGACAACTGGCGCCCGATGCACACCTTCGATTCTCCGCCGCTCTTCTCTCAGCGGCAAGTTGAACCACCTGAGGGTCGGCCCACCTAAGCGTGAACGTACAGGGGAAAAGTCTCTAGAAGCAGCGCGGCTGGCACCCTCGAACCGAGAACTCTCCGGTGGCCTCGCTCATTGCCTGATGTCAGCTTCACCCAGTTACCGCCAGACTAAAAAAGGGTGTCTCATGTGATGAGCCTTGCTAGATGCTTTTAGCAGGTCATGGCCGCCGCGAGTCCGAGGAAGGCCAGGAAGTGGCCTTTCGCTCACGCTACGGCCGGAACCATGCGCACAAAACCGACGAATTTTGCCGCATGCAGGCCACAGCGCCAGGTCGCTCTTCCCTGCCACCGAGAGGGAAAAGACCACAGACGGAAAAAGGACGTGCATTGCAAGAGTCTCCACACTGGCAAGGCGGGCAGCGAACTGCACGTCCTGTCCGACGGGCAGGGCTGCCTCTCGCGCTTGGCGTGTCCGGTGTCAACGTTCACGACAGTCAGGCGCTGCTGCCGCCGGTCCGGCGCGGCCCGCGGGTCACAGGAGCCCTCTCCATACGCAGCCAAGCCTCGGCAGGCAGTCCCAGCCGCGGTCATCAGCGCAAAGCCGTGGACCCGGGTCGCCGACATCGGTTCCGTAATTCCCGCCTGGCTCAGCGTATATGTCGATGACCTTGCCTTCTTCGTCCGGGATAGTTCCCTTAACGACCAGATAGGGCTTGTACAGATCCCAACGGCGTTCGATAGCTCCTTGGACGGGCAGGTTAAGTCGCATCCTGTGCCCTCCCAACGCGGATATGAAGGTGGCGAGGTCGTTGGGGAGGACCTGACCACGCTAGGGGTCCGCCGGATGTGCGCCGACGAGGCAGCAGGTGCTTCACTCGCCGGCGCAGGTACGGTCATTCTCACCCGCCCCATCCCGGTGGTGGCAGGAAGGGGCGAAGGTCCTTAAACCAGTCTTCGAGGGGGACGCCCGCGAGGCTGGCTTCCGCGCCGGTAGCGGTGAGTGCTCCCGTCGGTGTGCCGGTACGGTGGATCGGGGGTGCCTGCTGGGGCATCTGCGGTGCGGGTCGCGCACGGAGCGCGTCTCGGTCGTGGTCGATCATTGTTGTTGTCCTTGCCTTGTTGAGCGGGTACGCCGCTCCTTGCTAAATGGGGATGATCTTGCCGATCCCCTTACCGATCGAGTCGATCCCCTTGCCGATGCTTGAGATCCCGTCGCCGAGCCTCCCGTTGGCTTTGATGCCTGCCGGGGTGCTCAGAGCGCCGGAGGTGGTGTCGATGCGGTCGATCGGGGGTGCCTGCTGAGGCATGTGGAGCCGCGCCCCCTTGGTGAGTGCCTGGCCTGGCTCCGTGTTACTGATCACTGATCTGCTCCTTGTCTGCAGTGAGCTCTTGTAATTCTTGCGTTGCGCTGGTGGCGTGCATCTGCCTGTGGTAGACGCCCACTGCCGGTCGGTCAGAGGTGGACGCCGTAGCGCAGCGCGTAACACATCTGGCGGGCCATTCCCGGTAGCCGGGCGCAGCGTGATGCCGCTGCTTCGATGCCGGCCGTGGGCTGGGTCGGTGGTGCCCAGACATCGCGGTAGACCGGGGGGGACTGCCTTGGGCATGTGCGTCGCGGCCCGGGGGCTGGCTGGCTCATCTTTCAATCCCTCCTGGTGCGATCACTGGCCGAGGAACTGGTGGACTGGGGCGAGGCTGACGGGAAGTTCGTCGCTCACGTCGATCGTGAAGAGGTAAGAGACCTTCGCGCGGCGTTCGTTTTCGGGATCAAAGAAGGTGACGACGACGTCCTGGCAGTCTGACCCAACGCGGCAGTGCGGACTCTTCGAGACGCTGATGCTGTCCAGTGCGTAGAACCGGTCGTCTTGTCCCGGGACGTACTTCGCCGACAGGAGTCCCTCAGCGAACTGCTGGCCTACGAGGAAAGCGTTGGTTCCTGCGTAGTTGAGGGCGCGGTCAGCTGAGGTCTGTCCGAGGTTGCGGAACTGGTAGTAGGCCTTGTCGAGGAACGCGCGCAGGTTTTTCGCAATCTGCCGATCCGCGGGCACCGAGAGGTCACGATTGGTGAAGTCCTCTATCACCTGGGCCGTGACCATGTCGACCAGTGCGCTCTCGGTCCAGGTGTACAGACCCCGGCTCTTGACCTCGACGACTGGGAGAACCTGACCGGAGTAAAGCCGGGTGGTTCGGTTGGTCAACACTCCGGGCACCGATACTCGGGAGACGAACCCCATATCGTCCGGTGGGAGTGCCTGGCCGAGGAGCGCGTCGCGGAGGATCCGGTAGACGGGGGACACGGGCGGGTATGCCAGAGTGGAGATCAGCCGGGCTAGCTCCTCGGCCTGATCGACGTTCTGCTTGGCGAATTGCCGCACTCGCTCCGTGCTCCAGGCTGGGTCGAGGATCGGCTCGGTCCAGTCCATTCCGACCGGTGTCTCCGCCTCCAGCGCGTAGATCGGTGTGCTCTCGATGTTGAGTGTCCAGGTCAGCTTGTCGGAGACCCCCGGGTTCTTCGCCAGGTAGGCATGTAGTTGGGTGGGGTCGTAAGGATTTGGCTGGACCTCTGTCTCCCGGCCGTCCACTGCCTTCCCTGCGACGAAGGGCATCTGCTGGCGGAAACTGTCTCGGCGGGCCTCTGTCTGGAAGTCGACCCCGATCGATCCGATCGCGTATATCAGGGGCCGTGAGCCGTTTCCGTTACACCTGCACTCTGCATCGCCACTCCCCGCACACGCCGGTCGGAGGCCGTGGCCCTCGGGGCCCACAAGAGAAGACCGATCAGGCGGAGAGGGGGTCGGCGCAGGCTTGGCCTGCGGGGCGGCGGCATCGCGCGGTGCGTGTGCGCGGGTACTGTCCATGGGCCCGGCGTCCTCCTTCTGCTGCAAGTCCGGTGTCCCGCTCGGCGGGCGTGCAACGGCAGCGCCGACCGTCGGCTCTGGAGCGACGGTGTCCGCGGATGCCGAATCTGACGGCTCAGGCCGAGACGTGCTCGGCGCCACATCCTCGTGCCCGGGGCTCTCTTGCATCGCGTCGATGGCCTGGCGTTCCACAGTAGGGTCGGGGGTCTCCATAAGCCTTGGGTCCTCCTTGGACGGCATCTGGGGGGTCCCGCTCGGCGGGGGTGTGCCAGCGGCGCTGACCCCCTGCGCCGGGGACAGGTTGTCCGCTGGCTGTGCGTGTGATGGGCCTGGCCAGACGGCAGGCGATCGGGTGTCGTCCGCTGTACGGTTTTCTCGGCCGGTAATGAGGCCAAACGCCTGTGCGGCGTCCAGACGGCCCGCCAGTTGCCGACGGCAGTGCGGCGCGCCGCTGGGGGAGCAGGGCCGAACCGCTGCTGCAGCGACTATGGCCTTACCGGCCGCGTTTGGATCGGCTTCCTGACCGTTACGAAGTTGAGCTGCTACCAGTAGCGCGGCAACTCCCGACACCAAGGGTGCGGCAAAGCTGCTGCCCGTCAGGGCGATGAGCCCGCCCCCGGGAGCGGCACCTACGATGTCCCGGCCCGGGGCCAGGACTGCGTTCGCCCGGTACGAGGCGCCCCAGTTATTGATCTCCAGCGGCTCACCGTCAGTACCCGCTGCGCCGACGGCCAGCACCGACGGGACGGCGGCGGGCACCTGTACACAGTCACACCCGTCGTTGCCGGTGGCCGCGACGACCAGCACCCCTCTGTCCTCACACAGCCGGAGAGCCCGGGAGAGCATCGCCTCAGCCTGCCCGTCTGTGGCCCGCTCCCCGCCGCTGATATTGATGACGTGCGCACCCTCTTGCACTGCGCGCTCGATCGCCCGCGCGAGATCGAGCTGGGGCACCCGGCCTTCCTCGGCGTCCTGGAATACCGGGAGGATAAGACCGGGACACTGAGGGGCGATCCCGGTGACAGGGCTGCCGGGCTGGCCGAACAGCAAGCTGGCCACGTGGGTGCCGTGCATGGACATCGGGCCCCCACCCGCTGGCTCCTGCACGAGGGTGTCGAGCCTTCGCAGGCGGGCTCCCACGAAGCAGGGATGCGACAGGTCTACGGGGCCGTCGAGAACGGCTATGGTCACGTCCGGGCGACCAAGAAGCTCGCCCTGTGACGCCGGAATATCCCGCAGGACCGACCTGGCGTCCATCCGCTCCTCCCTTTCGGTCGAAGACCGACGCAGGCTCGACTACTCCATGCTGCGACGCGTCCGATCTGGCGGTGTGCTAAGCAGGGTTGAACGATGCGTCTCATTACCGTCTTGCGTCCGTATCGGCGTTTTTTTCTCGACCGGGCCGTGACTGGCCATACATCGACGGTTCAGCGTGCTGTTCGGCAGCTAAGACGTGTGGGGAACGTTTGCGCATACCCGATAAGGTCGCTGCGGGACATGTGTCCTAGACGCGGCCGAGGTGCACAAAGCATCGTCGGGCTGCACAGTGTTGATGTGTCTCGAAATGGTGCATACCTGAAGCTCCTGGGCGCTTTCGAATTCAAATGTGCAGGGCGCAGCGCGGCCCTCCCATTGGGGGCGAAGCGCCTGCTGGCGTTTCTGGCACTGCACAGGGACGGCGTGCCGCGGACCACGGTTGCTGGGCAACTGTGGGCCGACTGCACGCCGTCCCGGGCCAGAGCGAACCTGAGGACTGCCCTCTACTACAGCCGGCAGCTCGGTTCTGTGGCCGCGGTGGACAGCGCCGACCAGCGCCTGGGACTCGCACCCTGGCTCGGTGTCGACGTCCACGACGCGTGGGAGACTGCGCGGCAGATCAACGGCTCATCCACTCGGTTGCCTGCTGCAACTGCGGAGCTGATCGACAGTCTGAGCCGGGAGCTTCTGCCCGACTGGTCCGAGGAATGGCTGGCACTGGCGCGGGACCGTTGGGACCAGGTGCGCCTGCACACCCTTGAGAGCCTGGGCCAGCGCCTTAAGGAGGCAGGTGAATACCTTCCCGCGCTCGAGACTGCACTGACCGCGGTAGCCATCGACCCCATCCGGGAGACCGCACACCGGCTCCTCGTCGAGATACACCTGGCAGAGGGGAATGTTGCCAGCGCGCTCATGCGCTACCAGCAGTATCGGAGACTCTTGCTACGGGAACTCAATGTCGCTCCCTCTCCGCGGATGACACAGCTCGTACAGGACTTGATGTCTGCCTGAAGCGTGTTGCAGAAGGCCACGACGGCCCGGCGCTGTCCCGGACACTTCTGTCGCAGGCGTGTCGGCGGCCAGTAGAAAATCCCCAGGTACAGCCGGCTCGATACCCCATGTGGCCGTCACACTCAGTAGCCTCGGTACTGGCTCGCGGACCTGGCGCCTGAATGGGGTTGTGATCGTGGCACGTACCTGGCTGTCCGTCCGGGTGGGGTTGGTCTCCGGGCACGGTGCGGACCTGTGGCCGCGCCCCAGCCGCGTCTTCGCCGCCGCGCGCTTGCACTCCTTCGCCCAGTCCGCCACGGCGCCATCGATCTCGCCTTCGGCCGCTGGGACCTGGATCACCTGCACCTGTTCGCGTTGGCCGACAGCGCCAGGGTCAGCCCCTGGACTGGTGGGACGACGAGGCCCCGGACGGCACCGTGGACGGCGGCCGCGAGGTCGTCGGCGTCATGGTCGGCGACAGCGAGACCGAAGCCTTCTGGACCCAGTTCCTGCGCCACCTGCGCGAACGCGGACTGAGCGGCGTCCGCCTGGTCATCTCCGACAGCCACAACGGCCTGGTCAAAGCAATCCGCAAGGTCATGCTCGGCGCCGCCTGGCAAAGGTGTCGTGTTCATTGAAGCCGTAAGGAAATAACACGTTGCTTCGCGAGGACGCGTTCGTTGGTCTGGTATGCGAATATCCGACGAGGCCCGTGTCCTGCTGACCCGGCGGTTCGAGGTCCTGCTCCCGCACCTGAACGAACGGCAGCGCCGTCTCGCCCTGGCCACCGAGGCCCGGCTGCTGGGCCATGGTGGTGTGAGGCTCGTGGCGAGAGCTGCCGGGGTCAGCGAGACTACGGTTCGCAGAGGTGTTTTCGAACTCGAAGGCGGCACCGGATCGCTGCCAGAAGGCCGTGTCCGGCAGGCGGGCGGCGGGAGAATGCGCGTCGAGGACGTGGACCGCGAGCTCGTCCCCGCGCTGTTGGCGCTGGTGGAGCCGGATGAACGGGGCGATCCGATGTCTCCGCTGCGCTGGACGACCAAGTCGCTGCGCAACCTCGCGGAAGAACTGACTCGGCAGGGGCATCCGGTCTCCGCTCCGACCGTCGGCCGGTTACTGAAGGAGCAGGGCTTCAGCCTGCAGGCCAGCGCCAAGACCCTGGAGGGGAAACAGCACCCCGACCGCGATGCGCAGTTCCGCTATCTCAACGAGCAGGTCAAGGAACATCAGTCCGCCGGACAGCCGGTGATCAGCATCGATGCCAAGAAGAAGGAACAGCTGGGGCAGTTACCCAATCCCGGCCGGCAGTGGCGACCGGCAGGTGATCCAGTACAGGTGGAGGACCACAGCTTCTACTTCATCGGCCCCGACGTCGACGTGGCGATCCCCTTCGGCATCTACGACCTGGCCAACGACAGCGGCTGGGTGAACGTCGGTACCGACCACGACACCTCCGTGTTCGCCGTCGAGTCAATTCGCCGCTGGTGGCAGGCGCGCGGACGGGCGGACTACCCGGATGCCAACCGCTTGTTGATCACTGCGGACTGCGGAGGGTCCAACAGTTACCGCTACCGGTTATGGAAGGCCGAACTCGCCGCCTTCGCCACCCAGACGGGTCTCACCGTGACTGTCTGTCACTTCCCACCGGGCACCTCGAAGGTCGGGTAGCCGGAGGGATTCGCACCCTCCGGCTCCCACAGATCCGTACGTGACGATCTCTCGTCATACGGCTCTTGTCGTCCTGATCACCAGGCCAGGGAGGGGGAACTGACCCACCTCCACTGCGCGAACATCCCCGGGCGGCGCTTGGCTGCCCTCTGGAAGGCCGCGATGGCCTTCCTCATCGCGCGAAACCGTCTGTACTTGTTGCGGAGCCAGCGCACCAGGTAGGCGTTGATACGCATCAAGAGTGGATACAGGGCCGATCGGTAGAACCGGCCGTAGTACTGCATCCAGCCCGCGACGATCGGATTGATCCGCTGCGCGAGTTCTTCCACGGTGAGGTTGACCCGCCGATGGAGCCGCCAGGAGCGGATCTCCTCGCCGAGTCGTTTGAGGGCGTCCCTGCTGACCGCGGGGCGGAACGACCATCTGATGCGGCCGTTCTTGTCCCGCATTTGGCGCTGCTGGAACGTGAACCCCAGAAACGTGAACGCCGTGTGCTCGTACGAGCCACGCCGCAACCCGTCCCGGCAGTACACGATCCGGGTCTTGGCCGGGTGCAGACGCAGCCCGACCTCGGCCATCCTGTCCGAGAGCGCGGCCAGCACCTGACGGGCCTGGCGCTCGGTGACGCAGTGCACGACCGCATCGTCCGCATAGCGTTCGAACGAGACAGCAGGGAACTCCCGAGCCATCCAGACGTCGAACGCGTAGTGCAGGAACAGGTTCGCCAAAACGGGAGAAACCGGAGCGCCTTGCGGCGTCCCGCACCCCCGTTCCAGCAAGGTGCCGTCGGGCATCTTGAGCGGGGCAGCAAGCCACCGTCGCACATACAACTTCACCCAAACGGCGTCGGTGTGCGCTTCCACCGCCTTGACTAGGAGGTCCCAGGGCACGCTGTCGAAGAACTGGGAGATGTCGAATTCAACTACCCAGTCCCGTTTCCAGCTGCGCTCCCGGCACTTCTCCACGGCGTCCAAGGCGGACCGTCCAGGCCGGTATCCGAAGCTGTCCGGATGGAAGATAGGATCCACCCGCCGCACCAAATGCCGAGCCACGACGGTCTGAGCCACACGATCGGCGACAGCTGGAATCCCGAGGATTCTTTCGCCGCCGCCATGCGGCTTGGGAATGGCCAAAGCACGCACCGGAGGAGGAAAGTAGGAGCCCGACGACATCCGGTTCCAGACCCTGAGCCTTTTCCATCTTGATCAGGTGGCAAGTTCGAGGGCGACGACGGCACGGACGACGGCGGTGATCCGGGTGGTGCTGCAACGGAGCCTCCGC
>NZ_JBHWHX010000088.1:0-11130 GCF_042732315.1 Streptomyces sp. NPDC059787
GGGCGGGCTTGCCGTGGCAGAGGGCGGGGTGCTGTGGGCTTGGCGTAGTTGGGCTGCTTCGATGTGCTCGCGTACGCCGGGGGCATAGGTGAGCCAGGTGGAGACTCGGGCGGCGCGGGCGACTGCGGCGAAGGTGAGCGGCTTTCCCTGTTTCTCGAGTGTGGCAAGAACGGTGAGGACACGGGCTCGTTTGTCGAGGCTGTGACGGCGTCTGGCTTCGGCGAGGGGGGCGGGGTTGCCGTGGGGGTTCATCACGGGTCTTTCGGTCGGGCAGTGGTGAGGGGCAGGAGGGTGTGATTGTCGCCTGCCCGTGCTTTGCGCAGCACGGTGCTGGCTTCTTCGATCTGGGCGCGTTCGGAGGCGGGGAGGGACGCCAGGTGTGTGTTCATGCGGTCGATGACGCGCTGGTAGGCGGTGATCTGTGCGGTGAGGGCGGTGGTGACGAACTCGGCTGCGCCCATGGCGAGTGCGGTTTCGCGGTCTGCTCGTAGTTCGTTGATGTGGTGCTCGATGGCGGGCAGGTAGGAGGGGTCGGGGCGGTAGAAGCCGCAGCCGGCGCACTGGAAGCGGATGGGGCACGCTTGGCCGCCGGCTTTGACGTTCGACGGCTCGGTGCAGCCGCCGTAGGGAACGGCGACGGAGCGCATCTCGTAGGCCGTGCTCGAGCTGGGGCTGAGGTGGCCGTGCTGGTCGAGGACGTGTGCGCTGAGTTTGGCCACAGCTTCGCTCTTCCGTTTGAGGGAGACGGTGTAGTAGCGCTGGGTCATGGCGATGGATTTGTGGTCCATCAGCTCGCGCAGCACGTCGACGGGGGTGCCGGCGTCTGCGTGGCGCTGGGCGTAGGAGTGGCGGAAGGCATAGGGGTAGATCAGGGACCGGTCGAAGAGCAGGCGTTGTCCTCTTGAGTCGGTGCCCTCGGCGTGGAGCGGGGGCAGGGCGTCTGCCCAGAGCCTGAGGGCGTCGCTGAGGTAGGTGCTGGAGATGTGGGGGGCGTCGCTCAGCGCGGTGAGGGACGGAAAGAGGTATCGGTCTCCCTTGGCGGGAAGGTGCAGCTGGTCGCGGCAGTCTTGCCAGGTTCGGATGGCGTCGGCGGTGGAGGTTGTGATCGGCAGACGTCGGCGGTGGCGTTTCCGCTTGTGGTTGTCCCAGATCAGGGTGGGCTGGCCGTTGTGGATTTCCAGGCAGTCACGGGCCAGGGAGACGATCTCGAGCGGGCGGCGCCCGGTGTCGCGCAGGACGATGTACATCGTGCGGTACAGCAGCTGCCGGGCGTCTGGGGCGATGTCGCGGCAGCCGTAGGTGTTTCCGGTGCCCAGGGTGTCGAGGTGGGCGTCCAGTTGCCGGATGACGGACTCGGGGATGGCCTTGCCGATGAAGTCCTCGTTGGGTTCTTCCACGGAGATGACGTGCTCGACGGGCACGCGGGTGAAGGTGCCGGCCAGGTCATCGAGGGTGCCGCAGCGGCGGCCGTAGGCGATGAGCTGGAAAAACATCCCTAGCAGACTGCGCCGGAAGGAAGAGGAGTAGAGGGTGCCGTCTCGTCTGCGTGCGCCGCGGAAAGCGTCGACGGCCAAGGTGGCATCGGCGAACGTCAGGGCGGCGGGATCGTCGCCGGCGTCGGCACGCTGGGCGAGAGCCGTGGAGGCGATGGTCGTCGCGTGGAAAGTGCGCTTGAAGTCTTCCGTGGTGGGGCGGGCGGTGGTCACCCAATGACGCAGCGCCTGGCGCAGCCAGGGCTGGCGGACTGTGCGGAGATCGACGCGGCCGGGAAGATGCCGGCGCTTGCCGGAGGCGCTGTGGCGCAGCCCGAGGACGCGCAGATCGATCACGTCCTGGTCGATGAGGGTGATCCCGGAGAACTCGCTGTATCCGGCGCGGGCGGCGGACTGCAGGTTCTCCAATGTGCGGACGGCAGCCTGGTGCGGCTTGGTGAGCCGGGCCGTGTTGGTGGCGTCCAGAAGGGTGTCGGCCGTGGTGAGGTGGCTGATCACGCCGCGGATCCAGTGAGGTTCCAGGGCACGTACCCACTGGTCCATCTGCTGCACGGCGTAGAGCACTTCCCAGCGCAGTAGCTCGGGCAGTGGGGCGAGGTGGAACTGGTGCGCCAGCAGATACAGGGGCTGGTGCGGTGCCCACTGGGCGGCAGGCACGGGGTCAGTGCTGGAGCGGCATTCCGCTCTCCAGGCGCGCCAGTGGTAGTTGCACAGCCCACTGGAGTTCATCGCCCAGCCGGAGCAGTGGGTCACCATACAGTCCGGGTTTTCGGTGAACGGTGTTGCCCGGCTGCGAAGCCACCGCTCGAGCGTGCCTCTGGACTTGTGGTACTTCCATGATCCGTGGTGGGCGGCGCACAGGCCTCCCGATACCTGAGGGCGTACACACCGCACGCTGTCCCGGGTGAGCGTGCACGGCCCGACGACCGTCAATGGCAGGGATCTGGAACGGGCGGGGGTGAAAGTGGCCGCGAACTCTTCCCGCGGCAGACCGCTCTTTCTGCGCTGGTCCGAGCAGTAGGTACAGAACGTTTCCTGAGCACGTACGATCACGTCGCAGCGGCGGGTGCGGCACCGGGAGGACGAGGTGCGCGGGTTGTCGAGGTCTCCGGTGAACAGCCATCTGGCGCTGTCCCACTCCCCCGGCCGCCACGCGGGATCGATGTGGGCACGCAGCCACGTCTCCCACGACTTCTTCGTGGCCTTCGTCGGTGCGGAACGTGCGACGGCAGGCGCACCAGCCGTGCTCACTGGTCCTCCCGCCATGCCTGGGCCCGGTCGACAGCCGCCCGGGTCTCACACTCATCGACGTGGCGGTAGCGGTCCGTGGACAGCGGCGAGGCGTGACCCAGCAGCTTTTGCACCACGTCCCGGTCCACTCCCTCACGCAGCCAGTGGGTGGCCGCGGAGTGGCGCAGCATGTGCGGGCGAGCCGGGTGCCCGGCGCGGCGGGCCAGGCGGTCGAAGACGTTCTTGGCGTTCGGGTAGGTCATGGCCCGCCCCAGCGGGGGCCGGAAGAGGTTCACGAACACCATGCCGGTATCGGCCGCGGCGGCCACCGGGGCCCGTTCGTGCTGGTAGTCGGTGTAGAAGGCGACGATCTCGGGGGTGACGGGGAGGCAGCGGGAGTGTCTGGACTTGGCCAGGGCCCGGTTCGGGTTGTCGGTGCGGCGCCGCACATGAAGGTGCGGGCCCTGAACCGGGCAGCCCAGCGGGCGTGACGAGGCCAGGAAATGCAGATCCTCCTGGCGCAGACCCAGAGCCTCCCCGATCCGCAGGCCGGTCGCGGCGAGCAGCGCGATGAGAAAACGGTCCCGCGCCCGGGGCGTATCCGCGATCATGCGGCGGATCTGCTGCGGGGACAGGGCTTCGTAGCCGGGCTCGCTGACCTGGAAACGAAAAGCCGACACCTGTACTTGACGCCACTGGCCACGCTCGCCGGCGTCGTAACCGGCCGGCAAGAACCGCAGGAACTTCGGCTCCGACAACAGGCCAGCCGTCTGGGCAGGGACCCAGCCGTGGAGCGCGCCGAAGCGCAGGAAGTCCGTGACCGCCGTCATCACCGCGTTCGCCGTACCCCGTGAGCGGTAGCGGGGCGCAACCGTTGGGGAGCGGCGGCTGCGGGCCGGCAGCGGCGTGGTGACCAGCCACTGCTGCAGCCCGGACAGCGCCATGAAACTCGGACACGACCACTCGATACAGCGCTGGGTGCAGTAATTCAGATAGAGGGCGAGACGGCCCGCGTAGACCCGTTCCGTGTTCGGCGAGCGGCCCTTGCTACGCAACCCCGCCAAAAACGCACACGCCTCTACATGCAGGTCGAAGGTGCGTGTATCGGCCACCACCCACCGCTCCACACCGGTCGACGGAGAGATCGAACGCTCAGCCACATAGCTCTGCTCCACCCACCAAACACAACCAAGCCCGCCCCCAGCCAACACCGCTTCCGAGCATCTCCCACACGACCAGGTGGGAACCACACCGAACACACCACATAAGCCCGTGCACCTATGGATAATCACCGGCCTGAGGCCGAGGGCGTCCAGGGGGCCTGCGCTTGCCACTTCACAAGGGTGTGCATCGCAACGGGCGTCGTTGCCGAGGCGCGACAGGACTGTCAGAAGGAGGCTGCGGAATGGGTATGCGCGGCAGCGAGCAGGAACAGACCGGCGGAGCGGGGGTCTCCCGGGTCATAGCCGACTTCACAGACCTTGGCTGGGGTCCTTCGGAAAACACCCGCCATGACCTCGGTATCGATCTGTTCCTGCAGGTACGCGACGAACGGCGCTTCGACCGCATTATCCTGCTGGCGGCTCAGGTCAAGTCAGGACCTTCGTATTTCGGCGCACCGACCAGCGACGATCAAGGTGCCTGCACTGGATGGTGGTACGCGGAAAGCGACGCTAGGCACTTCGAGGACTGGGTCCAGCACGCCCTGCCTCACCTGCTCGTGATGCACGACGACGCCACCCGCACCTCGTACTGGGCGCATGTGACGAAGGAAGCGGTTCAAAGCACGGGGGACGGATTCAAGATCCACGTGCCGATCCACCAGAAGGTAGAGCTGAGTAATCGGGACACCCTGCTGGAGGTTGCCGCCTCCGCAAAGCAGCAGCCCGTGCTCCAAGGCACCTCGTTCGCGGCAGGAGCCAGGGCAGTCGCTCCCGGAAGAGCACTGCGCCACGCGTTGCTGACCCCTCGTCTCATCGCTCCCCACCGCAACACCAGCTATGAACGCACCCTCGTCCCCGAGGAAGCCATCGCCCTGGTCACCCAGGGGCGTGCCCAGGACCTGGAGTGGTACATCAAGAAGGGCTCCAATCCTCAGCTTGCCGGAGCCGACAGCCGCTCCCGCCTGTGGGAATGGCGGTTCTTCTCCGCCTACTACAGCGCTGCAGTGGATGCGGACATCCAGCCGCTCCTCGACCTCGCCACAGCCACCTGCCCCGCACCACTGGCCACCGGCAAGCGTCCGAAGAAACGGAAAACAGAACAGGCGCACCGGATCGCGGCCAGCGTTGTGACCGGTGCGGTGTTCCTCACCGCCGCCGAGCGGCTGGCGGAAGCAGAAGCCCTCCTGGAGGCGGCGGGCGAGGACCTTCTCCCCATCGACCAGGCCTGGGCATACATGCATCGAGCCATCGTGATGAGTGAGCGGGGAGACCTCGGAACTTCCCGTCGCCTGGCCGCGGCAGCACAGCGGACCGTCGCACTGGATCTCGATGACGTCACCGCAGCTGCCATCGGTGCGTCAGCTGCCGACTTCCTCTTCCGCACCTCAGGACTGGAAGCAAAGGACCTGGGTGCCACCATGACAGCCGTCGATACTGCCGCCTCCTGGTGGCGCTCTCAAACCGTTGCTTGGGCTCTCGAAGAGCATGAGGAAAAGGCATTCCGTGCCTGGGGAGAGTGCGAAGACCCCGGCACCTGGCCATCGAACGAAGCGCAGGACCGTCTGCTCAGCGCGTGGCTGAGCGCCTCTCTGGCGGGAACGCGGGGCCCGGCAGCCGCCGCCCTCGCCCAGCATGCCCGGCATGAAGTCATCCAGCACGAAGCGGCATGGCGCAGCGATGCGGCGGCGGAGCTCAGCGTGCAGGACAGCCAGCCTCGCCAGATTCCGCTCGGCGCTCACGCCCGCGGCCTGGAGGACACACTCGACGAACTGAGACGCTTCGGCTGCACCAAAACACTGCAGACCGCTGTTCAACGTCTATGGGCGGCAGGGCCCGCCAGCCCGGTGCAAGCCGCCATACAGCGGTCGGTGACGGCGCCATGGACCCACACCAACGCATCGTCGAAGCTGGCCCTTCTGCGGCACGCCGGAGACCTCCTCCCGCCCGAACTGGCCGATCAGGCAGGACACCACTGCCTGACCCTGCTCGAAGACCCCGACCCCTTCGCGCAACGCGTACGACCGACGTTCTCCATCGATCACTACGCGCACAGGGCTCTTTGGCGGGTCCTGCCCGCAGCCAGCGACGCGGTCCACGCGGCAGCAGCAGACGTGCTCCTGCGCATCCTGCCCGACCGGCCGGGCGCGCCTGCGGAAACCGACCTGATCAAACTCGCTGCGCACCTGAGGCCTTCTGCCGTCGCAGCCTCCTCCAGCCGGCTACTCGCGGCCGCAACAGGCCACAGCAGCCCTAGCATGTCCGCCGCGCTCTTGGGCGTACTGATCGCCTGCGGCGACTCCGCGGCCGAAGCCGAGCTGCTGCGCCGCACCGAAACCGGCGACATCGACGCCATCGGCGAAGTGCGGTCACCGGCGGACCTCGCCCCCCGCACCGGCCAGCACGTGATCGGCCTGGCCGCATCTCACTGCCAGCAGCAACTCGAGGAAGCTCACCAAAATAGCTGGGGACTCGGGGGCTGGGACTGGGCGCGCCTCCTGGCACTGTGCAGCTTTCATTTCCCCGAGCATGCCCGCTGGGACCCCGTCATCGACATCGTGCTCGATCCTCAGGTCGCCCAAGAGCACAAAGCAGGGGCCGTCCGCGCCCTCACCACACGCGCCGACCAGCTCCCCGCCGCAGCTGCCGCCCGTCTGCGGGCTGCCTTCGAGACGGGACTGCCCACAATCAGGGGGGTACCGGGCTTGATCGACGAAGCCGGGGACCTCACCGAGGCAGCCTTCGCCCTCGGCCTCGCCCTCGGCACAGTAGATAGCAACACGGCGCTCCACCGCATCCTCACCTGGTTGCGCGGCTCCGCCTCACAACGCCAATCAGCCTCACGCCTCGTAACCGCCCTCAGCTACCACACGAACGACCCCGTCATCCAGGGAACGCTGGTCGCTCTCACCGGCGATCCGCAGTACCAAGTTCGCGCCGCAGCAGCCTTCTCCCTCACCCGCGGACTCCAGGAGAACCCCACTCCAGCCGTCGAAGCAGCCATCACCACAGCAGCATACGAACCCGGGTGCCGCGTGCCCCTCGCCATCGCCCACGCCCTCGACCACACATCAGCCCTAGAAACCCACCGCGCCCTGCGAAACGAGCTCCGACAACACATGTCCGCTCTCGTGCGCTCAGCAGCCACCCCCACAGCCAGCCCACCACCCACAACAAACACACCACGCCCCGCCACCACCCCTTGATAATCGACACCCGCAACTGTGACTCCGTCTACTTCGCGGACGTGCGCGGCTCGATGCCCGACCTCGTCCAGGCCGTGGGCCGCGCGCTGCGGATGCAACTTGGCGAGGGCAAGGTCGCCTCGCTCGTGGTGCCAGTCCTACTGGGGCCGGGCGAGACGGCGGACAACATGCTCACCTCCAGGGCGTTCGGCGGGTTGGCGAAGCTGCTCGAGGCGCTCAGGGCGCACGACGCCCGCGTCGTGGAACAACTCGCCGAGCAGCAGGCACGCAGCAGCGTCAGGGGCGTGCAGAGCCGCAGCGGAGGGCCGGAGGGTGAGGAAGCCGGGAGCGACCGTGGATTGTCGGTGCCGGCCCGGGAACTGCTGAAGTTCTCCACCCCGCGCGACCCAGCGCAGCTGGCCGCGTTCATCAACCTGCGGGTTCTCAACCCGGAGCACGAGCACTGGCGGCGCGGTGTGGAGGCCACCGTCATCTACAACCGGCTACACGGCGACCTGAAGGTGCCGTTCACGTACCGCGTCCCCACCCGCGACGACCAGGACACCGAAGCCGAAGGGTGGCCGGCCGCCCTCGCCGGATTTCCGCTGGGGCAGTGGATCGCCGACGCTCGCCGGTTCTACGCCCGCGGGGAGATGGACGAGGAGCGTGTCGAGCAGCTGGAGAAGCTGGGCATGGTGTGGTCGCACTACGACGTCGCGTGGGAGGAAGGTCTCGCGGCGGCGCGCGGGTGGGCGGCCGAGGCGGGCCACCTCCTGGCCCCGCTGGACGCCACCTACCAGGGCTACCGGGTAGGGATCTGGCTGAAGAACCAGCGGGCCGCCGCCCGCAAAGCGGCCGAGATCGAACAGCGGCGCACCGAGGGCCTGCCGGTTCAGTCGTCGGCCGGGGCGCTGTCGGAGATGCGGCGCGAGCAGCTGGAGGACATCGACCCCTCCTGGTGCCCGGCCTGGCCGGTGGAGTGGCAACGCTCCTTCCACCTCGTCCGGCTCCACCTCGAGGCCGGCCGCCCGCTGCCCACGTCGCCGGGCGAGGTCGTGCACCAGGGCGAAGACCTCGGACGGTGGGTACGCTCCGTCCGGTACGGCTGGGACAACCTCACCACCGTCCAGCAATGGCTGTGCGAACACATCCTCGGAATCGAGCCCGCGTCCGAGGACGAGAAGCCGCCCCCGCGCCGTACACAGGCCGACAAATGGGCCATGAACTATGAAGCCGCCCGCCAGTTCTACGAGCGCGAGGGGCACCTGCGGGTACCGAGGAAACACGTCGAACGGATCGTCGGCCAGGACCAGGAGGAGCGCGAGCTCCGTCTCGGGGCATGGATCGGGAACCAGCGCAGCCGGGCCGCGACGCTGACACCCCAGCGAGTGAAGCAGCTGTCCGCGATCGGGATGCGGTGGTCCTGATGGTGGGCGTCGTCGTCACCGCGGCCGCCGCCCTCGCGGCCGGCTACCTGCTCGGGCGACTGCGCCCATAGCAGCGGCTGGGCGACTAGGCGGCCGATCAGGTCCGTTTCACCGGGGCATGGGTCCGCGGCGGCGCCATCCGCCAGGCCCTCGTCGTCCTGGTCCACGCCGTCACCGCGCCGCGCACCAGCTGGCGCATCATGCGCACCCCAGCCACCGACGCTCCGGTGCCGGTGCCCGTACGCGATCCGGGCTGGGTCGCCAACCGCTCCCGGGGAGGGCACGAGTAGACGGAAGGTCACCGACTGCCGGGCAGGCAGACCCAGCGGGCTCCACGTGCTGTCTCCGTTCACCCACTGGCCTGTGCCAACGGAGTTTTGAGCGTGTGCCAGTGAAGTTTGAGTGGCACCGGATGTCGGCGACGCTTGAATAGTGAGCCGGTTCCGGCGGGTGAAAAGTGACCCCCACTGCGTCAGTTGATGTTGGTCATTCCCCGGTGTTGGCGGCGGGAACCCGTCCGAGGTCGCGGCCGCGCATGCGGTAGCTGTCGCCCTTCAGTGAGATCACCTCGGCATGGTGGACGAGTCGGTCGATCATCGCGGCGGCAACGGTGTCGTCGCCGAAGACCTCGCCCCAGCGTCCGAAGGGCTTGTTGCTGGTCACGATCACGGAGGCGCGTTCGTAGCGTCCCGAGATGAACTGGAAGAACAGGTTGGCCGCCTCGGGCTCGAAGGGGATGTAACCCACTTCGTCGACCACGATCAGCGGGATTCGTCCCAGCCGGGTCAACTCGTCGCTCAGACGCCCGGCCTGATGGGCTTCGGCGAGGCGGGTGACCCACTGGGCGGCGGTGCCGAAGGCGACTCGATGGCCGGCCTGACAGGCCCGGATGCCGAGCCCGGTGGCGAGGTGGGTCTTGCCGGTTCCGGGCGGTCCCAGGAAGATCACGTTCTCCTTTCCGGCGACGAAGTCCAGCGTCCCCAGATGGGCGATGACCTCGCGTTTCACTGACCGCTGGTGGTCGAAGTCGAAGTCCTCCAGCGACTTGCGAGAGGGGAATCGAGCTGCCCGGATGCGTCCCTCGGCGCCGTGGGAGTCGCGGGCGGCGACCTCCCGCTGCAGGCATGCGGCCAGATACTCCTCGTGGCTCCAGCCCTCGTCGCGAGCCCGTTCGGCGAGCCGGGCTGCCGCATCGCGCAGGGCCGGGGCCTTCAGTGCCTTGGTCAGATAGATCAGTTCGGAGCCGACGTCGCGGCTGGTCCTGGCCTGGTTCGTGCCGTTCTTCGTGCTCATCACGCTGCCCCTTCACCCGTGCTCAGCCCGCCGTCGATCACGCCGAAGATCCGGTCATAGGTCTCCAGCGACCGCTCCTCGACCTCCGTCACGTCCACCGGCGCCGGCTTCGGGCTGGCGGCCGCCTTGCGGGCGGCCGCGGCAGCGGCCGCATGGTCCGGATCGGTGATGGTCTGGTGGCGAGCCCAGCTGCGGGCATGGCGGGCGACCTCGACGCCGTCGCAGGTCACCAGCACCTGGTCCAGGTCGGCGACGACCTCGACGCGGCGGCCGACGGCCAGCGGATGCACCGAGTAGTCGCAGGTGTCCAGACGGACGTAGTGATCCCGAGGCAGCCGCAGGGATGCCTTCCACCAGCCCGGCGGGGCGATCGGCGGCAGGGCCAGCATCCGGGAGCGATCCGCTTCCAGCCGGTCCGCCGGGCGGGCCTGCAAGGTCCGGTGGATGCGCCGGTTCGCCCTGGTCAGCCAGTCGGCGAGCTGAATGTTGAAGTCCGCCGGTGAGGTGAACACCCGCCCGGGCAGGAACGACGTCTCGAGATAACCGTTGGCCCGCTCGACCAGGCCCTTGGCCTCCGGATCACGGGGCTTGCAGAGCAGGAACTTGACGCCCAGCAGGCCGGCGAAGGCAGCGAAGTCGTCGGTCAGTTGGGGACCACCGGGCCGCCAGGAACCGACGGCTCCCTCGTTGTCCCAGACCAGCACCCGCGGGACGGCGCCCAGCTCGGTCAGCAGCCGCCAGTGCCCGGCGATCAGGTCGGCCGCCGACCTGGAGGGCAGCATCCGGGCGGTGATCCACCGCGAGTAGCCCGCGACCATGACCAGCACCGGCGGCCGCCCGACCTGACCGAAGCCGAGCGGGATGTCGGCGGGCGGGAACCACAGGTCGCACTGGCCGATCTCACCCGGCTCATAGACGGTCCGCGAGGCCGGATCCGCCGGCCGATAGGCCGGCCGCAGGTCCCGGACCCGCTCCTTGAGCACGGTCAGACCGCGGTTCCAGCCGATCCGCTCGGCGATCACCGTCGCTGGCATCTCCGGCCATTGCTCCAGCAGTTCACGAATCTGCGGTTCGACCGCGTCCACGATCGAACCCTTCGGGGCCCGCTGATACTTCGGCGGCGCGTCGTCCGCGATCGCCCTGCGAACCGTGTTCCTCGCGATCCCCAGCTTCCTCGCGATCGCCCGCACCGGCATCTGCTCGGCCCGATGAAGCCGACGGATCTCCGCCCAGTCCTCCACGCTGATCACCACTCCTCCCGGCCTGACTCAACGAGCCAGACCCCTGAAGGGGGTCAACTTTCAAGCGTCGCCGCTGGTCCACTTTTCAGCCGTCGCCGACA
>NZ_JBHWHX010000089.1:0-10572 GCF_042732315.1 Streptomyces sp. NPDC059787
CGCCGGAGGGGTTAAATCCAGCCCCTCCGGCGTTTGAGGAGCGGGGTCTGGGGCGGAGCCCCAGGGTCGGGACGGGAAGGGGCGGCGGGGGCGAAAAATCCTCAGACGGAGGTGTCCGGGACGCAGCGGCCGTCCACCGTACGGTAGGTCCAGCGGGCCCCGTCACGGACCAGCTCCCGCACCGCCCGCACAAAACGCTCCACGTGCTCGTCGGGCGTGCCTGCCCCGAAGCTCACCCGGATCGCGTTGAGCGACTTCTCACCGGACCCCGCCTCGGGGGCGCCGCACTCACCCTGCGCCTGCGGGTCGCTGCCGAGCAGCGTCCGCACCAGCGGGTGCGCGCAGAACAGTCCGTCCCGCACCCCGATGCCGTACTCCGCGGACAGCGCCGCGGCGAAGTGGGAGCTGTTCCAGCCCTCCACGACGAAGGAGAGCACACCGACGCGCGGGGCGTCGTCCCCGAACAGGGACAGGAACCGCACCTCGGGCACGTCCACGAGCCCTTCGCGCACCGCGCGGACCAGCCGCTCCTCACGCGCGGCCAGCGCCTCGAACCCGGCCTCGGTGAGCGCCTTGCAGGCGGACGCGACGGCGTGGGCGCCGATGACGTTGGGCGAGCCGGCCTCGTGACGGGCGGCGCCCTCGTGCCACTCCACGTCCACTCCCCCGTCCTCGCGCCGGGTGACCTTGCGGCTGGCGCCGCCGCCCGCGAGGTAGGGCTCGGCCTCCTGGAGCCAGTCGGCGCGGCCGGCCAGCACGCCGGAGCCGAAGGGCGCGTACAGCTTGTGTCCGGAGAAGGCGACCCAGTCGACGTCCAGGCCGGTCACCGAGACGGCGTGGTGCGGGGCGAGCTGGGCGGCGTCCAGCACGATCCGCGCGCCGTGCGCGTGTGCGGCGGCGGCCAGTTCCCGTACGGGCCACAGCTCGCCGGTGACGTTGGAGGCGCCGGTGACGCAGACCAGGGCGGGGCCGTGGGGGGCACGGTCGGCGAGGGCACGCTCCAGGGTCTCCACCGCCTGGCGGGGGCTGCGCGGGGCGTCCAGGCAGGTGACGCGCGCGTCCCGCCAGGGCAGCAGGGAGGCGTGGTGCTCGGTCTCGAAGACGAAGACCTCGCAGCCGTCGGGGAGCGCGGCGGCGAGCAGGTTGAGGGAGTCGGTGGTGGACCGGGTGAAGACCACCTGGTCCCCGGTACGGCAGTCGAGGAACTCGGCGACGGTCCGGCGGGCGTTCTCGAACAGGTCGGTGGAGAGCTGGGAGAGGTATCCGGCGCCCCGGTGGACGCTGCCGTAGTACGGCGCGTAGGCGGCCACGTCGTCCCAGACCCGCTGGAGGGCGGGGGCGCTGGCGGCGTAGTCGAGGGCGGCGTAGGTGACCTCGCCCCCGGTGACGAGGGGGACGGTGACGTCCCGGCCGAGGACGGGCAGCGGGGCGCGGACGGACCGGCCGGCGGCAACGGTGGGGACGGACATGACACAACTCCCGGTGAGGCAGGCGGAATCCCCGCGCGAGCGCACATCGCTCAAGCGCGGAAGGAAGAGAAAAAGGGTGCGCGGAGGCGGGGCTCGGCAGCCCTAACGCATTCGCTTGCTCACGGGAGACTCCTCGACGACCAGGACCCCTGGTGTGCGAGGGGTCCGCGCTTGCCGTGAGCCTTGCTGCTCACGGCCTGGTCTTCACCCGGGGCACCCCGCCACGGACGGAGGGTTGCCGGACAGCCGGCCGGGGCCTGATGGCTGTCACTCATGACCTGGACAGAAAAGTACGCGAAATGATCGACGCCCCGCAACCCATGTCCGGATCACGGGACATCCCCCCGCCGGGCGGCAGGGCCCGCCCGGCGGATCGCCCCGGAGGAAACCGGAGGTGCCTCGCAACCTGGTGAGCAGGGGCGATGGGGGTCCCTACACACGGAGCCCCGCGCACAGGGGCCGCGTACGGGGCCCTTGTGCAGGGGGCCCGCGCACGGGGATTCGCGCACAGGGGCTCACGCACGGGCCCCACGTATGCGGACCCACGCATGAGGACCCCGCGCACAGGGGCTCACGCACGGGCCCCACGTATGCGGACCCACGCATGAGGACCCCGCGCACAGGGGTCCACGCACAGGGGCTCACGCATGGCCCCCACGTATGCGGACCCACACATGAGGACCCCGCGCACGGGGGTTCACGCACAGGGACTCACGCATGGCCCCCACGTATGCGGACCCGCGCATGAGGGCCCCACACATGGAGGGCCCACACATGGAGGGCCCACACATGGAGGGCCCACACATGAGGGGTCCCCCCGCTCGAGCGAAGCCGAGCGGGGGGAGAAGCCGAGCGTGCGGCTGCAAGGCAGTGGAGGAGTACGCACCGGACCTCGCGTCTCCGGCACGCCTCGCCGGGCAGGCCTTACGCGTTGCTGACGGTCACCCAGCGTTCCAGGACCCGCTTGGCGGCCCCTGAGTCGATCGACTCGGCCGCCTTCGCCATTCCGGCGCGGAGCTGTTCCGTCAGGGTGCCGTCGCCCGGTTCCAGGGCCACCAGGGCCGCCGCCGAGTTCAGCAGCACCGCGTCCCGTACGGGGCCCGGTTCGCCGTCGAGGAGCCGGCGGGCGACCTCCGCGTTGTAGGAGGCGTCGGCGCCGCGCAGCGCCTCCACGGGCACGAGGTCGATGCCGACGTCGCGCGGGTCGAAGGCCTCCTCGGCGACCTTGCCGTCGCGGACCACCCACACCTTGGAGGTGGCGGTGGTCGTCAGCTCGTCCAGGCCGTCGTCGCCGCGGAACACCAGCGTGGAGTTGCCTCGCTCGGCGAAGACCCCGGCCATGATGGGCGCCATCCGCGGGTCGGCGACCCCGACGGCCTGTGCCTTGACCCGTGCCGGGTTGGCCAGCGGGCCGAGGAAGTTGAACACCGTGCGGACGCCCAGCTGGCCCCGCGCGGCGGCGACGTGGCGCAGCGCCGGGTGGAACTTCACCGCGAAGCAGAAGGTGATCCCGGCCTCCTCGGCGACCTCGGCGACCCGTCGCGGCGTCAGCTCCAGATTGACGCCGAGCTTCTCCAGGACGTCGGAGGCGCCGGACGCGGAGGACGCGGCCCGGTTGCCGTGCTTGACGACCTTCGCGCCGGTGCCGGCCACGACGATCGAGGACATCGTGGAGATGTTCACCGTCTTGGCGCCGTCGCCGCCGGTGCCGACGATGTCGACGGTCTCGCCCGGCACCTCGATCACATGGGCGTGGTCGTACAGCGCCCGTACGCAGCCGGTGATCTCCTCGACGGTCTCGCCCTTGGCCCGCAGGGACACCGCGAACCCGGCGATCTGCGCGTCGGTCGCCTCACCGCGCATGATCAGGTCCATCGCCCAGGCGGTGTCGTCGGCGGTCAGGTCCCGGCCGTCCAGCAGTCCGTTCAGCACGGCGGGCCAGGAGCGGCCCGCCGCGGTGTCGCCTCCAGCGGGGGTCACAGCGCTCATGGCCGCTCCTGATGGTCGTAGAAGAGTCCGGGGACCCGGCAGGGTACCGGTGTCCACCCTATCCAGGTCCGGGGACGGCGAAGGGCCCCCGTCCGCAGAACGGACGGGGGCCCTTCGCCGTCGTGTGGCGACTGGGGTGAGGCGCTGAAGGTGATCAGTGGTGGCCGTGGCCGCTCGTGATCTCCTTGTACTCCTCGACGGTCGGCTTCGGGATCTGGGCGTCCTCGCCGTAGTAGCCCTTGCTCAGCTTGGCGCGCAGCTTCTCGGTCGCCTTCACCTTGCGCTTCACGCCGTTCTCGTCGACCGTCGGGCCGATCTCGGCCGGCTTGTACTGCTCGTGCGCGGTGAGGGTGTACATCTGCTCCTGGCTGAGCGGCTCGTGCACCTCGATGAACTCACCGTGCGGCAGGCGCTTGATGATGCCCGACTCGCGGCCGTGCAGCACCTTGTCCTTGTCCCGGCGCTGGAGGCCGAGGCAGATCCGCTTGGTGACGACGAACGCGATGACCGGTCCCACGAAGAAGCCGATGCGGACGAACCAGGTGACCGCGTTGATCGAGAGGTTGAAGTGGGTGGCGAAGATGTCGTTGCCACCACCGATCAGCATGATCATGTACGCCGTGACCCAGGCGACGCCGAAGGCCGTACGGGTCGGCGCGTTGCGCGGCCGGTCCAGGATGTGGTGCTCGCGCTTGTCCCCGGTGATCCAGGACTCGATGAACGGGTAGAGCGCGATGACCGCCAGGAAGATACCGAAGATCACCAGCGGGACGAAGACGCCCAGGACCAGGGTGTGGCCCCAGAGGTTGATCTCCCAGCCTGGCATGGCGCGGACCAGACCCTCGGCGAAGCCCATGTACCAGTCGGGCTGGGCGCCCGTGGAGACCATGTCCGGACGGTACGGGCCCAGGGCCCAGATCGGGTTGATGGACGCGATGCCGGCGATCAGGGCGGTGAAGCCGAAGACCAGGAAGAAGAAGCCTCCCGCCTTGGCCATGTAGACCGGCAGCAGCGGCATGCCCACGACGTTCTTGTTGGTCCGTCCGGCACCCGCGAACTGCGTGTGCTTGTGGTAGAAGACCAGGATCAGGTGGGCGACCACCAGGCCGAGCATGATGCCCGGCAGCAGCAGGATGTGGATCGAGTAGAACCGGGCGACGAAGTCGGTGCCGGGGAACTCCCCGCCGAACAGGAACATCGAGATGTACGTGCCGACGATCGGCACGGACAGGATCGCGCCCTGGGTGAAGCGGACACCGGTTCCGGAGAGCAGGTCGTCCGGCAGCGAGTAACCGGTGAAACCGGTGAACATGCCGAGGACGAACAGCAGGAAGCCGAACAGCCAGTTGATCTCACGCGGCTTGCGGAACGCGCCGGTGAAGAAGACGCGCATCATGTGCACGAACATGCCGGCCAGGAAGATGACCGCGGCCCAGTGGTGGATCTGCCGGATCAGCAGACCGCCACGGACGTCGAAGCTGATGTCCAGCGTCGACTTGTAGGCCTCACTCATCAGCTGTCCCTGCAGCGGGACGTAACTGCCGTGGTACTCCACCTCGTTCATCGACGGGTGGAAGAACAGCGTCAGGTACACACCCGTGAGGATGATGATGAGGAAGCTGTAGAGGCAGATCTCGCCCAGCATGAAGGACCAGTGGTCCGGGAAGATCTTGCGCATGTTGGCCTTGGCCAGGGAGTAGATCCCCAGCCGGCCGTCGGCCCAGTCGGCGACGCGCTCGCCGGCCGGTGCCTTCCCGCGCGAGCGGGACTCGGGGGTCGTCGTAGTACTCATCCGCGCTCCCAGAAGGCAGGACCGACGGGCTCTGCGAAGTCGCCGAGCGCTTCGAGGTAACCCTCGTCGTTCACGCCGATGCGCAGCTGCGGCAGCGGGTGACCGGCGGGGCCGAAGATGACCTTGGCACCGTCGGAAAGGTCGAAGGTGGACTGGTGGCAGGGGCACAGCGCGTGGTGTGTCTGCTGCTCGTACAGGGAGATCGGGCAACCGACGTGGGTGCAGATCTTCGAGTACGCGAGGATGCCCTCGTGCGACCACTCGAGTGACTGCTTGTCCTTGATGTCGTCCGGCTTGATGCGGATCAGCATCAGGGCAGCCTTGGCGATCTCGTTCTGGAAGTCGTGGTCGTGCTCCTCCAGGCCCTCGGGCTTGGCGAAGGTCAGCGAGCCCACGATGAGGTCCGACGGCCGCAGCGGCTCGTTGGTGTTCATGTTGACGATCAGCTTGCCCTTGCCCCACAGGGTGTGGCGCAGCTTGGTCTCGGGCAGCGGCCCGAGCTCGCGCAGCAGCACGACGCCGGAGAGCGGGAACAGGGCGAGGGCGCCGAACATGGTGTTGCGGATCAGCTTGCGCCGGCCGAGCGCCGACTCCTTGGCACCCTGGCGGAAGTCGTCCATGACCTTCGCCTTGACCTCGGGCGAGGCCTCGATCGGGTGCCGCTCGTCGGCCAGCTCCTCGTCGGACATCAGGGTGCGGGCCCAGTGGACCGCGCCCGCGCCGATGGCGAACAGGGCGATGCCGAGCGTCACGCCGAGCGCGAAGTTCAGGGCGCTGATGTGGCCCAGCGGGAAGATGTAGACGATCTTCTCGACCGGGATCGCCACGAACGAGGCGATGAAGCCGACGGTGGCCAGCATCGACAGCGTGAACATCAGGGCGACCGCGCGCTCGGACCGCTTGGCGGCCCGCTCGTCGATGTCCTGGATCCGGTGCTCGTGGGGCGGCAGGCCCGGGTCGGCGAACGGGTTCTTCTCGTCCGCGACCTTCACCGTGCCGTGGGTGGTGTCCTGCGCTGCGGGCAGGTTCTCTTCGGGGATGTCTTGGCTACTCATGACTTCTTGGCCTTTGCGGTCCGAGCGGCGACCCACACGGCGACGGCGATCAGTCCGCCGAGACCGAAGATCCAGCCGAACAGGCCCTCACTGACCGGGCCCAGCCCGCCCAGCGCCATGCCGCCCGGGCTCTCGGACTCGTCGGTGTTGACCTCGCCCAGGTACGCGATGATGTCCTTCTTGTTCTGCTCCGTCAGCGTGCTGTCGGGGAAGGAGGGCATGTTCTGCGGGCCGGTGAGCATGGCCTCGTAGATGTGCTTGGGGGCGACGTCCTCAAGGCTCGGGGCGTACTTGCCGTGCGTGAGCGCACCGCCCTTGCCGGTGAAGTTGTGGCACTGCGCGCAGTTGTTGCGGAACAGTTCGCCGCCCTTGGCGATGTCGGCGCCCTCGGGGCCGTACTGCTCGGCGGTGGGGACGGCCGGGCCGGCGCCCAGGGAGGCGATGTACGCCGCCAGCTGGTCGATCTCGGCCTGCGTGTAGACGGCCGGCTTGTCCGGGACCTGCGCGGCCTGCGAGGTGGCGGCCGGCATACGGCCGGTGCTCACCTGGAAGTCGACGGCCGCGGCGCCCACGCCCACCAGGCTCGGGCCGTCGGACGTGCCCTGACCGCCGGTGCCGTGGCAGCTGGCGCAGCCGACCGAGTAGAGCTTCTTGCCCTCCTCGATCGTGAGGGACTGGGCAGTTTCGTCGGCCTGCGCCTTGTCCGCGGGTGCGAACACGGCGTAGAGCCCCCCGGTGCATGCCAGCGCGAGGAGTAGGACGACGAGCGCCGCCAGCGGATGGCGTCGTCGTGCGGAGAGCTTTTTCACGGATTACCCCGGTGTCAGGATCTTCTGCGTCGATGCTTCTGGTTGGTGCGCCCGGAAAGGGGCGCGCGCGGATGTGGGCCCGGCTACTTGATCATGTAGATCGTGGCGAAGAGGCCGATCCAGACGACATCGACGAAGTGCCAGTAGTAGGACACGACGATGGCCGCGGTCGCCTGCTCGTGGGTGAACCTCTTGGCTGCGTAGGTCCGGCCCAGGACCAGCAGGAAGGCGATGAGACCGCCCGTCACGTGCAGGCCGTGGAAGCCGGTGGTCAGGTAGAACGCCGAGCCGTACGGGTCGGAGGAGAGGGACAGGCCCTCGTGCTTGACCAGCTCGGTGTACTCGAAGACCTGACCGCCGATGAAGATCGCGCCCATGATGAAGGTGACGACGAACCAGCCCCGGAGCTTCTTCACGTCACCGCGCTCGGCGGCGAACACGCCGAGCTGGCAGGTGAGGGAGGAGAGCACCAGGATCGTGGTGTTCGTCGCCGAGAACGGGAAGTTCAGGGCGTCGGCCTTCTCCGACCAGAAGTCGGGTCCGGTCACCGATCGCAGAGTGAAGTACATCGCGAAGAGGGCCGCGAAGAACATCAGCTCGGAACTCAGCCAGATGATGGTTCCGACGCTGGTGAGGTTCGGTCGGTTGACCGACGGGTGCGCGTGCCCGGTATCTACTGTCGTTGCTGTCGCCACGCCGACATTATGTCGGTCGCTTATCCCGCCCTCACTCCCGGGGGTGCCGTTCGGTGTGTTCGGCCCTCCTGGACTGCCCGGATGGCCCATCCGCGGCCCGTGGCGGAGCCGTCCCGCAGCCGTCTCGAAGGCGTGTCCGAACCAGTGTTGACAAGCGGTCGGAAGGGGTAGCATCCGCGCCATCGGTACCCGAAGTTCCCGACAGAGCCGTGCCCTCTCTCTTACGCGTGGAGGAACAATGCAGGCGACCGCCACGGTGCTGGTCTACAGCGACGACGCCAACACCCGGGAGCAGGTGCGGCTCGCCACCGGGCGGCGGCCGGCGCCGGACGTGCCCGTCGTGGAGTTCGTGGAGTGCGCGACCCCGGCGGCCGTACTGGCCGAGCTGGACCGGGGCGGCATCGACGTGTGCGTGCTGGACGGTGAGGCCGTGCCGATGGGGGGCATGGGGATGTGCCGGCAGATCAAGGACGAGGTGTTCAACTGTCCGCCGGTGCTTCTGCTGATCGGCAGGCCGCAGGACGCGTGGCTGGCGACGTGGAGTCGCGCCGAGTCCGCGGTCACCCTGCCGGTGGAGCCGGTCGAGTTCGCCTCGGCGCTGGCGTCTCTGCTGCGGCAGAAGAATTTGCAGAGCGCCTGAGAACTCGCTTCCTCCGGTGGCGTGGCGACTGCGGGTCCGTTGTGGTTTGTCGCGCAGTTCCCCGCGCCCCTGAGGTGCTGCCCCAGGGGCGTTTCACACGGTCTGTGGCCTCAGTCGGGCCTGCTCTGCCCGGCCGGGGGGCTTGTTGGTGGTCAGGGCGCTGCCCGCCTGCCATTTCCGCCAGTCGAGGTTCCAGTCGCCGTAGCCGTTGCCGAAGGGTTCCATCGTTTCGCCGGTCGAGTTCTCGACCTTGACGATGTCGCCCTCGCGGACGGTGTCGAAGAACCACTCCGCGTTGTCGGTGCTCATGCCGACGCAGCCGTGGCTGACGTTGTCGTAGCCCTGGGAGCCGACGGACCAGGGGGCGGCGTGGACGTACTCGCCGCTCCAGGTCACCCGGGTGGCGAACTCGACGTCCAGGTCGTACGACTCCGTCGAACCCTCGGCGATGCCGACGGTGGTACTGCGCATACGTACGAGGCGTTCCTTGGCGAGTACGACCTTGACGCCGTTGCGGGTCTCGAAGCCGGGCTTGCCGGTGGTGACGGGGATCTGCCTGATCTCCTCGTCGTTCTTGTAGACCGTCAGCCGGTGCGTGGCGGCGTCGGTGACGGCTATCACCCGGTCGCCGGTGCGGATCGTCAGGGGCGCGGACCTGCCGCCCCGCAGCCGGTCGTTGACCTTGACGCCCTCCAGGGTGCTGCGCACGCCGATGGTGGCGTGGGCGGGCCAGTAGTCCTGGGGGCGGTAGTGCAGCTTCTTGTCGTCCACCCAGTGCCAGGTGCCGGACACGGCGGGGGTGGACTCGACCTTCAGGGCGCGCTCCACGACGGCTCGCTGGGCCGGGTCCTTGACGGGTGCGCTCAGCTCGGCGGTGAGGGGCTGGCCGACGCCGTACGTGCCCGCCCCGGGGCCGAAGGCGACGGTCAGGCGCCGGGTGGCGGCCGACCTGGCGGTGGTGAAGGTGAGGACCTTGCGGCCGGGCGCCCCGTCCTCGTCCTCGGTGCTCACCCGGACCGTGTACCGGGCGCCCGCGGCCAGCGGGGAGGTGCTGTGCCAGCGGCTGCCGTCGGCGGCCAGTTCGCCCGTCACGTGGCGTCCCGAGGCGTCCACGACGGTGACGTCCGTGATGCGCCCGTCGGAGTCCTCGGCGACGACCTCCAGGGGCTTGTCGGGGTCGGCCTCCCCGCCCGTTTCGACGGACCCGCTGAAGGAGATCTGGTCCGCCGCGTCGTAGGGCTCGGCGGACAGCGGGTCGCCGCCGGAGGAGCAGCCCGCGACGCCCGCGCCGAGGGCGACCACCAGCAGCGTGCAGCCGGCGACGCGGCTCCGCCCGGCGCCCGCGCCACGAGGGGACTTGGTACGTCTCATGGCCTCACGCTAGGAACCCGCGCCGCCCTCGGCTCACTGGACGGCCCGAACGGGTGAGGAAACGTCGAGGGGCCCGGACCCTCCTGGTGGAGTGTCCGGGCCCCTCGACGCCGTGGGTCACTGGGTGCGGTTCTCACCGCGGTAGTACTCGAAGACCCAGCCCCAGATGCCGATCAGGAGCAGCGGCGCCGAGAAGTACATCAGCCACCAGCCGATCGCGACGCCCATGAAGGCCAGGGCACCGCCCACGGCCAGGGCGAGCGGCTGCCAGCTGTGCGGGCTGAAGAACCCGACCTCGCCGGCGTCGTCGGCGACGTCCGCCTCCTTGTTGTCCTGCGCGCCCACGTCGACCCGCCGGGCCGTGAAGCCCAGGTAGAAGCCGATCATGATGGACAGGCCGAACGCCAGGAAGAGGGCGGTGGTGCCGACCGGCTCCTTCGACCACACGCCGTAGACCCCGGCCATGATGAGGAAGAAGACGCTCAGCCAGATGAACATCTTGCCCTGGATCTTCACTTGCCGGCCTCCTTGCTGCCGGAGAGGGCCTTCTCACCGTGACCGGCGTTCTCGAGTTCGTCGAGTGCGGCGATCTCGGGGTGGTGCAGGTCGAACGCCGGGGATTCGCTGCGGATCTTCGGCAGGGTGAGGAAGTTGTGCCGCGGGGGCGGGCAGGAGGTCGCCCACTCCAGGGAGCGGCCGTAGCCCCAGGGGTCGTCGACGCGGACCGGCTTGCCGTACTTGGCCGTCTTCCA
>NZ_JBHWHX010000090.1:0-5970 GCF_042732315.1 Streptomyces sp. NPDC059787
TGGGCGTGGGGTGGGCCCCGCGGGGGGGGGGGGGGGGGGGGGCCCCAGCGGGCGGGGGGGGGGGGGGGCCCCGCGCCCCCCGCACCGCCCGCTCCTACGGGTGCGGCCTGTGGATCAGGCCATGATCAGGTAGATGCCGTACCCCACCGCCGCCGTGCACGCCGCGAAGCAGGCGTAGGCGCCGGTGACCGCCAGGGCCGCGGACTGGCCCTGGGCGGCGGCCCGCTCGCGGCGGGACAGGCCGTTGATGCCGAGGGTGAACAGGCCCACCAGGGCCACGGTGACCACGAGGCTGACGCCGAAGACGGAACCGAGGGCCGCCCAGTCGATCTTCATGGTGCTCTTCTTCCTTCGTACCGGGTCTACCGGGTCGCGGTCAGACGGTGGTCGCGGCCGGCGGGACCGACGGGGCCGCCGGGTCGGTGGGGGCCGGCGCCGGGATGGTGGCCGAGAGGTCGTCGGTCAGGGTGCCCGCCGGGGGCGGGGTGACCGCGGCCATCGCCTGCGTCACCACGCCGGACGGCTCCTCGGCCGGCGTCTCGTCGTGGTCGTTGACGTTGGTGTGGTCGACGACCTCGCGCCGGGAGATCTTCCAGATGGCGGCGCTGGAGGCGACCAGGAAGACGGCCACGAGGGCGGTGCCCCAGTCGCCGAAGCCGCAGACCCACTCGGCGAGCGCCGCGACCAGGGCCGCCGCCGGCAGCGTCAGGCCCCAGGCGACGAACATCCGGGTGGCCGTCGACCAGCGGACGACGCCGCCCTTGCGGCCCAGGCCCGCGCCCATCACGGAACCGGAAACGGAATGCGTGGTGGAGAGGGAGAAACCGAGGTGCGAGGAGGCCAGGATGACCGTCGCGGCACTGGTCTGGGCGGCGAAGCCCTGCTGCGGCTGGAGGTCGGTCAGGCCCTTGCCCATGGTGCGGATGATGCGCCAGCCGCCGAGGTAGGTGCCCATCGCGATGGCGATGCCCGCGGAGAGGATGACCCACAGCGGCGGGTCGGAGTCGGGGGCGACGGCGCCGCCGGCGACCAGGGCGAGGGTGATGATGCCCATCGTCTTCTGGGCGTCGTTGGTGCCGTGGGCCAGGGAGACCAGGCCGGCGGAGGCGATCTGCCCGGCACGGTAGCCCTTCTCGGAGGCCTTGCCGTCGGCCTTCCGGCCCAGGCGGTAGGTCAGCCGGGTGGCGAACATGGCGGCGATGCCGGCCACCAGCGGGGCGGCGATCGCGGGGAGCAGGACCTTGGTGACGAGGACGTCGCCGTGGACCGCGCCGAGACCGGCGGAGGCGACGGCGGCGCCGATCAGACCGCCCATGAGGGCGTGCGAGGAACTGGACGGCAGACCGACCAGCCAGGTCAGGAGGTTCCAGAGGATCGCGCCGACCAACGCGGCGAAGATGACCTCGGGACGGATGCCGGACTCGTCGACGAGTCCTTTGGAGATCGTGTTGGCGACCTCCACCGAGAGAAAAGCGCCCACAAGGTTCAGCACGGCGGACATGGCCACCGCGACCTTGGGTTTGAGAGCACCGGTCGAAATGGTCGTTGCCATCGCGTTCGCGGTGTCGTGGAAACCGTTCGTGAAATCGAACGCGAGTGCGGTTACCACCACAATCGCGAGGATCAGCGAGAAGCTTTCCATTTACCCAGGCAATCGTTCGAGGTCATTGGCTGGTCGAACGTAGGTAACCAGGGTGAACGGAAGATGAACTGGAACGGGCATCGTGGTGACCGTAAGAGGGGGTGGGTCCTCCGCCGGATGGCCGCCTGGCAGGATCACGGCATGACCGAGCAGCCAAGGGACGGACGGGAAGCGGGAGGCACCCGGGACGTGCGCGAGGAGGAGGCGCGCGCCTGGACGGAACTCGTCGGGGCCGCGCGCCGGACCGTCGCCGACGGACTCGTCGTCGGCACCTCCGGCAACGTCTCGGTACGGGTCGGCGAGACCGTCCTCGTCACACCCTCGGGAGTGCCGTACGACCGGCTGACGCCGGACGACGTGACCGGCGTCGACCTCACCGGCCGGCAGGTCCTCGGCACGCTCGTCCCCACCAGCGAGCTGCCCATGCACCTGGCCGTCTACCGCACCACCGGCGCGCGCGCCGTCGTGCACACGCACGCCGTGCACGCCACGGCCGTCTCCACGCTCGTCGACGAGCTGCCGCTGATCCACTACATGGCGGCGGCACTCGGCGGGCCCGTCCGGGTCGCCCGCTACGCGACGTACGGCACGGACGAACTGGCCGAGAACATGCTCCGCGCCCTGGACGGCCGCACCGGCTGCCTCCTCCAGAACCACGGCACCGTCACCCACGGCACGACCCTCGCCCAGGCCTACGACCGCACGGCCCAACTGGAATGGATGTGCCGTCTCTGGCTGACCGCGTCATCGCTCCCGGGCCTGTCCCCCCACCTGCTGACCCCGGAGCAGCTGACGGAGGTGGGGGACCGCCTGCGGGGCTACGGGCAACCTCCCGGCCCGTCCGGCACTTCCAGCCCGTCCGGCGTCTGAGGACAAGGGGGTCCGGGGGGCACAGCCCCCGGGGAAGGGAAGGGAAGGGGCGGCGGGGGCGAAAAACCCCACCCCCGCGATGACGGCACCCCACGGACGGAAAAGGCACGGGCGCAGCCCGACTGTGCGACGCCCACTGGCCGGGTACCCGTCCCGACATGACACTGGAGAACGTGCGCACTGCCAGAGCGACGGCCGCAGCCGTCACCGCCGTGATAGGGGCCGCCGCCACCGCGGTGGCCGCCGGCCGGCTCGCCAGCGACGCCGCGCTCAGAATGCCCCCCGGCGGCCCCCTGCCCACCGAACCCGGACTCACCGTCCACGCCACCGCCGCCGGCCGGATCGCCCTCACCAGGGACTTCGCCACACTCCGCCCCGGACGCCACGGCCTCACCGGCGCCGGCTTCCACGCGGTCGTCGGCCCCGTACTGCCCGACGCCCCGGACTCCGCCGACACCGTCGTACGCCGCCTCGAACGCGTCACGTACGGCACCCCGGAGCCCGGCGACCGCGCCCGGCTCACCCCGAACCTGTACGTCGGGGACCCGGGCGGCGCCCTCGGCCTGGACCACACCGACCTCGACATCCCCGGCGAACTCGGTCCCCTGCCCGCATGGTTCGTACCGGGTGCCCGGGACACCTGGGTGATCGCCGTCCACGGCCTCGGCACCACCCGTGAACACACCATGAACCTCATGGAGTTCCTGCACCGACACCGTTTCCCGGTGCTCGCCCCCGCCCACCGGGGCGACCCCGGTGCGCCGCGCTCCCCGGACGGCCTCAACCATCTCGGCGAGACCGAGTGGCGCGATCTCGACGCGGCGCTCCACCACGCCGTGGACTCCGGCGCCCGGCGGGTCGTCCTGTACGGCTGGTCCACCGGCGCGGCCATGGCGCTGCGCGCCGCCGCCCGCTCCGAGGTGCGCGCACGTGTGGCCGGTCTCGTCCTGGACTCCCCGGTGCTCAGCTGGGAGGCGACCCTGCGCGCCCTCGCCGCGGCCCGGCACACCCCGGGCGCGCTGCTGCCGCTCGCGGTCCGCGCCGCCCAGGGACGCACAGGACTGTACGGCGACCGCAGGCCCGGCGCCCTCCACCTGGACCGGATCGCGGTCCCCACGCAGATCTTCCACGGCCCCGACGACACGGTGGCGCCCTGGCGGTTCTCCCGCCGCCTCGCCGCCGACCACCCCGACACCATCACCCTGCACACCGTCAGGGGCGCCCCGCACGGCGCGATGTGGAACGCCGACCCGGAGGCCTACGAAGAGGCGCTGCGGCGCTTCCTCACACCCCTGATGTGACCGCGCGGAGGGAGCGCCGGACAGCCGGTACCGAGGATTCCGTTTAGGGCCGTACCAGTGGCCTGAATCCCTCCCCCGACCGTATCCGGGGCCGGGGCACCGGCCGTCCCGGCGCCGCCGCCGGCATTCCGTTTGGGTTTTCGGACCGTCAACAGGAAGACTGCACCCGTGACGTCCCGTATCCCGCGCGACTCCAGGCTTCGAATCGTCCGCCCGCGACCCCTGGCCGCCGCCCCCACAGCGATGAACCAGCGGCGCTCGCGCCGCCCCGCGCCACGCCCCCCGGAGGGCACGCCGGCCCCGGCGGAGCTGGCCAGAATGGCGCGCTCCGGTCTGGCCGCCGCGGCCCGCGTCGCCCGCTGGGCCGACACCGCCCTCGGTCCCGGCGGGGACAGCGCCACCGCCGACGGCAAGGCCACCCTCTCCGACGCGACCGCCGAACGGGCGGCCCGCGCTCTGGACCTGACCCCCGCTCAGGTCCGCGCCGACTGGGACACCGCCCGGCTGGCCGGCCTCATCGAGGTGCACGGCGACAGCGCCCGCCCCGGCTGGCGGCTGCGCGCCTGGAACCGCGACGACAGCGCCGTGCTGCGCGGCTGGGTCGCCCTCTGCGACGCCTGGTCGCTCGCCCACCCGGAACCCGAGGAGTACGAGGCCGCCGCCGTCGCCGAGGTCGTCACGGCCATGCCGCAGGTCCTCTCCTTCCTCCAGCTCTCCGCCGGCCCGGTCCCCGTACCCCAGCTCCTCGACCTGCTCCAGCAGCGGGTGACGGAACTCCGCACGGAACGCTGCGAGGTCGACTACGTTCCGCAGCCCGAGCTCTCCCGGTCCGACGCGGCCCGTCCCGACACGCCTGGGCACGACGCGCCGCGGCCGGACGCGTCCGGTACCACCGGCGGCCGGCCCGGCACGGCCGGCCCCGAGGTGTCGCGGACCGAAGCGGCCCGGCCGGACGCACAGCGGGTCCACACGTCCAGAGCCGCCGGGGCCCGGCCCGGGCCCGGACCCGAGCTCAGACCCAGGGTGCCGCTCCAGCGGCCCCGGCCCGCGCCCGCCGTGCCCGCCGGCGCCGACGCCCCGCTCGAGCCGCTGCTCGACTGGGCGCTGCGCGCCCTCGCCTCCGTCGGGGCCCTCACCTACGGCGACGGGCAGGCCACACTCACCCCGCTCGGCAGCTGGGCGGTGTGGGTCAAGCTGGAGCAGATCTGCGTCGCCGCGCAGAGCCCCGCCGGGAACATCGAGCAGGGCGCCGAGGACATGCTGCGCGGCTGCGCCCAGCTGCGCCCCAACGCGGCCCGCGCCGAGTACCGCGCCTGGCTCGCCGCCCGGCCGGTCGGCAGCGCCGTCACGGAGCTGATCGACGCCGCCCGGGGCGAGGACGCCCTGCTGCGCGGCCTCGCCTTCGAGGCGCTGCGCGTGGTCGGTGCCCCCGCCGAGCCCGAGGTCCGCGCCGTGCTCGACGAGCCGACGCTGCGGCCGTACGCCCTGCTGTGGCTCGCCGAGCACGACGGCGCCGACCCCGAGGACGCCCACGAGGTCCTCACCCGCGAGGAGGCCACCTGGCTGTGGGTGGACACCGCGGCCGCCGTCGCCGACCACGGCGAGGCCCCGCTGCTGGTCCGCCACCTGGAGTCCGCGGTCCAGCCGACCGTCCCCGCACTGCTCACCGAGGTACGCGCCGTCGGCCACCCGCGCACCGTCCAGGTCCTGGTCGCCCTGGCCGCCGCCCACCCCGACCCGGCGCTGGCCAAGGCGGTCCGCCGCGCCGCCTTCCAGGTCCACAGGGGCGGCTGACACCGGACCCGCCGCCCTGCGGGCCGCCCGGCACCGGACCCCGCCCTCGGGCGCGCGCCCGCTGTCCGGCGGCCCGGCCGGGTGCGTCCGGCGGCGGATCCGGACTTCGGACTCGCGCGCCCGGCTCCTGCTGCCCGTCGGGGCCCGCCCGGTGACGGGACCGGGACGCCGGGTCCCGGATCGCCGTCCCGGGTGCGTACGTGCCGAAGCTCCAGACGTCGCCCTCGGGGCATCAGAGGGCTCCGCGCTCCGGTGGTGGGGGGGGGGGGGGGGGGCCCCCCCCCCCCCCCCCCCCCCCCCCCCCCCCCCCCCCGGGGCGGGGGCAACCCCCCCCCCCCCCCCCCCCCCCCCCCCCACAACCCC
>NZ_JBHWHX010000090.1:5980-10295 GCF_042732315.1 Streptomyces sp. NPDC059787
GGGGGGTTTCGCCCCTACCCCCCGCCCGGGGCCTGGGGGAATCTTGGGGGCCCGGGGCCCGGGGGGGGGGCGCGGGCTCCGCCCCCCCCCCCCCACACCACAGGCCGGGCCCGCACGCTTCGTCGTCGCGTCGAACGCCCCGCCGCCCCCCTCGTGCCCGGCATCACCACGCCGTCGCCCCGCGCCGGCCCGCCGCCGCACGTCCGCGTACGACAGCGCCGGCACCGGTCCACGGCAGCCGCCGGGCACGCCCGCGCCCAGGAAAAGTGGTTGCACGACCCCGTTAGAATGGCTCGCATGGCCATTCTCCTCGCGCATTAGACGGCGGGAACGTCCTCAGCCGCCCACCGCCACCCACACCTGCCCTGGAGTCTGTCCGTGATCTCCGCCTCCGGCATCGAGCTGCGCGCCGGTGCCCGCGTCCTCATCGAAAGCGCCACCTTCCGCGTCGCCAAGGGCGACCGCATCGGCCTCGTCGGCCGCAACGGCGCAGGCAAGACCACCCTCACCAAGGTCCTCGCCGGCGAGGGCATCCCCGCCGGCGGTGCCGTCACCCGCTCCGGCGAGGTCGGCTACCTGCCCCAGGACCCCCGCACCGGCGACCTCGACGTCCTCGCCCGCGACCGCATCCTCTCCGCCCGCGGCCTCGACGTACTGATCCGCAAGATGCGCGAGAACGAGCAGCGCATCGCCAATGGCCAGGGCGCCACCCGTGAGAAGGCGCTCAAGCAGTACGAGCGCCAGGAGACCGAGTTCCTCACCAAGGGCGGATACGCCGCCGAGGCCGAGGCCGCCACCATCGCCGCCGCGCTGAACCTGCCCGACCGCGTGCTCGGCCAGCCCCTGCACACCCTCTCCGGCGGTCAGCGCCGCCGCGTCGAGCTCGCCAGGATCCTGTTCTCCGACGCGGACACCCTGCTTCTCGACGAGCCGACCAACCACCTCGACGCCGACTCGATCGTCTGGCTGCGCGACTACCTCAAGACCTACCGCGGCGGCTTCATCGTGATCTCCCACGACGTCGACCTGGTCGAGACGGTCGTCAACAAGGTGTTCTACCTGGACGCCAACCGCGCCCAGATCGACGTCTACAACATGGGCTGGAAGCTCTACCAGCAGCAGCGCGAGGCGGACGAGAAGCGCCGCAAGCGCGAGCGGCAGAACGCCGAGAAGAAGGCGGCCGCGCTGCATTCGCAGGCCGACAAGATGCGCGCCAAGGCCACCAAGACCGTCGCCGCGCAGAACATGGCCCGCAGGGCGGACAAGCTGTTGTCCGGCCTGGAGGCCGAGCGGAAGTCCGACAAGGTCGCCAAGCTGCGCTTCCCCGAGCCGTCCCCGTGCGGCAAGACCCCGCTCATGGCGGAGGGACTGTCGAAGTCCTACGGCTCGCTGGAGATCTTCACCGACGTCGACCTGGCCATCGACAAGGGCTCCCGCGTCGTCATCCTCGGCCTCAACGGCGCGGGCAAGACCACCCTGCTCCGCCTCCTCGGCGGCGCCGAGAAGCCCGACACCGGCCAGGTCATCGAGGGCCACGGCCTCAAGCTCGGCTACTACGCGCAGGAGCACGAGACCCTCGACCCGGAGCGCACGGTCCTGGAGAACATGCGCTCCGCCGCCCCCGACCTCGACCTCGTCGAGGTCCGCAAGACGCTCGGTTCGTTCCTGTTCTCCGGCGACGACGTGGACAAGCCGGCCGGTGTCCTCTCCGGCGGCGAGAAGACCCGTCTGGCGCTGGCGACCCTCGTGGTCTCCTCGGCGAACGTGCTGCTGCTCGACGAGCCGACCAACAACCTCGACCCGGCCAGCCGCGAGGAGATCCTCGGCGCGCTGCGCACGTACAAGGGCGCGGTCGTCCTCGTCACGCACGACGAGGGCGCCGTCGAGGCGCTCCAGCCGGAGCGGATCATCCTGCTGCCGGACGGCGTCGAGGACCTGTGGGGCGCCGACTACGCGGACCTGGTCGCCCTCGCCTGAGAGAAGGCGTCAGCCGGGGTTGACCGAAGGGGTGATCCACTGCGTATGGATCATTCGGCCCATCGGTGATCCATCATTCGTGTGAGATCTCCTCATCCCGAGGTGTGTCCTACACGGATTTCGCGGCCGAGCTCCCGGTGAACCGGGGCTCGGCCGTCGCGCCTTTCTGACCTGGCATTTCACGGAAGAACCCGTTCGGAGGTACCGCCGGCACAGCGCGGAATCTCTCATTCCGTATGTGGGGATGCGCTCCTGTCGTCACAACCTTGTCTCATCGACCTTGCCGAATGGGTGGCCATGAGGGCCCGGAGGGGTGATCATGAGGAGACCAGAGCGCACTTCCCATGAGGAGGCACGGGTGGCCGAGACTCTGAAGAAGGGCAGCCGGGTGACCGGCGCCGCGCGCGACAAGCTCGCGGCAGACCTGAAGAAGAAGTACGACGCCGGTGCGAGCATCCGGGCGCTGGCCGAGGAGACCGGCCGCTCGTATGGCTTCGTGCACCGCATGCTCAGCGAATCGGGCGTCACGCTGCGAGGGCGTGGCGGGGCGACACGGGGCAAAAGGGCCCCTTCGGCCTGACCCCGGGCGCCCCGGGAACCCGATGGTGACCACCCGGTCGGCCGACTGACCGGCCGGGTGGTTACTGTGCAGTCACTTAGGTCGACCGCACCCATCGGAGGCGCCCCATGGCTTCGTCCGCCCAGGACCTCGGTCCCGTACTCGACAAGGACGGCGTACGGCTCACCGTCGACGACGCGATCGCCACGGTGACGCTGACCAACCCGGCCAAGCGCAACGTACAGAGCCCGGCTCTGTGGCGGGCACTGACCGAGGCGGGCCGGCTGCTGCCCGGCTCCGTCCGGGTCGTGGTGCTGCGCGGGGAGGGCAAGTCCTTCTCCGCCGGACTGGACCGGCAGATGTTCACGCCCGAAGGGATCGAGGGCGAGCCGTCGTTCATCGACCTGGCGCGTCGCGACGACGCCGCGCTGGACGCGACCATCGCCGAGTACCAGGAGGCGTTCACCTGGTGGCGGCGCAGCGACATCGTGTCGATCGCGGCTGTCCAGGGACACGCCATCGGGGCCGGGTTCCAGCTCGCCCTCGCCTGTGACCTGCGCGTCGTCGCGGACGACGTGCAGTTCGCCATGCGCGAGACCAGCCTGGGTCTCGTCCCCGACCTGACCGGTACGCATCCGCTGGTCGGCCTCGTCGGCTACGCCCGCGCGCTGGAGATCTGCGCGACCGGGCGCTTCGTCACGGCCGAGGAGTCCGTGACCACCGGCCTGGCCAACCTCGCCGTACCCGCGGCCGACCTGGACGCGGCGACCCAGGACCTCGCCGCGGCCCTGCTGGCCGCTCCCCGCGACGCGGTCATCGAGACCAAGTCCCTGCTCCGAGGCGCCCAGACCCGCACCTACGACGCCCAACGCACCGCCGAACGAGCAGCCCAGTCCCGCCGCCTACGAGACCTGGCCGGCCTCGGCGAATAACCCCCGTCCACCGCGAGCGCCCCGCTCCCCGCGGGGCTCGTCCCGCCGTTCCCGCGGGCACCCGTCTGCGGCGTCCACCGCGGGTCCCTGCTTCCGGCGGGCGCTCGCCCTGCCGCTCCCGCGGGCACCCGCCTGCGGCGTCCACCGCGGGTCCCTGCTTCCGGCGGGCGCTCGTCCCGCCGCTTCCGCGGGCACCCGTCTGCGGCGTCCACCGCGGGTCCCTGCTTCCGGCGGGCGCTCGTCCCGCCGTTCCCGCGGGCACCCGTCTGCGGCGTCCACCACGGGCCCCCGCTCCCCGCGGGCGCTCGTCCCGCCGCTCCCGCGGGCAGTCGTGCCGCTGGGGCGGCACGGGTGGGCGCGACGGCACCCCGCAAGCGCCGGGCCGCGTGAACACCCCCCCGTCCCACGCCCACGCCGGGGCACCCCGCAAGGCGCCGGGGCCGCGCGACCTCCCGACGATCAGTCGACCGCCGTGATCAGTACACCCACGGTGGGATGATCCGGCAGCGATTCGGTCACCGCCGAACGGACCCTCCGGGCCACCTCCAGCGGACGGGCGTCCGCCGCGACCGCAAGGTCCACGCGCGCGTGGCGGCGGGACAGACCGGTGTCCCCCCGGTGCTCGGTCAGGTGAACCGACCGTCCCAGCACCCCCGTCAGCCGACTCACCCCCACTACCGCGAGCGCCGCCGCAGCGACACGACCCGCCTCGGAGTCGGGGGGGGGGGCCGGCCCCCCCCCCCCCCCCACCCCCCACCCCCCCCCCCCCCCCCCCCCCCCCCCCCCCCCCCCCCCAAAACCCCCCCCCCCCCCCCCACCACCCCAAAAAACCCCCCCCCACCCACCA
>NZ_JBHWHX010000091.1:0-9637 GCF_042732315.1 Streptomyces sp. NPDC059787
ATCGCGAAGACGACCGTGCCGAACACCACGTAGTGGAAGTGCGCCACCACGAAGTACGAGTCCGACACATGGAAGTCCAGCGGCGGCGAGGCCAGCAGGACGCCGGTCAGACCACCGAAGAGGAAGGTGACCAGGAAGCCCAGCGCCCACAGCATCGGCGTCTCGAAGGACAGACTGCCCTTCCACATGGTGCCGATCCAGTTGAAGAACTTCACCCCGGTCGGCACCGCGATCAGGAAGGACATGAACGAGAAGAACGGCAGCAGCACACCGCCGGTCACGAACATGTGGTGCGCCCACACCGTCGCCGACAGACCCGCGATCGCGATGGTCGCGCCGACCAGACCCATGTAGCCGAAGATCGGCTTGCGGGAGAAGACCGGGATGACCTCGGAGATGATGCCGAAGAACGGCAGCGCGATGATGTACACCTCGGGATGGCCGAAGAACCAGAACAGGTGCTGCCACAGCAGCGGCCCGCCGTTGGCCGCGTCGAAGATGTGCGCCCCGAACTTTCGGTCCGCCTCCAGCGCGAACAGCGCCGCGGCCAGCACCGGGAAGGCGAGCAGGACCAGCACACCGGTCAGCAGCACGTTCCAGGTGAAGATCGGCATGCGGAACATCGTCATGCCCGGAGCGCGCATGCAGATGATCGTGGTGATGAAGTTGACCGAGCCGAGGATGGTGCCGAAGCCGGAGAAGGCCAGACCCATGATCCACAGGTCGGCGCCGATGTTCGACGAGTAGTCCGAGGTCGACAGCGGGGTGTAGGCGAACCAGCCGAAGTCGGCCGCCCCGTTGGGGGTGCCGAAGCCGGCGACCGCGATCAGTGAGCCGAGCAGGTACAGCCAGTAGGCGAACATGTTCAGCCGCGGGAAGGCGACGTCCGGCGCACCGATCTGCAGCGGCATGATCCAGTTCGCGAAACCGGCGAACAGCGGCGTCGCGAACATCAGCAGCATGATCGCGCCGTGCATCGTGAACGACTGGTTGTACTGCTCGTTCGAGACGACCTGGAGGCCCGGCCGGGCCAGCTCGGCGCGCATCACCAGCGCCAGGATCCCGCCCAGCACGAAGAAACCGAACGACGTCGCCAGATACAGCGTGCCGATCGTCTTGTGGTCCGTGGTCGTCAGCCACTTCACCACGACCTCGCCACGCCTCTGGCGCCTGACCGGCAGCTCGTCCTCGTAGGTCTCCTCGTCGAGTGAGCCCACTGTGCTCTTGTCCGCCACTGTCCACGTCCTCCTATGGGCTCGGGAAGAGTTCCGAAGGCAGCATGACGGGACCATTCCCGGCCGAGCCCCAAGTCGGACACCGTGGCGCGCTTTCCACTCCGCATTCGGGTGACGTCGAATTTCCGTGCCCGTGGCGGGCGCGGTGACCGCCGCGCCCGCCGTCATGTCACCGGGCTGAAACGATCTCCCCGTCCCCCTGTGGGCCCGCCTTCCACGCCGCTAGCCTGAGCCGCCGAACAGACAGAACAACGGGGGACGTTGATGCCGACCTTTCGTCGTGCCGTGGCCTGGTCCGTCGACTTCGCGCTGGTGGTGGCGCTGGCGTCGGTGCTCGCGGTGCTCACCTTCAACCGGATATCCACCCTGGTCACCGATGTGCCCGAACTCGCCACGCGCGGCGGTTTCGATCTGCTGACCTCGCGCGGTGACGTGGTCGACGCCTCCGAGGACCTCGGCCTGTCCCTGTGGAACAAGTCGGTGCTCTACGTCGAGCAGGCCTTCGGGCTGCTGGTCGTCGTCACGTTCCTCTACCAGTGGGCGTGCCTGGCCCTGATCGGGCGCACCCTCGGCAAGGGGCTGACCGGGCTGCGGATCACGCCCCGCGGGCCCGGCGCGGCGGCGCGCCGGGCGGCGGTGACCACGGCGGCGGACGTCGCCGTGTACGCCGTGGCCTGCGTGCTGCTGATCGAGGGGCGGTTCGCGCTGTCCGTGCTGGTGTGGGCGGTCGCGGTGGCCCTGTTCCTGGTCAACGCGCTGCCCGTACTGGGCTCCGGCCGCCGTTCCCTCGCCGACCGGGTGGCGGGCACGTCGGTGACGGGACTCGGCCTCAGCATGCCTGACGCCATGCGTCCAGTTCGTACTTCTTGAGCAGGGAGCTCAGCCCCAGCCGGCGGGAGTCGGCGCAGAAGCGGTCGGTGGTCAGCTCGTACTCGACGTGGAAGACGGCCTTGTCCGCCTCGACGAACGGGGTCAGTTCCGCGCACTCGCCGTACTGGGCGCACTGTTCGTTGACCGCGAAGTCGAAGTCGTCGACCAGTTCGGGGATCTGGTCGAGGTCGTTCTTCAGGCCGACGGCCATACCCCGCTCGTGGGCGAGCCGGGCGATCAGCCGGTTGTAGCGGAGCTGGTCGTCGGCGGTGAGCGGGAACCCGGTGCGGTTGCGGTAGCCGTCCATGTTGTCCGGCTCCACCGCGTCGAAGCCCTTCTCCCGGCACATGTCGAGGCGCTCGGCCATGAGCGGCTCCAGTACGTCGGTACGGCGGATGTCGAGCCAGCGCTCGCCCTCCCAGCCGTTGCCGCGGCCGATCACCGACTCGGGGAAGTCGTCCGCGTCCGGGCGGAAGTCCTCCCAGGCGCCGGTGGAGAGGTAACAGATGACCTTCCGGCCGTCGCGGTGCAGTTCCGCGACCGTCTCCTTCGAGTGGTCGAAGCCGTCGATGTCGTAGACGGGGACGTCGACGGAGGTGTCGAGCCGTCCGCTGAGCTGCCACTGCCAGTCGGTGCCGGGCCCGGGCCGCCAACGGTCGCCGGCCGGTGTCCTCGCGGCGTCGTCGGCGTCGGTGTCGGGTCCGGGCGCGGCCGTACAGGCCGTCAGCAGCAGGGCGAGCAGCGGAAGAAGGAGGAAGGGTCGTCTCACCGGGCGGTCTCCAGAACGGGCGGTGGTGTGGTCGGCACCGCGGGCGGTACACAGGAACCTCAAGGATCATCGTCGCCGCCCCCGGGTGCGGCGGCGGGGTCCGGGAGATGGCCGCGGCGCCGCCACTGGGTGAACGCCCGCAAGAGTGAGCGAACGCTCACACGCGCGTAGGCTCGTGCCGAGTGTTCGCCGCCCGGGGACGACCCCGACGGCACCGCGCCCGTATGTCGGAACTAGGGTCGGCTGCCGGGCCCGGTCGACCCACACCCTTCGGCCACAGCAACTTCACATCGGAAGCGAGATTTCACCACCGTGACTGCTCTCACTCTCAGCACCGCCGCGGTCCCCGGCCTGCGGGCCGACGCGATCGTGATCGGTGTCGCCAAGGGCTCCGCGTCAAAGCCGGGGGGTCCCGTCGTCGCACCGGGCGCCGAGGCCGTGGACCAGGCGTACGACAGCGGGCTCGCCGGCGTCCTGGAGACCCTCGGCGCGTCCGGTGCCGAGGGCGAGGTGACGAAGCTCCCCGCGCCGGCCGGCTTCAAGGCGCCGCTCGTGGTGGCGGTGGGCCTCGGCGCCCAGCCCGAGAAGGACTCCGGCTACGACACCGAGGCGCTGCGCAAGGCGGCCGGTGTGGCCGCCCGTACCCTCGCCGGTTCCAAGAAGGCCGTGTTCGCCCTGCCCCTGACGGACGCCGCCGACGCCGGCGCGGTCGCCGAGGGCGTGCTGCTGGGCGCGTACTCCTTCGACGCCTACAAGGACAACGGCAAGAACGGCAAGGCGCCGCTCGCCGAGGCCGCGTTGCTCGGCGGCAAGCCCCGCGACAAGGCGTACAAGGCCGCGGTCGAGCGCGCCACCGCCGTCGCCGAGGAGCTGAACCGCGCCCGCGACCTGATCAACACTCCGCCGAACGACCTCAACCCCGAGGCGTTCGCGGCCATCGCCCAGGCGGCGGCCAAGGAGCACGGCATCAAGGTGCAGGTGCTCGACGAGAAGGCCCTGACCAAGGGCGGTTACGGCGGCATCCTCGGCGTCGGCGCCGGGTCGGCGTCGGGGCCGCGGCTGGTGAAGCTGTCGTACACCTCGTCCAAGGCGAAGAAGCACCTCGCGCTGGTCGGCAAGGGCATCACCTACGACTCGGGCGGCATCTCGCTGAAGCCGGCCGGGCACAACGAGACGATGAAGTGCGACATGAGCGGTGCCGCCGCCGTGTTCGCCGCGGTCGTCGCCGCCGCGCGGCTCGGCCTGGAGGTCAACGTGACCGGCTGGCTGGCGCTGGCCGAGAACATGCCGTCCGGCTCGGCGACGCGCCCGGGCGACGTGCTGCGCATGTACAGCGGCAAGACGGTGGAGGTGCTCAACACGGACGCCGAGGGCCGGCTGGTCCTCGCGGACGCGCTGTGGGCGGCCTCCGCGGAGAAGCCGGACGCGATCGTGGACGTCGCGACGCTGACCGGGGCGATGATGCTGGCACTGGGCAGCCGGACGTTCGGGATCATGGCGAACGACGACGCGTTCCGCTCCGCGGTGCACGAGGCGGCGGAGGAGGTCGGCGAGCCGGCGTGGCCGATGCCGCTGCCGGAGCACCTGCGCAAGGGGATGGACTCCGCGACCGCCGACATCGCCAACATGGGTGAGCGGATGGGCGGCGGGCTGGTCGCGGGGCTGTTCCTGCGCGAGTTCGTGGGTGAGGGGATCACCTGGGCGCACCTGGACATCGCCGGGCCGGCGTTCAACGAGGGCGGGCCGTTCGGGTACACGCCGAAGGGCGGGACGGGGTCGGCTGTCCGCACGCTGGTGCGGATTGCCGAGCTGGCGGCTTCGGGGGATCTCGGCTAGGGGTGCCTGGTCAACCGGGGTGCGGGGAGTCGTGCGACTGCGGGCCCGTTGTGGCTGGTCGCGCAGCTCCCCGCGCCCCTTGGGGTGGGCTGCGGCCGGCCCACCCCACAGGCGCCGCACACCGGGCGTGCCCACGCGGCGGAGCCGCAGATCGGACACGGCCCCGCGCCCCTTGGGGTGGGCTGCGGCCCGCCCACCCCACAGGCGCCGCACACCGGGCGCGCCCACGCGGCGGAGCCGCAGATCGGACACGGCCCCGCGCCCCTTGGGGCCGGCTGCGGCCCGCCCACCCCACAGGCGCCGCACACCGGGCGCGCCCACGCGGCGGAGCCGCAGACCGGACACGGCCCCGCACCCCTTGGGGCCGGCTGCGGCCCGCCCTCCCCACAGGCGCTGCGGGCCGGGTGCGGCGGAGCCGCAGATCAGACACAGTCCCGCGTCCTCAGGGGGCTGTCCTCCCGTCGGCCGCAAGTGAACGTGGGGCGTCTCACACCACGGCCCGGCGTCTCGTTCGGGTTCCACAAGTGCGAAGATGGGGCTCGGCAGGACAGGGCCCCATCCAAGGGCCGAGAACATAGAGCGGCCGGACACCAGCCGCCGACCGGTCACTGGAGACCGGCGTGGCGCACATGCATGGAGGACGTGACGTGGCGAACGACGCCAGCACCGTTTTCGACCTAGTGATCCTCGGCGGTGGAAGCGGTGGCTACGCCGCGGCCCTGCGCGGGGCGCAGCTGGGCCTGGACGTCGCCCTGATCGAGAAGAACAAGCTCGGCGGCACCTGCCTGCACAACGGCTGCATCCCCACCAAGGCCCTGCTGCACGCGGGCGAGATCGCCGACCAGGCCCGCGAGAGCGAGCAGTTCGGCATCAAGACGACCTTCGAGGGCGTCGACATGGCGGGCGTGCACAAGTACAAGGACGACGTGATCGCCGGCCTGTACAAGGGCCTGCAGGGTCTGGTCGCCTCCCGCAAGGTGACCTACATCGAGGGTGAGGGCCGGCTGTCCTCCCCCACCTCCGTCGACGTCAACGGCCAGCGCGTCCAGGGCCGCCACGTCCTGCTGGCGACCGGCTCCGTGCCGAAGTCGCTGCCGGGCCTGGACATCGACGGCAACCGGATCATCTCCTCCGACCACGCCCTCGTCCTGGACCGCGTGCCGAAGTCCGCGATCATCCTGGGCGGCGGCGTCATCGGCGTCGAGTTCGCCTCCGCGTGGAAGTCCTTCGGCGCCGACGTCACGATCGTCGAGGGCCTCAAGCACCTCGTCCCGGTCGAGGACGAGAACAGCTCCAAGCTGCTGGAGCGCGCCTTCCGCAAGCGGGGCATCAAGTTCAACCTGGGCACCTTCTTCCAGAAGGCCGAGTACACCCAGGACGGCGTCAAGGTCACCCTCGCCGACGGCAAGGAGTTCGAGGCCGAGGTCCTGCTCGTCGCCATCGGCCGCGGCCCGGTCTCGCAGGGCCTGGGCTACGAGGAGCAGGGCGTCGCCATGGACCGCGGCTACGTCCTGGTCGACGAGTACATGCGCACCAACGTGCCCACCGTCTCCGCCGTCGGTGACCTCGTCCCGACCCTCCAGCTCGCGCACGTCGGCTTCGCCGAGGGCATCCTGGTGGCGGAGCGTCTGGCCGGTCTGAAGACCGTCCCGATCGACTACGACGGTGTTCCGCGGGTGACGTACTGCCACCCGGAGGTCGCCTCCGTCGGCGTCACCGAGGCCAAGGCCAAGGAGATCTACGGTGCGGACAAGGTCGTCGCCCTGAAGTACAACCTGGCGGGCAACGGCAAGAGCAAGATCCTGAAGACCGCGGGCGAGATCAAGCTCGTCCAGGTCAAGGACGGTGCGGTGGTCGGCGTCCACATGGTCGGCGACCGTATGGGCGAGCAGGTCGGCGAGGCCCAGCTGATCTACAACTGGGAGGCGCTGCCGGCCGAGGTGGCCCAGCTCATCCACGCCCACCCGACGCAGAACGAGGCGATGGGCGAGGCCCACCTGGCGCTGGCCGGAAAGCCCCTCCACTCCCACGACTGACGCTCTCGGGCATCGGGCGCGACGACACAGACTTCCGCACTTTTAAAGGAGCAACCGAAACCATGGCGGTTTCCGTAACCCTTCCGGCGCTCGGCGAGAGCGTCACCGAGGGCACTGTCACCCGCTGGCTGAAGGCCGAGGGCGAGCGCGTCGAGGCCGACGAGCCGCTGCTCGAGGTCTCCACCGACAAGGTCGACACCGAGATCCCCGCTCCCGCCTCCGGCGTGCTGTCCTCCATCAAGGTCGCCGAGGACGAGACGGTCGAGGTCGGCGCCGAGCTGGCACTGATCGACGACGGCAGCGGCGCCCCCGCGGCCGAGCAGGCCCCGGCCGCCGAGCAGGCCGCCCCGCCGGCTCCCGCCCCGGAGCCGCAGGCCCAGCCCTCCGCCGAGCAGGCCGCCCCGGCCCCGGCGCCCACCGCCGAGGCCGCGTCCGGCGGCGGCTCCGCCCAGGGCACGGACGTGGTCCTGCCCGCGCTCGGCGAGTCCGTCACCGAGGGCACCGTCACCCGCTGGCTGAAGTCGGTCGGTGACACCGTCGAGGCCGACGAGCCGCTGCTCGAGGTGTCGACGGACAAGGTCGACACCGAGATCCCCGCCCCCGCGTCCGGCACGCTGCTGGAGATCGTGGTCGGCGAGGACGAGACCGCCGAGGTCGGCGCCAAGCTCGCCGTCATCGGCGAGGCGGGTGCCGCTCCGGCCGCCGCCCCGGCCCCGGCCCCGGCCGCTCCCGAGGCCCCGGCGCAGCCCGCGCCGCCCGCCCCGGCTCCGGCCCCGGCTGCCCCGGCTCCGCAGCAGGCCGCCCCGGCGCCCGCTCCGGCTCCGGCCGCTCCGGCCCCGGCTCCGGCCCCGCAGGCGCCCGCGGCCCCGGCCGCCGCCCCCGCCGCCGCCCAGGCGACGGACGACGGCGCCTACGTGACCCCGCTGGTGCGCAAGCTCGCCGCCGAGAACGGCGTCGACCTGTCCACCGTCAAGGGCACCGGCGTCGGCGGCCGTATCCGCAAGCAGGACGTCATCGCCGCCGCCGAGGCCGCGAAGGCCGCCACCGCCGCCCCGGCCCCGGCCGCCGCCGCCGCGCCCGCCGCGAAGAAGGCCCCGACCCTCGAGGCCTCCCCGCTGCGCGGCCAGACCGTGAAGATGCCGCGGATCCGCAAGGTCATCGGCGACAACATGGTCAAGGCCCTGCACGAGCAGGCCCAGCTGTCCTCGGTGGTCGAGGTCGACGTCACCCGTCTGATGAAGCTGCGCGCCCGCGCCAAGGACGCGTTCGCGGCTCGTGAGGGCGTCAAGCTCTCCCCGATGCCGTTCTTCGTCAAGGCCGCGGCCCAGGCGCTGAAGGCGCACGCGCCGGTCAACGCCAAGATCAACGAGGCCGAGGGGACCATCACCTACTTCGACACCGAGAACATCGGTATCGCGGTGGACTCCGAGAAGGGCCTGATGACCCCGGTCATCAAGAACGCCGGTGACCTCAACCTGGCCGGCATCGCCAAGGCGACCGCCGACCTGGCGGGCAAGGTGCGGGCCAGCAAGATCAGCCCGGACGAGCTGGCCGGCGCGACCTTCACCATCTCCAACACCGGTTCGCGCGGTGCGCTGTTCGACACGATCATCGTGCCCCCGGGCCAGGTCGCGATCCTCGGCATCGGTGCCACGGTCAAGCGTCCGGCCGTCATCGAGACCGAGGAGGGTACGGTCATCGGCGTCCGCGACATGACCTACCTGACCCTCTCCTACGACCACCGCCTGGTGGACGGTGCCGACGCGGCCCGTTACCTGACGGCGGTCAAGGCGATCCTGGAGGCGGGCGAGTTCGAGGTCGAGCTCGGTCTGTAGTTCCGGCGGTCCCGCGAGGGGCCGAGGATCCCAACGAGGTCGAGCTCGGTCTGTGATCCCGTGACCGCTCGGTCCGCGGTCGCCGACACGGTCGTACGGTGCCCCCGTCGGGGAAGCTCTCGAGGCTTCCCGGGCGGGGGCATCGGCGTATGGAACGTGTAAGTCTCGTCTCACCTGGGCGAAAGCGCCCCCGTGCGCCCCTCCCGGGCGGGCTCGCCGCCGTATTGTCTAAGCGTCAAAACCCCCGGGGTCCCGCCCGCCGCCCGGCCACCGCCCCTCAACGAGGCCCTCAGGGCCGCTGCATCGGATTCATGCCCCTCCCTAAGGAGCCCTCATGACCGCGCCCGTCGTCCACTCGCTGCGCGAACAGATCCGCGAGCACATCCTGGAAGGGATCATCAGCGGACGCTGGCAGCCGGGCGAGCGGATCGTGGAGCGGCGGATCGCGACCGAGCTGGAGGTCAGCCAGACGCCCGTACGGGAGGCGCTGCGCGAACTGGAGTCGCTGCGGCTGATCGAGTCGGCGCCGAACAAGGGCGTGCGGGTGCGGAACCTTACGGCCGCCGACCTGGAGGAGAGCTACCCGGTGCGGGCCGGGCTCGAGGCGATCGCGGCGGAGCTGGCCGCGGGGCGGCTGGCGGAGGACTGCTCGGCGCTGGAGCCGCATGTCGCCGCGCTGTACGAGGCGGACCGGTTGTCCGACGGGACGGGGCAGGTGCGGCACACCGTGGGGTTCCACCGGGAGTTGGTGCGGGCGGCGGGGAACTCGGTGCTGCTGCACACGTGGGAGGGGCTGGGGATCGAGGTGTTCACGGCGTTGTCGATACGGTGGCTGGGGACGGTGCAGCAGTCCTACGCGGAGGAGCACGAGGAGCTCGTCGCCGCGTTTCGGCGGCGGGATCCTCTGATCGCGGATCTGGTCAAGGCGCATGTGCTGGGGTGCGCGCCCCGGGCGTGACGCCGGGAGTTTCCTTCGCCCCCGCCGCCCCTTCCCGTCCCGCCCTCGGGGGCTCCGCCCCCGGACCCCCGCGCGCAGTTCCCCGCGCCCCTGGAAGG
>NZ_JBHWHX010000092.1:0-1436 GCF_042732315.1 Streptomyces sp. NPDC059787
GGCCGGGGACGACGCGGCCCGGGGCCGGTGGCTGGAGTACGAACGGGCCACGCAGGGACGCCGGTGTCTGACCTGGTCGCACGGCCTCCAGGAGCGGCTGGCCGCCCTCGTCGGGGAAGAGGTCGACACCCGGGAGGATGACGAACTGGCGGCGGATCTGGCGGAGGCGGAGGCGCGCGGCGCGAACCTCGCGGTGGCCCGCCGGCCGTTCCGGGAAGTGGTCGGTCGGCGTACGGGTGGCCGGGCGGACGTGGCCATGGCCGGGTTCGTCGGCGGCCGGGCCGCCGTGGAATCGCTGCTCACTGGGTGGGGTCTGGTGTCCGGGGTCGACTTCTGGCGACTGGACCCGCTCGGCCCCGGACTGCCCACGTCGGGCCAGCAGATCACCCGCGCCCGGGAGCAGCGGGAGCAGCAGGAGCAGCGGCGGGCGGCGGGCGCCGCTGTCCTGAGCGGTGAGCGGCAGGAGTCGGCGGAGGCCCGGGAGTGCCGCAGGAGGGCCCTGGAGCGCCGTACGGCGGCTCAGGAAGGCCAGGATGGGGCGGAGGGCCAGGAGACGGCCGACGAGGCGGCAGAACGGCTCCAGGCGTACGAGGACTACCGGGCCCGGCTCCGGGCGGCCAAGGCTGCCCGCGCGTCCTGATTCCAGAGTCTTCTGGGTTCCAGTGTTGGCACGTCTTGTGGGTTAGCGGGTTCGCCGGGCATTCCGGGATCTATCGGGCTGTCAGGGGTGGTCGTGTGGGCACGTCTTATGTGTGGGCGGGTAGGCCGGCGCGGCAGGTGACGCGGCCGGTCCTGTGGCGCGGCGTGTGAAGCCGCAGATGGGGGCCGCGCGGCATGTCTATGGGCGGCGGGTGGCGCGGCAGGTGACGCGGCAACAGGACCGGTTCGCAGCACGGCCGCAGACACGACGAACGCCCCTCCGACCCACGTATCGGAGGGGCGTTCGTGTGCCCGGTGTGCTGCTCCGGGCGTGCGGGCGGGTGACCCGGGCCGCCCGCGGTCCTGGGGCCTACAGGCGGGTGACGGGGTGGGTCGGGGTGACGGTCATGGTGATGCCGCCCTGGAGTTCCGTCACCGCGGTCCGGTTGAAGATGCGGTCGATCACCGGGTTGATGCGGGCGGGGTCGGGCCGGCCGTCCTCGAGGTAGTCGTCCAGGCGGAGCGCTCCGCCGATCTCCCGCAAGAACTGGCGGAAGCCGATCCCGTTGCCGTCGTCGTGCAGGTACCGGGCGGTCGCTTCGGCGGCCGGGGAGTTCAGGACGCGGTCGACGGCGTCGCGCTGCTCCCGGTAGGTGCGCTGCTGCGCCTCCAGCTGCGCGCGGACGTCCTGGAGGTCGGGGGCGTGGGTGGTGTCGACGGTGGGCTCGGTCATGGGTCAGTCCTCCGGGTGGTCGATGACGTGCTGGCGTACGGCGGCGAACAGGCGGCGGGCGGCG
>NZ_JBHWHX010000092.1:1533-4356 GCF_042732315.1 Streptomyces sp. NPDC059787
CCGGCGGCGGGCGGCCTGCCGTTCTTCGGGGGTCATTGCGGGGGGTCCTTCCTGGTGTGGTCGTCCTCGTCCCGCTGCTGCGCCCCGTCCGGGCGGTGGTGTGTGACCTCGTCCTCGTCCCACCTAAAGGAGTGGGACGAGGGACGAGGACTCACTACCTCGTCCCGGGACGAGGTGGGACGAGGTGGGGACGAGGTGGCGGAGGGGTCGGGAAGGGCGTGCAGTTGGGCGCCGCGGGGTCCGGCGGTGACGACGACGTGCCCCTCGTCGACGAGAGCGGCCAGGGCGCGCCGCTTGTCCGCGGCCTTACCGGTGACCCGGTCCTCGATCCCTGCTTTCGAGAGCGGCTGGCCGGCTTTCTGCAGCGCGGTGACGATGGCGGCTTGGAGGCCCTGGAGCCGGTGTTCGTCGGTGGCGGCCTGGTCCTCGTCGGTCCGGGCCACGGGCGGGTAGAGGTGTGCTTCGGCGGACTGTTCGGTCCGGGAGTCGATGACGAGGTCCCCGAACCAGTAGAGGCCGCTGGAGTGCGGGAGGGCGTGGCGGCGGAGCTGGGCGGGCCGGTCTTTGGCGATCCGGATGCGGGAGCGGCCGGTGGCGCCGATGCCGAACGGGCGGACGTTCTCCAGCAGATACATCACGCCGTTGAGGCCGTTGAGCTTGTGGACTCCGCCGAGGCTGTACCGGCCGCGGTTCTCCGCAGACTTGACGACGTGGTCCAGGGTGACGACGGCCGCGCCGGCGTCGGCCATGGGGCGGAGCAGCTGGCGGGAGAACCGGGCCACGTCGGTGTTGCTCTTGAGCTCCAGGCCCAGCAGTGACATCCCTTCCGTGACGCCGTCCACGATGGCGAGGGAGGGGAGCATCTGGAGCAGCTGGACGAGGTCGGGCAAGTCGACCGGGGTCAGGGGGCCTTCCGGCCGGATGTAGTGGAACTGGTTCCGTACGGTCCAGGGGTTGGCGCCCAGCGCCATGAGGCGGCCGACGACTCCGCCGGCGTCGTCCTCGAAGTCGACGTAGAGGACGTGCCGCCCGGCTTTGAGTTCCTGGAGGCACGCCAGCAGTGCGAGCCACGTCTTACCGGCCTCAGACTCGCTGGCGACGCTGGAGACCCGGCCGGGGTAGAACAGGCCGATCCGGTCGTCGCGGTGGCCCACGGTCGGCTGTGGCGGCCGGTACGTGCCGTCCAGGACGGCGGAGAGATCCTGTGCCGCCCAGGATCCCGTGCGGGGTTCCTGGTCCTGGTCCTCGTCGACCCATGGGTCGTCGGTGGGGTCCACGGTCCGCACGATCACGCTGCCTCCCCTCGTGCGTCGGGGACGAGGTGGTGGCCGGGTGCGCCGGGTATCGCCACGGGCGGCCAGCCGGGTGTGGCCTGGAGCCTCCAGGGCCTCCGCCGCGGTGACTCCGTCCGGTCGACGAGGGGCCGCTGCTGCTGCGATCGTTCGGCGGCCAGGATGAGCGCGGCGAACCGCCGGCGGTCCCGGGGAGGGAGAGCGCACCACTCCGCCGTGCCGTACTCCGGGACGGGTCCGGCGCCGACGAGGGCACGGACCTGGACCCGCGCCCACGCCCTGGTGGCGGCCCGGTAGTCGACCGGGGGAACGTCGTCTTCCCCGCGCCCTACGCTGGTCACGGACAAGTTCTTAAGCGTCCCCGCGCCTGAACTGTTCGGCTGCGCCCCCGCTGCTGTGGTGGGGGCGTTCTGCTGTCCGGTCATGTGGTGGCGGCCCCCTCGTCCTCGAGGACCAGGGCGACGAGTTCCGCGCGCGTCTCCGGGGTCTGCGGTCCGAGGATGCGGTGCAGCTGCTCCCGGGTGAAGCGGCGGGTGTAGTCGTGGCGGGCCTGGACGACGTCCGGGTCGTCTTCGCCACGGTGGCGGGTGAGGGCCGCGAGTCGGGCCCTGGCCGTACGGGATGCGGATTCCACGGTGTCCCCTTGGGGTCGTGGGTCGGCAGTACAGGCGGCCCGCTGCGTGCGGGCGTCCGCGTGGGCCCGCCGCGGTGCGGACGGCAGTGCATGCCGTGTGAGCACAGTCGCACGGATCTCGCCGAGGCATCCCCCTGCTCCCCTCTGGAGCATCCCGGGGTCGATACGGTCCGGGGATGAGTGACGACCTGAGAGACCCCGACGGCGCTCCCCTGTGTGCGTGGTGCGGGGAAGGGCCCGTGCCGCCGAGCCGGGGGACCAAGCCGCGGGCCTACTGCTCCCGGGCGTGCGTTCACCGCGCGCACCGGGCCCGGAAGGCTCAGAAGATGAGTGAGCGTCTGGTGGCCGCGTACATGAAGGGTCGGGTCGAGGAGGCGGAGGCGTGGCAGAGCGGAGCAAAGTCGCGCGACCCTTCTTCGACCCAAGGAAAGTCGCGCGATGATGACTCAGGATCGTCGCGCGACTTTCCGGAAGTGCAGGTCACGGCGTCGGGGGCGGAGCCGTGCCCGTACTGCAGGACGGTCGTCGCCGGTCTGGTGGCCCATCTGCGGCAGTGCCCGGAGGGGCCCGCGGCGGGAGAGCAGGACGGCCGGCCCACGACGGAGCCGCGGTGAGCGGAGCGCCCCCACGGCGGCCGGCCCCATCGCGGCAGCAGCTGCTCCCCGTCGACCACGACCGGGGAGTCCGGTCCGCTCACGCTCCGGTGGGGTCGACGGCGGCGGTACGGCGGCCCGCCCAGGATCGGCCTGGAGGACGGCAACGGAAGATCAGCCGGGCACCCCTCCCCTCCCCGCCAGCCCTCCCCCACGCGCACAACGACGATGCGGTCGGTCGGCGTGCGGCTGGCCATGTAAACCCCGGCGAGTGGCCGCCCGGTCTACTGCCCGCGGTCGCCCT
>NZ_JBHWHX010000092.1:4453-8934 GCF_042732315.1 Streptomyces sp. NPDC059787
CACCGCGGTCGCCCCGAACACGGTCCGGTCGTGGCTGCGGGAGTCGGACGGCTAGACGGCCGTCTGACGGCCTGGAGGGTCCGCGAGACTGTTCGGGTCCCCCGTACCGGGAACGGGCGGGAGACGGCCAGTCAGGGCCACTCTGGGTAGCGAATCCGGGTTTCCCTCGCGCGGGCGCGCGTAGGGCCCCCCGGAACCAGGAAACGGAAACCGGAAACCAACTACAGAACGTGAACGGCGACGCCCCGGTGCAACGGGACGCCGCCCAGTCCATGACCTCGCGAAAGGATCACCATGGACCACTCGTCAGTTTCGCATGTGATCATGCGATCGATGTGTTCGGCCTCCCGCTGGACGGCGGAGCGCTACAAGGCGGAGGCGGCCCGCCGGCGGACGCTGCGGGCGGAGCGTCGCCCCCTCGTCACCGACGCGCGGAAGGCGCTCGCGGTCGCCAGGAAGGCGGACCCGGAGCGCACCAAGCCCGCCACGCACAAGGCGGAGCGGGAGCTGCGGAAGGCGCAGCGCGCCGTCCCCGACCCCATGTGGGTCTTCGCCTCCAAGGCCGCGATCGTGGCCGCCGTCGCCGGATACGTCGGTCTGCCGCACGTCCCGTCGGCGGTGTGGCTGTGGTCGGCCGTCGCCGTCACGGTCGCCGCGGTCGGGGCCGTCGTCGTCGCCGTCGCGCTGGCCTCCCGTATGCCCAAGGGTCTCGTCCCGACCGCCGAGGAGCGGCAGCTGCTCAAGCGGCTCGCCCCGGAGCACTGGAGCGCGCACGCCGACGGGCGCGGCCTGGCCGGGACCATCACCGGTCGGCCGGCGCTCACGGACGCGGGCATCGTGGCGGACGTCCGCCTGGACGGCACCTGGACCGTGGCCAAGCTGACGGCCGCCGCCGACCACGTCCGCGCGCTGCTCGGCTGCCGCACCGGTCTGCGCCTGGAGGTGAAGACCGGCGAGCGGGGCGGATGGGCCCAGCTCATCCTGCGGACGCGGTCGGCGGTCGACGGCGCGGACATGCGCTGGACCCCGGACCGGGTCGGTATCGGCCTGGACACCCTCACCGGTGAGCCGGTCCGCATCCCGCTCAACACGCGGCTGCTGCTCGCCGGATCGTCCGGCGCGGGCAAGTCGGTGACGCTGCGGCCGGCGCTCGCCGAACTGGCCGCCGACCCCAAGGCCGCCGTCGTGATGGTCGACCTCAAGCGGGTGGAGGGCGCCCTGTGGCGGGACCGGGTCCGGGTGGCCCGCACTGCCGACGAGGTGATCGGCGTGGCCGCCGAACTCCAGGCGGAGATGATGGAGCGGCTGGAGATCCTGGAGTCGACCGGGTCCGCGTCCTGGACGCCGACCGTGGACCGGCCCCGGATCGTCGTCGTGGTCGACGAGGGCGCGGAAGTGTCCGCCGTCGCCAAGGACGCCGTCGCCGATTTCGAGAGCCTGGCCCGCATGGGCCGCGCCGCCGAAATCCACCTCTGGTGGTGCACGCAGAAACCCACTCAGTCCGGTGCGAGCGCGGGCATCCCGCCGCAGATCGCCGCACAGATGGACGTGCGCCTGTGCCTCAAGGTCGCCACGGCGACGGAGGTGCGGACCGTGCTCGGGGAGGACGCGACCGCGGGCGGGTGGGACGCTCACACGCTCCCCAAGCCCGGCGTCCTGATGATCCGTGGCACCGGCCGGACCCCGGCCCCGGTCAAGGTCTGGTTCATGGACGACGACCAGGTCCGCGCCCTCCCGGCCGCCCGCATCTGGCACGGCACGGCCATTGCCCCGGTCATCTCCATGCGCAAGCCCCCGGAGCCGCCCGCCCCGGCGGGGGAATCGACGGAGGAGCGCGTGCTGCGCGTCGTCCAGGACGGGCCCGCCCGCCAGAAGGACATCGTCGAGAAGTCGGGGCTCCCCAAGGGCACGGTGTCCAAGGTCGTCGGCCGTCTCGTCGAGAAGGGTCTCCTGGCCCGCCTGGAGGACGGCACCGTCGCCCCCGCCGGAACGGAGGCGACCGCATGAGCGCCCAGCTTCGGGCCGGACACATCCCGGCCGACATGATCCCGCCCGGGGTCGACCCCCGCACCGTGGTGATCGTCCACCACACCCCGGCCCCCCGGTCCTACACCGGCCCGATCGTCCTCACGGTCGTCGTGGCCGCCGGTGCGGTCGGCGTAGTGATGACGCTCTGCCTCCTGATGCAGATCACCGCCCAGACGGCCGCCGCCGTGGCCGCCGCCGCCCCCGCCGGGGTCGGTCTGTCCATCCCGCTCACCCGTCGGAAGGGGAAGTGACCATGCAGCGGAAGACGTTCACCGCCGGACCGGCGGTCGCCATGACCATCGTCAGCATGGTGCTGACCCTCGCGGTCGTCGTGATGTGGCTCGGGGAGTCCATGCCGTGGGCCGTGGCCCTCGTCGTCGGTCTCGGCCTGGACGGTGGCTGGCTGGCCACCCTCGCGTATGAGCGGAGGCTCGCCGCACAGGGCGACCACAACCGGGCCGTCACCGCTGTCGGGTGGCTGTTCGGTCTGGCTGCTACCGGCGTCCTCGTCGCGCACGCGCTCGGGGAGGAATCCGCCGGCGCCTGGCTCGCCGTCGCCTGGCTCCCCCTCGCGGCCAAGGCGCTCTGGTTGGTCCATGGTCTGTGGGAGCGCACCGCGCTCACCCCGGCCGCCCTGGACGCGATCCGCGGGATTCAGCAGACGGCCCGCGACGAGGCGGCCGTGGCCCGCGCCCGGCTCCGGGCCGAGGCAGGTACGGAGGAAACCCGACTGGAGGCCGTGACGGCGGCCGGGGCGCGCGTCGCACGGGTCCAGGCCCGGACCGCGGAACGGCTGTCGGGGGCGTGGTCGACGCTGGAGGCCGCCCGCCAGGGCGACGGCACGAACCGTGCCCTGACCTGCGTCACAGAGCGCGTCACGCCCGGCGTCACGCCCCGGTGGGAGTTGCCGGTGTGGGGGCCGACGGAGCCGGTTCCCGCCCTGGAGGCCGCGCCCGCGCTCACCGACGAGGAACTGGACGCGATCGTCTCCGAGCTGCGAGCCGGTGAGGTTCCGCCGCTCACGTACCGGGAGATGTCGGCCCGGTTCCGGTCGGCTGGCCACTCCGCCGGGGAGACCCGTCTCCGGGCGGCCTGGCGCCGCGTTACCGCCGAAGCCACGACCGGCTGATAGACCAATCCAGGGGGCCGGCCACCACGGCGGCCCCCTTCACCGGAGGGACCCGACCATGACCACGACCCGCTGCCCCGCCGCCCACATCGACGACCCGACCCCCTGCGACGGCCCGCCCGCCGTCACCGTGCTGGACCGCCAGAACGCGGGCCTGGACGGATGCGAGCACCACGGGGCCCGACTCCTGGCCTCCCTGGAGGGTGGCCGGGTGTACGCCCTCCCCGACGCTCCCGCCGGCGCGGCGATCCGCGTCTTCAAGGCCGCCGCCGACCTCCCACCGTTCATGTGGGTCGAAAGCTGACACAGCACCACATACCGGAGGCCCGCTCCCGATTGGGGGCGGGCTTTGTGCTGCCTGTTGCGCACGATGTGTGCGATGGTTCAGACTGAACTCATGTGACACGCGGTAAGTCCCCGGATTCCGGGGGCGAATGGTCCAGGATGCTGGACATGCGAAACGGCCAGGGATTAGGGCCCCTGACCGTTTCTAGATCCCGACTCGCTACCAACTCACCGGGAATCGTTCGTGCTCAATGATGCACGGTCGGAGGCGGACCGCAAAGCGGCCCCCCGGCCAGACGGCGCCGTGACTCCCATGGCGCAGCTCCAGCAGCGGCATAAGGCCGCCCTGGAGGCTGGGCGTGCCCGCCGGCGTTCCCTCCGCCGGGCCGTCTCCCGCGACGATGCCCGCGCCACCCCCGCCAGCCCCTCCCCGTCCCGCGCGGACGACTCCTCCCCGGCCCCCCACGGCGGTGCGGCTTGGGAAAGAGTGAACAGTGTTTCCGCCGCTGCTCAGGACACCGCAGAAACGGGCGTGACGGCCGCTCAGACGGCCGACGGGTGCGCCGTCCTGGTCAAGCGCAAGGATGCGCGGCTGCGGCTGCTGGAGGGCATTCAGGGCTTCACCGGTCTGAAGTCGGTCGGGGCGTGCGAGCAGCTCCCCTTGGGTGAAGCGGTCGGCATCCGTGCCGTGGCCGGGGAGCAGACGGGGTTTTCGGGCCTGGTCCGGTGCGGGTCGGTGTGGGCGTGCCCGGTGTGCGCGGCCCGGGTCCGGGCGGAGCGGGCCGCCGTCCTGGAGCGGTACGCCCTGGCCTGGTTGAAGTCGGGGCGCGGCCTCTACCTGGTCACCCTCACGGTTCCGCACTGGTCCCACGTCCGGCTGGCCGACTACACCGACGAGAAGGGACGGCAGGTCAAGGGCCAGTTGTCCAAGCTGCTGGAGGCGTGGCGCGGCATCGGACAGGGCGCATGGTGGGTCGGACGCGCCGTCGTACGCGACAAGGCGCCGGCCCCGTGGTCCTCGTCGTGGGCCGGGGACGAC
>NZ_JBHWHX010000093.1:0-1991 GCF_042732315.1 Streptomyces sp. NPDC059787
ACCCGGTCGAGCGCATGATGCGCGACGCCAAGATCACCCAGATCTACGAGGGCACCAACCAGGTCCAGCGCATCGTCATGGCCCGCAACCTGCCGTAACGGCGGGCGGGCCGGGCAGCGGAGGGCGTCCGGGGCCGGGCGCCCTCCGCTCTTCCCGGCCGGTGTGCGCCGTCACAGGAAGCGGCGGATCGGGGTGACCGCGGCCTCGGCGAGGCGTTCGGTCAGGGGACGGCGCCGCCAGCGGGCCGGGTCGACGGGCTCGCCCAGCTTGCGGTCGGCGTCGAAGTCGGCGTCCAGCGCGGCCGTGAAGTCCTCGTCGAGGACGGCCAGCATGACCTCCTCGTCGTGCTCCAGGGAGCGGCGGTTGAAGTTGGTGGAGCCGATGAGGGAGCAGACGCCGTCCACGGTGATGACCTTCGTGTGCAGCATGGTCGGCTGGTACTCCAGCACCTCCACGCCCGCGTCGACCAGGGTCTGGTAGTGCTGCCGGCCGGCCAGCCGGCAGGCCCGCTGGTCGGTGTACGGCCCCGGCAGCAGGATCTCCACCCGCACGCCCCGGCGGGCGGCGGCGGCCAGGAGGTCGATGAAGTAGGTGTCGGGCGCGAAGTAGGCCGTGGACAGCCGGAAGCGCTCCCGCGCCGAGGTGATCATGACGCGCAGCAGTGTCTGCATGTCCTGCCAGCCGAAGCTGGCCGAGCCCCGTACCACCTGGACCGTGGCGTTCCCCGGCTGTTCCTGGGGGGTGAAGCGGTCGTGCTCGTCGTACAGGTCGTCGTGGCACTCGGCCCAGTTCTGGGCGAAGGCCGCGGCGATGCCGTCCACGGCGGGCCCCCGGACCCGTACGTGGGTGTCGCGCCACTCGCCGGGGCCGCGGGCGTCACCGCACCACTCCTGGGCGATGCCGACGCCCCCGGTGAACGCGGTGTGCTCGTCGGTCACCAGGACCTTGCGGTGGCAGCGGTGGTTCTGCCGCATCGGCGACAGATGGAGGGGCTTGCGGAACCAGGCCACCTGGACGCCGGCGTCGTCCATGGCGTCCAGCAGCTCCGGCTCGATCTCCTTGGCGCCGAAACCGTCCAGCAGCAGCCGTACCCGGACCCCGGAGCGGGCCCGCTCGGCCAGGGCGTCGGCGAACTCCCGCGCGATGTCGCCGCGCCAGTACACGAACGTCATCATGTCGACGGTGTGCTCCGCGGCGCGGATGGCCTCCAGCATCGCGGGGAAGATCCGGTCGCCGTTGCGCAGCGGCACGAGTTCGTTGCCCTCGGTCGCGGCGATGCCGATGAGCCGTTCCAGCCGTCTGCGCAGCCGCTGTCTCTCCGCCTGTGGTGTCATGTGCGCCCTCCCCTGAGCCGTTCGTTCCCGCCCCGTCTCTCTTTTCCGCTGTCGGTGCTTCCAAGCAGAGACGTGGTCCGGGCCGCCCTGTGGTGGTCATGGGGGCGGGGGCGTAGGACGGAGAGGGCGGGGGCCGAACCCCGGCCCTCTCCGTCCCCCTGGGAGGAACCATGACCCAGCAGCAGCCGACCACCACGGAACCGATGAGCCAGGAGATGCAGGACTGCATCCAGGCGTGCATGGCCTGCCACGGTGTGTGCGAGGAGACCATGAGCTCCTGTCTGCAGACGGGCGGCGAGGCCCGGATGCCGATCATGCGGGCGCTCATGGACTGCTCGGAGATGACCCGCATGTGCGCGGACATGATGATGCGCCGCTCGCCGCTGGCGAACGAGATGTGCATGATGTGCGCGCAGGCCTGCGACATGTGCGCCGAGGCGTGCATGTCCATGCCGGACGACGAGCGGATGACGCGCTGCGCCGAGTCCTGCCGCCGCTGCTCCGAGATGTGCCGCGCCATGTCGGGCGCCACGATGTGACGCCGTCGCCGGACACGGCTGTGGGGCCCCCCCGCGGGGGGCAAGAACACGGTGGAGGGGGGCGCTTCGGGGTGCGGGGGGGGGGGGGTGAGGAGGGGGGCCGGCGGGGTGGCCGGGG
>NZ_JBHWHX010000093.1:2001-8817 GCF_042732315.1 Streptomyces sp. NPDC059787
AGTCCTGCCGCCGCTGCTCCGTGATGTGCCGCGACATGTGGGGCGCATCTTTTTGCCGCCGTCGCCGGACACGGCTGTGGGCACCCCGCGCGGGGTGCCCACAGCCGGTTTCAGTTGCCCTTGACGGTGACCTTCTCGTCGTTGTTCAGCTGGCTCACCAGCTGCTTCACCTTCGTCTTGTCCCAGAGCAGGTTGCCGCCGGTGGAGCCCGCGATCGGCATGTTCATGGACGTGCCCTCGCCGCCGCTGACGCCCTTCATCGACCAGAACATGTCGGCCAGGTCGAAGAGGCCCATGTCCTTGTCGACGATCAGGGAGTCCAGCCCCGCGCCCATCGTCGGGTAGAGCTTGAAGGGGTTGAGGACCGTGCCGGGCGTGGCCACCTGGTTGGCGAGGGCGGAGAGGAACTTCTGCTGGTTCTTCGTACGGTCCAGGTCGGAGCCCGCCAGCGCGTACCGGGTGCGGACGAAGGCGAGGGCCTCCTCGCCGTTCAGGGTCTGCTTGCCCTTCTTGAAGTCGGCGCCGGACTTGGTGTCCTTGATGTCCTGCGGGATGTCCATCTCCACGCCGCCGACCGCGTCCACGATGCTCGCGAAGCCGCCGAAACCGATCTCCACGTAGTGGTCGATGTGCAGGCCGGTGTTGAACTCGACCGTGCGGACCAGCAGTTCGGGTCCGTCCTCGGCGTAGGCGGCGTTGAGCTTCACCTCACGGCCGGTGCCGGGGTAGGACTTGCCCGACTCGGAGCCCACGAAGGACGGGATCTCGACGTTCGAGTCCCGGGGCAGCGAGATCAGGGTGGGGCCGTTGTCGCCGGTGTGCAGGATCATCATCGAGTCCGTGCGCTTGCCGTCGGCGGACCCGGTGTGCAGCTTCTTCTTGTCCTCGGCGGTCATGCCCTCGCGGCTGTCGGAGCCGACGATGAGGTAGTTGGTGCCCTCGCCCTTCTCGGGCCGGTCGATCACCTTCGACAGGTCGACGTCGCGGTTGAGCTTGGAGTCGGCCCAGAAGTACGTGCCGACGGTCGTCACGACCAGCACGGTGACGACGGTGATCGCCGTCCACTTGATGCGGCGGCGCCAGTCCGGCGCGGGGCGCTGCGGGGCGTAGCCGCCGTCGCCGCCCGGCCCGCCGGGGCCACCGCCGCCGGGCGTGCCGTAGACCTGGCCGGTGTTGTAGCCGCTGTCGTAGCCGCCGCCACTGCCGTGTCCGTCCACGTACGACGGCTGCTGCGGGACACCGCCGTACGCGCCCTGCCCGGAAGGGGCCGCCTGGCCGCGGCGGACCTGCCGCATGACACGGGCGCCCTCGGGCTGTGCGCTCGCGCTGCCGCGTCCGTAACGTCCGCCGCGGTTGTCGTCGGACCGTGCCTCGGGCCAATCAGTCATGGAAGACAGTGTGCAGGTCCCGGCTGTGCGCCATACAAGGGTCGTCGGAAAATCAGGGCCCCGCTGTTGCGAAGCTGACACAAATTCCGCAGATGTGACCTCGGCATAAGGTGGAGGCCATGACAGACCAGGCCCCCGCCGCAGCCGCGGAGAGTCCGGACATCCCGGGCAAGCCCACCTCGGCGTCCCGTACGACCCTCAGCCACATCATGACCCACAACGACACCAACCTGCTGGGCACGGTGCACGGCGGGGTGATCATGAAGCTGGTCGACGACGCGGCGGGCGCCGTCGCCGGACGGCACTCCGGAGGGCCCGCCGTCACCGCCTCCATGGACGAGATGGCCTTTCTGGAGCCGGTCCGCGTCGGTGATCTGGTCCATGTGAAGGCCCAGGTCAACTGGACCGGACGGACCTCGATGGAGGTCGGGGTGCGGGTGCTGGCCGAGCGCTGGAACGAGTCCGCGCCGGCCACCCAGGTCGGCTCGGCGTACCTGGTGTTCGCGGCCGTCGACGCCGACGGGAAGCCGCGCCGGGTGCCGCAGGTGACGCCGGAGACCGAGCGGGACAGGCGCCGCTACCAGGAGGCCCAGATCCGCCGCGCCCACCGGCTGGCCCGCCGCCGGGCGATCATGGAGCTGCGGGAGAAGCGGGCGGCGGAGGGCTTCGAGGACTGACCCCCGCTGTAGGGGCGCGGGGCCGTGTCGACATGCGGCTCCGCCGCGTGGGCGCGAAGGGGGTCCGGGCCTGAAGGGGCGCGGGGAACCGCGCGAACGGGGGTCTGGGGGCAGAGCCCCCGGGGACGGAACGGGAAGGGGCGGCGGGGGCGAAAAACCGCGCAACGGCTTGGCCCACCCGGACCGTCCGGCCCGCCGGACGGCCCGGCGTTCAGGAACAACCCACCTCGTCCCCCCGCACCACCCCGAACTCGTCCTGGCCCGGGTCCTGCGCCCGTACCTTGCGGACCTTCTCGAAGTCGGCGCCCGCGATCACCTTCAGCGTGGCGCCCTGGCCCTTCACCGCGCGCAGCTCGCTGCCGGGAAGGGCCGCCGCGAGGGATTCCGCGGAGCGGTCCCAGCGGGGGTCGTAGGCGACGACCGTCCGCCTCACGTCCTGGTGCGCCGCGTTGGCCGGGGCGCGGGTGGTGTCGAAGCCGGTCGCCGCCAGCGCGGCGTCCACCCGCCGGCCGAGGCCCGCGATGCGGGTGCCGTTCTCGACCTGGACGCGGATCTGCCGGGGGTCCACCGGGACGCGGAGCGCCGCGTCGGGGGTGCGGCGCACGGAGAGCGGCTCGTCCCGGCGCAGCGCGTCGAAGATGCGCTCGGACTTCCCGGTGTCCCACTTCAGCGTCGAGCCGGCGCCCTTCACGGCGTATCTCATGTCGGCGATCGGCACGGTGGTGAACTCGGAGGAGGAGGGCGAGAAGTTCCGCATCGCCCGGCCGAGGTCCAGGAGCTCGCCGGTGCCGAAGCCCTTGTCGGCGCGGACCGAGCCGAGCACCGCCCGGGTCACGTCCCGGAACCTCAGCGGGTTCAGCAGGATGCCGGAGGAGGTGACCCGGTCCACCAGGGCCGCCATGAAGTGCTGCTGGCGCCTCATCCGGCCGAGGTCGGAGGCGCCGTCGACGTGCCGGGAGCGGACGTACTGCAGGGCCTGGCCGCCTTCGAGGGTGTGCCGGCCGGCGGGCAGGTCGAGGCCGGTGTTGCTGTCCTTCAGCCGTCTGTCGGTGCAGACCTCGACGCCGCCGACCACGTCCACGGTCTTCATGAAGCTGGTGAAGTCGACCTCCAGGTAGTGGTCGATCTTCACCCGGGTCATCTTCTCGACCGTACGCACGGTCAGCCGGGGCCCGCCCTCGGCGTACGCCGCGTTCAGTTTGACGGGGTGCCCCTTGTGCCGCTCGCCGCTCACGCGGTCGGTGTGCGGGGGCGTCACGGCGTACGAGTCGCGGGGCAGGCTGACCACGGCGGCCCGCTCGCGGTCCGCCGAGACGTGCACGATCATGATCGTGTCGGTGCAGTGGCAGGGTTCCCCGCCGAGCCGGTACTTCTCCCGCTCCGCCTCGTCGATCCTCTCCCGGCCGTCGGTGCCGACGAGCAGGATGTTCATGCCGTGACCGGCCTCGGGGCGGTTCTTCATGTCGCGGAACGGGTCGACCCGGGCGATGTCCTCGTCGAGGCCGCTCATCACCGCGTGCCCGATCCCGGCGGAGGCGAGCACCACGACCGACAGCGTGGTGACGGTGCGCATGACCCAGCGCGGCTTCCCGCGCGGCGGCGCGGGGGGCGCGGTCGACGCGGTGGGCCGCGGGCCCTCGCGGGCCGGCCGCGGGGGACGCTGCGGTGCGGTGCGGGGCCGGGGGGACCGCGGCGGCGTGGGCAAGGGGGGCACCTCCGGACGACGGCCGTGCGTGGGATCGTGAGCACGGTAGGCCGATACGATCTGCGGCCCGGCACATCGCCCCCGGCGCGCGCGTCGGTGTCCCCCGTTCGCGGTAACGTGAGGGCCCTATGAACGCCAATCCCGACGTGCGGCTCCCCGCCGTTTCCGTGATCATGCCCGTCCTCAACGAGGAGCGGCACCTGCGCGGCGCCGTCCGCGCGATCCTCGCCCAGGAGTACGCCGGCGAGATGGAGGTCGTGATCGCCCTCGGTCCGTCCACGGACCGCACGGACGAGATCGCGGCCGAGCTCGTGGCCGAGGACCCGCGGGTGCACACCGTGCCCAATCCGACCGGCCGCACCCCGGCCGCCCTCAACGCGGCGATCAAGGCCTCGCGCCATCCGGTCGTGGTCCGCGTCGACGGGCACGGGATGCTCTCCCCGAACTACATCGCGACCGCCGTACGGCTCCTGGAGGAGACCGGCGCGCAGAACGTCGGCGGCATCATGCACGCCGAGGGGGAGAACGACTGGGAGCACGCCGTCGCCGCCGCGATGACGTCGAGGATAGGTGTGGGCAACGCCGCCTTCCACACCGGCGGCGAGGCCGCCCCCGCCGAGACGGTGTACCTGGGCGTGTTCCGGCGCGAGGCGCTGGAGCAGCAGGGCGGGTACAACGTGGAGTTCATCCGCGCCCAGGACTGGGAGCTGAACTTCCGCATCCGTGAGGCCGGCGGGCTGATCTGGTTCTCGCCGGAGCTGAAGGTGTCGTACCGGCCCCGGCCGAGCGTGCGGGCGCTGGCCAAGCAGTACAAGGACTACGGACGTTGGCGGCACGTCGTGGCCCGCTACCACTCCGGTTCCATCAACCTGCGCTACCTGGCCCCGCCGGCCGCGGTGTGCGCGATCGCGGCCGGGATCGTGGTCGGCGCCGCGCTGACCCCGTGGGGCTTCGTGGTGCCCGGCGGCTACCTCGCGGCGATCGCGCTGGGGTCCGTACCGGCCGGCAAGGGGCTGCCGCTCAAGGCGCGGCTGCAGATCCCGGTGGCGCTGGCCACCATGCACATGTCGTGGGGCTGGGGCTTCCTGACCAGCCCGAAGTCCCTGGCCCGCAAGGTGATCGCGAGCCGGCGCCCCTCTGTCCGCGCGGACGCGGCCTCGCACTGACCTGACAGCGCCACGGGCCCCTCTCCCACCCGGAGAGGGGCCCGTGGCGCTGTCCTCACCAGGTGAACGCGGGGTTCACCTTCATGCAGGCCCCGTCGTCCGCGCCGTTGAGCACCTCGGCGGTCTCCGGGACCTCGTTGTCCTCCTTCGGCGCCTCGTACGTCGTGCCCTCGCGCCAGTCCGCGCCCACCACGAGCGTGACCCCGGAGACGTCGGTCGACCTGCGCACCGCGCCCGGCTCGATGCCCAGGGCCTCGGCGACCGCCGCGGCGTCGCCCTCCAGGTCCGCGCTCGGGTAGCGGACGACGGTCGTCTTCTCGCTCAGGGCCGCGCTCCGGTCGGCGACCGCCCTGGCGAACCCCTCGCCCACGAGCAGCTCCGCCACGGTGCCGGCCCGGTCGGGGGCCGCGCCCAGCGTGTCGGTGCGGGTGCCGTTCTGCACCAGGACCGGGATCTCGGCGTCCTCGGCCGCCGGGTCGTCCGGGCCCTGGTCCTCCTGCGTGGCGGTGGCCTTCTTCTTCGTGTCCCCGCCGTCCAGGGTGATGTCCTCGCGCACCAGCCGGAAGAGCTGCTCGGCGTCCTCCGTGGGCTCCACCCGCGCACCCACGTACCGGTTCGGCATGGTGGTCATGGTGATGTGCTCCGGCTCGACCTTCCGCAGCTCGGTGCTGAGGTCGTAGAGCTTCTTGACCGAGTTCAGGCCGGGGTCGACGGTGAGCGCCTCGGTGGCCTTCTCGGCGAGCCTGCGCAGCTTGTTCGGGTTGCTCAGGGTGGCGTTCTCGCGCAGCTCCCGGACCATCGAGTTCATGTACATGTGCTGGGCCTTGGCCCGTGCCAGGTCGCTGCCGTCCTCGAAGCCGTAACGGGTGCGCAGCCACTGCAGGGCCTGCTCGCCCTTGACCGGGTGGGTGCCCTCCGCCAGCTTCAGGCCGGAGCCGTGGCCCTGGCTGTCGCGCGAGTGGATGTTGGCGTCGACGCACACCGGGACACCGCCGATGGCGTCCGCCATCGACACGACACCCGCGAAGTCGACCATGAGGAAGTGGTCGATGTGGATGCCGGTGAGTTCCTGCCAGGTGGCGACGGTGCAGCCCGGACCGCCGTGCCCGAGGCTCTGGTTGGTCATCACCCGCCCGTTGCTCGCCGGGTACACCGTGCCGTCGTCGGGGTCGGTGCACTTCGGGATCTTCACGAGGGTGTCCCGCGGCATGCTGACGACCGACATGTTGCTGCGGTCGGCGGACAGGTGCAGCAGCATCTGGACGTCCGCCAGCGGTGTGGAGCCGAACGTCTCCCGGGCGCCGCCGAGTTCCTGGTTCTCCTTGCTGTCCCGCGCGTCGGAGCCGATGAGCAGGATGTTCAACGGGGTCTGCCCCGCGGCGTTCGGCGTCGGCTCCGGGACCTTCTCGTCACCGAGATTGAGTTCCTGCTGCTCGATGTTGGCGTTGAGGTGCCGGTAGTAGACATAGCCGGCGCCGGCCGTGCCCACTATCAGTACGGTCAGCACCATCGCCGACCATCGGAGCACCCGGTGCTTGCGCGGCGCCCTGCGCCCGTCGCCCGGACCCTCGCCGCTCCCGTCCTCGAGGGCGGCCTCGTCCTCGGCGGCCGGTGCGGCCTCCTGCACACTGTTCTGCGTCAACTTCTGCGTCCTCCACAGCCCTCAGGGCCCGCCGTACGTCTTGGAGACATGCGACGGGCCCGTGAGGTTGCGCTACGGCCTCAACTCGCGCACTGAACTTTGTCGGCCGTGGACTTCTCCACCTCGGGCGTCTCGATCGACGCGGCGTCGAGTTTGACTCCGGCGCCCTTGAAGTCCTTGCCGAGGGTGAGGGTCATGGTGGGCTGGCCCTGGGAGTTGGTGACGCTTTCGCCGGGTT
>NZ_JBHWHX010000094.1:0-8340 GCF_042732315.1 Streptomyces sp. NPDC059787
GGCCCCGCGCGGTGTGCGCGGGGCCCGTTCGGCGTTCCGGTGCACCCGCGCGCGTGCGGGCGGCGCTCCCGTCCCTCCGGTCGCGGGCTTCTCCGTGCGGCTGTGCCCGCTCGGGTGCGGGCGGTGCGTCCGTCCCCTGTGCGGCGTCTGCCCCAGCAGCCCTGGCAGGCGCTCGTCGTCTGTGCGGGTCAGGCCATCCAGCGGTCCGGGCGGGCGTCTCTGCGGCCGGTGCGGGAGCGTTCCGCCTGGGAGCGCAGGAGGGCCGCCGCCTCCGTGGCATCCCGGAGGCGGGCCGTCACCGACTTGTTCGCGCCGGTGTCCACGTGGACGTCCGCGACGCCCCGGGCCCGCTGCCAGGGGCCCTGGGCCAGCCGTACGCTCTGCACCTTGGCGTGCGGCACCAGGGACAGGCTGCGTCGCAGCAGCCCGTGGCGGGCGGCGAACACCGCGTCGGTGACGGCGAGTCCGTAACCCCGCCACCACAACGGAACGCACCACCGCGCGCGGCGCGGCGGCCGGGAGAACGCCTCGCGCGGGGGCACGCTCACCCCGGGCAGCACCCGCGCGACGACCGACTCGGCGAGCTCGCGCGGAGCGACCGGCAGCAGCAGGGAGTTGGACGAACCCGCCACGTCCAGTTCCACCCGCACCCAGTCGCGCCGCCGCCACAGCAGCGGCTCGACCAGCCGTACCGTCTGTACACGCCCAGGCGGCACCGTCTCGTGCGCCCGGTCCAGCAGCCCGTGGTCGATGCGCAGCCCGTCGGGCGACTCGCCCAGCGTCCAGTCGTACTCGGCGACGAACCGGCCCACACTGCTCGCGCCCGCGGCGCCGAGCAGCGGCACGGCCGTGGCGAGCACCGTCCACAGGCTGTGGGTGGCCGTCCACAGCAGCGGCACCACCACGGCGGCGACGAGGAGCCAGCCCCAGGTCGCCCCGGTCAGCAGCAGGGAGACGGCGAGGACGCCCGGTGGCACCCGCAGCATCTCCCGGGACGGCGCCTCGCCCACCTCGTGCGCGGTCTCCGGCGCGAAACCCGCCGCCCGCGCGAGGAGTTCCGCGCGCAGGGCACGCGCCTCGTCGGCGCCCAGGAAGGCGAGTTCGTCCTTCTTGTCGGTGCCTATGACGTCGAGTTTGAGCTTCGCCACGCCCGCCACCCGCGCGAGCAGCGGCTGGGTGACGTCGATGGCCTGGACCCGCTCGAGGCGGATGTGCGCGGTGCGCCGGAACAGCAGCCCGGTACGGATGCGCAGCTCGCTCTCGGTCATCGCGAAGTGGGTGAACCACCAGGTCAGAAAGCCGTAGAGGGCGGCGGCCGGGATGAGTACGGCGAGACCGATCAGCAGGTGCGTCGTCGTCAGCCGGGTCAGCTGGCGCTGCGCCTGGTCGGGGTCGTGCAGCGCCCACCCGATCAGCACCGCGACGGGCGCCCACGCCCGTCTGAGCGGCGTGACGGGGTGCAGCCGCTTCTCGGTCACGGGCGGCCGGTCGCGTACGTCCTCCTGGGCGCCCGGGGCCGTCACAGCCCCGCCGATCGGGCCTCGCCGAGCTCGGTGAGCCGGTCGCGCAGCCGCTCCGCCTCGGCCGGGTCGAGGCCGGGGATGGTGGCGTCGGTCGCCGCCGCAGCCGTGTGCAGCTGCACGCTGGCCAGCCCGAAGTGCCGTTCGACCGGCCCGGAGGTGACCTCGACCAGCTGCATCCGCCCGTACGGCACGACCGTCTCCTCGCGCCACAGCACACCCCGGCTGATCAGCAGGTCGTCGGCGCGCTCCGCGTACCGCCAGGAACGCCAGTTCCGCTCCAGCATCACCCAGCCCCAGACCAGCAGGGCCAGCGGCAGCAGCGCGAAGGCGGCCCAGCCGGGCCCGGCCAGCAGCCCCGGCACCAGCGCGGCGGCCAGGGTCAGCAGCCCCAGCCACACCACCAGCAGCAGCCGCCGCATCCTCAGCAGCCCCGGGGGCAGCGCGATCCACACCGGCCCCTCGCCGCCCGGGGCCGCCGGCCCGCCCGTTCCCGCTGTCCCCGTGTCGTGCGGGCTCCCCGTCTCCATGGGCCCAGCGTACGTAGGGGAGACTGTGTTCATGACTCCCACGACGGAGACCATGGTCGGTATCGGCGGCGCGGCGGAGAGCACCGACATGGTGCTCAACATCGGGCCCCAGCACCCGTCCACACACGGCGTGCTGCGGCTGAAACTCGTCCTGGACGGCGAGCGCGTCGTCCGCGCGGAGCCCGTGATCGGCTATATGCACCGGGGCGCGGAGAAGCTGTTCGAGGCCCGGGACTACCGCCAGATCATCATGCTGGCCAACCGTCACGACTGGCTGTCGGCGTTCTCCAACGAGCTGGGCGTGGTCCTCGCCGTGGAGCGGATGCTCGGCATGGAGGTCCCCGAGCGCGCGGTGTGGCTGCGCACGCTGCTCGCGGAGCTGAACCGGGTGCTCAACCACCTGATGTTCCTCGGCTCCTATCCGCTGGAACTGGGCGGCATCACCCCGATCTTCTACGCCTTCCGGGAGCGCGAGGAGCTCCAGCACGTCATGGAGGAGGTCTCCGGCGGGCGCATGCACTACATGTTCAACCGCGTGGGCGGCCTCAAGGAGGACCTCCCGGCCGGGTGGACGGGACGCGCGCGGGCCGCCGTCGCCGACGTGCGCTCCCGCATGGACCGCTTCGACGACCTGGTGCTCGGCAACGAGATCTTCCGTGGCCGCACGCGCGGCGTCGGCGTGCTGTCCCCGGAGGCGGTGCACGCGTACGGGGTGAGCGGGCCGATCGCCCGCGCGTCCGGCGTCGACTTCGACCTGCGCCGCGACGAGCCGTACCTCGCCTACGGCGAACTGGGCGACGTCCTGAAGGTGGTGACCCGCGCGGAGGGCGACTGCCTTGCCCGCTTCGAGTGCCTCCTGGAGCAGACCCACAACGCCCTCGACCTCGCCGACGCCTGCCTCGACCGGCTCGCGGAGCTGCCCCCGGGCCCGGTCAACCAGCGGCTCCCGAAGGTGCTCAAGGCGCCCGAGGGGCACACGTATGCGTGGACCGAGAACCCGCTCGGCATCAACGGCTACTACCTCGTCAGCAAGGGCGAGAAGACCCCGTACCGGCTGAAGCTGCGCTCGGCGTCGTACAACAACATCCAGGCGCTCACCGAGCTGCTGCCGGGGACGCTGGTCGCGGACATGGTGGCGATCCTCGGGTCACTGTTCTTCGTCGTCGGCGACATCGACAAGTAGGTCCCCCGCGTCCGCGATCCCCACCGGCTGCACCAGCCACCCGAAGTCGCCGAGTCCGCCCGGCGCGGTGAGTTCGGCGGCCTCCCCGGCGCCCGCGAGGGCGCGTACGTACCCGGCCGGGTCGGTGGACGCCAGCGTGAGCGGGGGGCGTGCGCCGCTGATGCCCAGAGCGCGCAGGGCGTCCCGCTGGGTCAGCAGACGCGTGCCGGGGAGCGCGCGGGCCGCCGCGCACGCGTCCAGGGCCACATGCGCGGTGAGGTCGCACGTCCCGTCCGGCACGGGCGTCGTCTCCCGCCCATCCCGGAACGCCGTGAGCGTCCCGAACGGCGGCCGCGCGGTGGCCGTGTGCGCGTAGTCCACGGCGACGGCGAGCCCCCGTGCGAGCGTGCCGACGGCCGACTCCCAGGCCCGGTCCCGCGGCAGCCCGATCTCCGCGCGGAGCCCTTCTTCGGCACCCAACGGCCACCACCGCGCCAGCCACTCGGCCGCCACGCCCGCGACCGGCTCCCCGAGCCGCTCCGTCCCGTCCTCCCGCACCAGCACCAGCCGCGGTACGCCCGACGGGTCCACCTCCGCGACGTCCACGGGCACGTTGTCCAGCCACTCGTTGGCGAAGAACAGCCCCGTGATCCCCTCCGGGGGTTCGGTCCGCCACTCGATCCGGTGATCCAGCCCGGCCGGCCGGTCGGCGAGCTCGACGGCGTACGCACGCACGCGCGGCGCCACATCGGCGGGCAGCGCGGCGAGGACACCGGTGACCAGTTCGCCCCGCCCGGCCGCCATGTCCACGAAGCCGAGCACCGCCGGCCGCCCCAGCGCCTCGTCGACCCGGCACAGCAGCCGCGCGACGGCGCCGGCGAACAGCGGCGAGGCGTGCACGGACGTACGGAAGTGTCCGGCCGGGCCCGCGCCGGGCCCGCGGTAGAAGCCGTCCGGCCCGTACAGGGCGTCCTGGGCCGCCGCCCGCCAGCCCCGCAGGCCGCCGCCCCCCGCTGCCCCTGCCGTCACCGGTTCCCCACCCCCGCCGTCGCCGTCGTCACCGGCCCAGGTTAAGCGCGCGGATATGCCGGGCCTCCACCTTGCGGAGTACACGTGCCGACCGGGGATCGGCCCTCCGGTTGACCCCTGCACGCATTTCGCTTCCCTACGCTGGGTTACGTGCAACGCCTCTATGACTTCCTCCGCAGACACCCGATGTGGGTCGACGGCTTCTGGGCCGTGGTCCTGTTCGGGATTTCGGTGATCAGCGGAGCGAGCATGGAGGAGTCCCGGGGGACGGACCTGCCCGCCCTCACGGTGCCGGTCGTGCTGCTGCTGTCGCTGGTCGTCGCGCTGCGCCGCCGGATGCCCGAGCGGATGCTGGTCCTCGCCCTCGCCGTGGGCCTGGGGCAGCTGATCGCGGACGTGGCGACGATGCCCGCCGACTTCGCCCTGCTGGTGATCGTCTACACGGTCGCGGCGGTCGGGGCCCGCTGGGCCTCCCGCCTCGCGCTGACCGCCGGCCTGTGCGCGGCCCCGCTGGCGCAGCTGCGCTGGCCCACCGAGGATGTGGGCGTGGCGACCAACATCGCCGTGATGGTCCTCCAGACCGTGCCGTTCGCCCTCGCCTGGGTGCTCGGTGACTCCATCCGCACCCGCCGCGCGTACTTCGCGCAGCTGGAGGAGCGGGCCGCCCGGCTGGAGAAGGAGCGCGAGGCGCAGGCCAAGGTCGCGGTCGCCGCCGAACGCGCCCGGATCGCCCGCGAGCTGCACGACGTCGTCGCGCACAACGTGTCAGTGATGGTGGTGCAGGCCGACGGCGCCGCCTACGTCCTCGACGCCGCCCCCGACCAGGCGAAGAAGGCCCTGGAGACGATCTCCTCCACCGGCCGCCAGGCCCTCGCCGAGATGCGCCGCCTGCTGGGCGTGCTGCGCACCGGCGAGCACCAGGAGGCCGGGGAGTACGTGCCGCAGCCCGACGTGCAGCAGATAGAGGACCTCGTCGAGCAGTGCCGGGGGTCGGGACTGCCGGTGGACTTCAAGGTCGAGGGCACTCCGCGCCCGCTGCCCAGCGGCGTCGAGCTCACCGCGTACCGCATCGTGCAGGAGGCGCTCACCAACACCCGCAAGCACGGGGGCTCCGATGTGGGCGCCAGCGTGCGCCTGGTGTACTTCGACGACGGTCTCGGCCTCCTCGTGGAGGACGACGGCAAGGGCGCCCCGCACGAGCTGTACGAGGAGGGCGGCTACGACGGGCAGGGCCACGGCCTGATCGGCATGCGCGAGCGGGTCGGTATGGTCGGCGGCACCCTGGACGCGGGTCCGCGCCCCGGCGGAGGATTCCGTATCAGTGTGCTGCTGCCGCTCAAACCCGCGCATTGACGCCCACGCACGCCCCCTGTTGACACCTGTCACACCCCCTGCGACGGCTTGACGACCGAATGGAAGAGGCCCCGATGACGATCCGCGTGATGCTCGTCGACGACCAGGTGCTGCTGCGCACCGGGTTCCGGATGGTGCTCGCCGCCCAGCCGGACATGGACGTCGTGGCGGAGGCGGGCAACGGCGTCGAGGCCCTGGAGGTGCTGCGGTCCACCGCCGTCGACGTGGTGCTGATGGACGTCCGCATGCCCAAGCTCGACGGCGTGGAGACGACCCGCCGGATCTGCGCGGACACCGACCCGCCGAAGGTGCTGATCCTCACCACCTTCGACCTCGACGAGTACGCCTTCTCCGGGCTGAAGGCGGGCGCGTCCGGCTTCATGCTCAAGGACGTGCCGCCGGGCGAGCTGCTCGCCGCGATCCGCGCGGTGCACAGCGGCGACGCCGTGGTCGCCCCGTCCACCACCCGCCGGCTCCTGGACCGGTTCGCGCCGATGCTGCCCAGCACGGGCAAGCAGCCCGAGCACAAGGAGCTGGAGCGCCTCACCGAGCGCGAGCGGGAGGTCATGGTGCTGGTCGCGCAGGGCCTGTCCAACGGCGAGATCGCGGCCCGGCTGGTGCTGTCCGAGGCGACCGTGAAGACCCATGTGGGCCGCATCCTGACCAAGCTGGGCCTGCGGGACCGGGTGCAGGTGGTCGTCCTCGCCTACGAGACGGGTCTGGTACGGGCCGGCGGACACGGCTGAACGGACGGCCGCGCGCCGGTAGGGTGCGCGCATGCTGCTGTGGATCAACGGGCCCTTCGGGGGCGGCAAGACACAGACCGCACACGAGATACGGCGCCGCCTGCCGGGCAGCGTCGTCTGCGACCCGGAGCACCCCGGGTTCGGCCTGCACCGCATGCTGCCGCCCGGACTGCGCGGCGACTTCCAGGACCTGGAGTCCTGGCGGCGTGGCGTCGTCGAGGTCCTCGACCTTGCCCTGACGAAGCAGGACGGCGTGGTGATCGCCCCCATGACCGTCACGGACTCCGGCCACTTCGCGGAGACCGTCGGACGGCTGCGGGAACTCGGGCACGACGTACGTCACTTCACCCTCCTCGCCGAGCGCGCGACGGTGCTGCGACGGCTGCGCGAGCGCGGCATCGGCCACCTCCTCGGGTCCGTCATGGGCGACGCCGCACTGCGCCGGGAGAGCTGGGCGGTGCAGCGGCTCGACCACTGCCTGGAGCGGCTGAGCGAGCCGGAGTTCGCCGAGCACCTGTGGACCGACCGCACCACGGTGCCGAGAACGGCCGACCGCATCGCCGTCCTGGCCGGACTGACCCTGCGCCCCAACCACGAGGGCCGGCTGCGGACCCGGCTGCGGCAGACGGGCGTGAGCATCCGGCACATCCGCTTCGACTGACGGACGCCGTACGCGCCGTCAGCGCAGGATCCCCTCCAGGAAGTCGCTGCCGAGCCGGGCCACCACCGCCACGTCCAGCTGGTGCAGCACGTACCGCCCACGGCGGCGGGTGGTGACCAGGCCGGCCTTCTTCAGCACGCCCAGGTGCCGGGATATCTCCGGTGCCGTCATGCCGTGCACCTGGACCAGCTCGCCGGTGGTGTACGCGCTGCGGGCGAGGTGGCGGCACATGTGCATGCGGACCGGGTGGGACAGCGCGGTCATCCGCAGGGCCAGCTGCTCGACCGTCGGCGGGGCGGCCGGCTCGGCGGAGCCGGCCGGGTAGTGCAGCACCGGCTGCCAGCCGTACCGGTGCAGCACCATCAGGTGCGGTCGGCCGAGACCGGTCGGGATCAGCAGCAGCCCGCCGTCGCCCGTGGCCGTACGTCCCTCGCCCAGCTTGTCGACGGTGATCCGCCCGGCGGCCTCGTCGAGCGTCACCGCGGGCGACACCGCCGCCAGCGCCTCGGCCAGTCCCCTGCGCCGGAGCAGGTCGGTCTTGTGGCGGGTGTCCGCGGCGAGCTGGTGCCGCAGCCGGGACCACGCCTCGGCGAAGAACGCCTCGTCGCAGTCCCGCAGGAACCGCCGCAGCCAGTCCCTGATCCGCGGCGGGTCGGCGAGCAGCCGCTCGGTGAACTCCGTCTGGCGCGGCCCCCGCGCGGCGGCCAGCTCCAGCGAGCGGCGCCGCAGGTTCTCGTCGGTGAGCGGGCCCGCGCCCGGAGCGCCGTAGGGGAGCGCGCAGGTGAACTCCAGGGCGGCGTCCACGAACTGCTCGTCGGAGAGCCTGTCCAGCAGGTCCAGTTCCTCGTCGAGGGTCCCGCCCGGGAGCGTCGCGCGGCCCGGTAGGCCGGCGCTCGGCAGGAACAGGTCCGAGAACGTCGTGCGCCACAGGAAGTCGGCCTCGCACATCCGGTCCGCGAGGTGCGGGTCCAGCCGCGCGGTCACGCCCGTCACCCAGCCCTGGAGCCCCGGGTGGTGACCCGGCTCGGACAGCGCGTGCAGCGCCATGCCGAGCTCGGCGAGGGGCGAGGGCACGACGGCGACCCTCTCCGGCCGCAGCCCCGCGATGTCGATGCTCACGCTCATGCCCACATGGTGCACCTTGTCTGCGCCGGGCCTGAGGGTGAGGGGTTTTCGTCCCCGCCGCTCCTTCCTGTCCCTTCCCGGGGGCGCTGCCCCCGGACCCCCGCTCCTCAAACGCCGGAGAGGCTGGAAGTCAGCCGCAACCGGGGTTTTTGTGGGGGGGCCCCCGTCGGGTCGGGCAGGGGGGGGGGGGGCGTCGGAAACCACAGGCCCGGGG
>NZ_JBHWHX010000095.1:0-8018 GCF_042732315.1 Streptomyces sp. NPDC059787
CCTCCAGGGCGGCTGCGGCCGGGGCCGGCCCACGTGTCACGGCCGTGTGTTCCACTCCGCGATCACCGGGCTGCCGTGCTCCAGCGACAGACGGCTCAGGGTGCCCGTCTCCAGGCGGAACAGGCGGCCGGAGGACGGTGGCAGGCCCAGGCGGCGGGCCGTCAGGACGCGGAGCAGGTGACCGTGCGCGACCAGCATCACGTCCCCCTCCGCCAGCGCCCCGGCCACCCGGGACAGCACCCGGTCCGCGCGCTCGCCGACCTGCTCCGGGGACTCGCCGGGGAACTCCCGGCCGGGCGGCACCCCGTCGGTCCACAGGTCCCAGCCGGGCCGGGTGCGGTGGATGTCCGCGGTGGTGATCCCCTCGTAGCCGCCGTAGTCCCACTCCCGCAGGTCCGGCTCCTCCACCGCCCCGGTCAGGCCCGCCAGTCCGGCGGTGTGCCGGGCGCGGACCAGCGGACTGGTGAGGACCAGCCCGAAGGTCCGCCCCGCCAGCAGCGGCGCGAGGGATTTGGCCTGGGCCTCACCGGCCGGGGTCAGCGGGAGATCGGTCCGGCCGGTGTGCCGGCCCGCCCTGCTCCACTCCGTCTCGCCGTGCCGCGCCAGCAGCAGATCCCCCACGGTCGTTACGCCTTCTCCGCCGACTCGACGGCGTGGCCGCCGAACTGCTTGCGCAGCGCCGCGATCATCTTCATCTGCGGCGAGTCCTCCTGACGCGAGGTGAACCGTGAGAACAGCGACGCGGTGATCGCGGGCAGCGGCACGGCGTTGTCGATGGCCGCCTCCACGGTCCAGCGGCCCTCGCCCGAGTCCTCGGCGTATCCGCGCAGCCGCTCCAGGTGCTGGTCCTCGTCGAGGGCGTTCACCGCGAGGTCGAGCAGCCAGGAACGGATGACGGTGCCCTCCTGCCAGGAGCGGAACACCTCCCGGACGTTGTCCACCGAGTCGACCTTCTCGAGGAGCTCCCAGCCCTCGGCGTACGCCTGCATCATCGCGTACTCGATGCCGTTGTGGACCATCTTCGCGAAGTGCCCGGCGCCCACCCTGCCCGCGTGGACATAGCCGTACGGACCGTCCGGCTTGAGCGCGTCGAAGATCGGCTTCAGCCGCTCCACGTGCTCCTCGTCGCCGCCGACCATCAGGGCGTACCCGTTCTTCAGGCCCCACACCCCGCCCGAGACGCCCGCGTCGACGAAGCCGATGCCCCGGGCGCCCAGCTCCTTGGCGTGCTTCTCGTCGTCCGTCCAGCGGGAGTTGCCGCCGTCGACGACCGTGTCGCCGGGCTTGAGCAGGCTCCCGAGCTGGTCGACGACGTGCTGGGTGGCGGCGCCGGCCGGCACCATCACCCACACCGCGCGCGGCCTTTCGAGCCGGTCGACGAGGTCGGACAGGTGGTCGACGTCGGAGAGTTCGGGGTTGGTGTCGTACCCGATGACGGTGTGGCCGGCGTTGCGGAGGCGCTCGCGCATGTTGCCGCCCATCTTGCCGAGCCCAACAAGACCGATCTGCATGTCAGTTCACTTCCTGCGTTCGCGGTAGGCGGCCACCAGCGCGGCCGTGGACGGGTCGAGGCCGGGGACATCGGCGCCCTCGGTGAGGGCGGGCTCGACGCGCTTGGCGAGGACCTTGCCGAGTTCGACGCCCCACTGGTCGAAGGAGTCGATGTTCCAGACGGCGCCCTGGACGAACACCTTGTGCTCGTACAGCGCGATGAGCTGGCCGAGCACCGAGGGGGTCAGTTCGGTGGCCAGGATCGTGGTGGTGGGGTGGTTGCCCCGGAAGGTGCGGTGCGGCACCTGTTCCTCGGGCACGCCCTCCGCCCGTACCTCCTCGGCGGTCTTGCCGAACGCGAGGGCCTGGCCCTGCGCGAACAGGTTGGCCATCAACAGGTCGTGCTGCGCCTTGAGTTCGTCGCTCAGCTCGGCGACCGGACGGGCGAAACCGATCAGGTCGGCCGGGATGAGCTTCGTCCCCTGGTGGATCAACTGGTAGTAGGCGTGCTGCCCGTTGGTGCCCGGCGTGCCCCACACCACCGGCCCCGTCTGCCAGACGACGGGACGGCCCTGCCGGTCCACCGACTTGCCGTTGGACTCCATGTCGAGCTGCTGGAGGTAGGCGGTGAACTTCGACAGGTAGTGCGAGTACGGCAGCACGGCGTGCGACTGGGCGTCGAGGAAGTTGTTGTACCAGACACCCAGCAGACCCATCAGCAGCGGGGCGTTGGCCTCGGCGGGGGCGTTGACGAAGTGCTCGTCCACGATCCGGAACCCGTCGAGCATCTCCCGGAAGCGGTCCGGGCCGATGGCGATCATCAGCGACAGGCCGATCGCCGAGTCGAAGGAGTAGCGTCCGCCGACCCAGTCCCAGAACTCGAACATGTTCGCCGTGTCGATGCCGAAGTCCGTGACCTTCCCGGCGTTGGTCGACAGAGCGACGAAGTGCCGGGCCACCGCCTTCTCGTCACCCCCCAGCCCCTTGAGCAGCCAGGTCCGTGCCGAGGTGGCGTTGGTGATCGTCTCGATCGTGGTGAAGGTCTTGGAGGCGACGATGAACAGCGTCTCCGCCGGGTCGAGGTCGCGGGTCGCCTCGTGCAGGTCGGCGCCGTCCACGTTGGACACGAACCGGAAGGTCAGCGAGCGGTCGGTGTACGCGCGCAGCGCCTCGTACGCCATCGCCGGGCCGAGGTCGGAGCCGCCGATGCCGATGTTGACGACGTTGCGGATGCGCTTGCCGGTGTGACCGGTCCACTCGCCGGAGCGGACGCGGCCGGCGAAGTCGGCCATCCGGTCGAGCACGGCGTGCACGGCCGGGACGACGTTCTCCCCGTCCACCTCGACCACCGCGTCCCGAGGGGCGCGCAGGGCGGTGTGCAGGACGGCCCGGTCCTCGGTGGTGTTGATCTTCTCGCCGCGGAACATGGCGTCGCGCAGCCCGAACACATCGGTGGCCTCGGCCAGTTCGCGCAGCAGGGCGAGCGTCTCGTCGTTGACCAGGTGCTTGGAGTAGTCGATGCGCAGGTCACCCACGCGTACGACGTACCGCTCGGCACGGGACGGGTCGGCGTCGAACAGCTCGCGCAGGTCCGGCTGCGGCAGCGCGTCCGCGCGGTGGTTGCCCAGGGCGGCCCACTCGGGGCGCCGGGTCGGCTCGGGGACGTCAGACATGGGCGGGGATCTCCTCGGTGGCCTCGCCGCGCAGGGCGACGGCGTACATCTCGTCCGCGTCGAGGCGCCTGAGCTCCTCGGCGATGAGTTCGGAGGTGGGGCGGACCTTCAGCGCCAGCCGGCGCGCGGGCTGCCCCGGCAGGGTCAGCGTGGCCAGCGGGCCCTCGGGGCGGTCGATGACGACCTCGCCGTCCGCGGTGCCGAGACGGACCGCCGTGACGACGGGCCCCGCGGTCACCACCCGGTCGACGGTCACCCGCAGCCGCGCCTCCAGCCAGCGCGCCAGCAGCTCGGCGGCCGGGTTGTCGGCCTCGGCCTCCACGGTCGCCGAGGTCACCGACGCCCGCGCCTGGTCCAGCGCCGCCGCCAGCATGGAACGCCACAGCGTCAGCCTGGTCCAGGCGAGGTCGGTGTCGCCGGGCGCGTAGGTGCGCCGCCGGGCCTCCAGCACCTCCATGGGGTTCTCGGCCGTGTACAGGTCGGTGATCCTGCGCTGGCCCAGCGCGCCCAGCGGGTCCTTCGCCGGGTTCTCGGGTGCGTCCGCCGGCCACCACACCACCACCGGCGCGTCCGGCAGCAGCAGCGGCAGCACCACCGAGTCGGCGTGGTCGGACACCTCGCCGTACGTCCGCAGCACCACCGTCTCCCCGGTGCCGGCCTCCGAGCCGACCCGTACCTCGGCGTCCAGCCGGGGGTGGGTACGCTCGCGAGGGTTGCGGGTGTGCCGCTTGATCACGACCAGGGTGCGCGAGGGGTGCTCGTGCGAGGCCTCCTCGGCCGCCTTGATCGCGTCGTAGGCGTTCTCCTCGTCCGTGACGATCACCATCGTCAGGACCATGCCCACGGCCGGGGTGCCGATGGCGCGGCGGCCCTGCACCAGCGCCTTGTTGACCTTGCTTGCCGTGGTGTCGGTCAGGTCGATCTTCATGGCCTGCGCCAGCTCCGTCCGTCTCGTGCGAGCATCTCGTCGGCTTCCGCGGGTCCCCAGCTGCCCGAGGTGTACCGCGCCGGCCGGCCGTGCGACGCCCAGTACTCCTCGATCGGATCGAGGATCCTCCAGGACTCTTCCACTTCCTGGTGACGGGGGAACAGGTTGGCGTCCCCCAGCAGGACGTCCAGGATGAGCCGCTCGTACGCCTCCGGGCTGGACTCGGTGAACGACTCGCCGTACGCGAAGTCCATGGTCACGTCCCGCAGCTCCATCGAGGTCCCCGGCACCTTGGAGCCGAACCGGACCGTCATGCCCTCGTCCGGCTGGACCCGGATGACGATCGCGTTCTGCCCGAGCTCCTCGGTGGCGGTGGAGTCGAAGGGGGAGTGCGGCGCCCGCTGGAAGACCACCGCGATCTCGGTGACCCGGCGGCCCAGCCGCTTGCCGGTGCGCAGGTAGAAGGGGACGCCCGCCCAGCGGCGGTTGTCCACGCCGAGCTTGATCGCGGCGTAGGTGTCGGTCTTCGAGGAGGGGTCGATGCCCTCCTCCTCCAGATAGCCGCGCACCTTCGCACCGCCCTGCCAGGCACCCTCGTACTGTCCGCGCACCGTGTGCCGGCCCAGGTCGTCCGGGACCTTCACGGCCCGGAACACCTTCAGCTTCTCGGTCAGCAGCGAGGCCGCGTCGAAGGAGGCCGGCTCCTCCATCGCGGTGAGCGCCATGAGCTGCAGGAGGTGGTTCTGGATGACGTCACGGGCGGCGCCGATGCCGTCGTAGTAGCCCGCGCGCCCGCCGATACCGATGTCCTCCGCCATGGTGATCTGCACATGGTCCACGAAGGACCGGTTCCAGATCGGTTCGAACATCTGGTTGGCGAAGCGCAGCGCCAGGATGTTCTGGACGGTCTCCTTGCCGAGGTAGTGGTCGATCCGGAAGACCTGCTCCGGGTCGAACACCTCGTGCACGATCGCGTTGAGTTCCTGGGCGGACTTCAGGTCGTGTCCGAACGGCTTCTCGATCACCGCGCGCCGCCAGGACCCCTCGGGGGCGTCGGCCAGCCCGTGCTTCTTCAGCTGCTGGACGACCTTCGGGAAGAACCTCGGCGGTACGGAGAGGTAGAAGGCGTAGTTGCCGTTGGTGCCCCGATGGGCGTCCAGCTCGTCCACGGCCTTGCGCAGCTGGTCGAACGCGTGGTCGTCGTCGAAGTCGCCCGGGACGAACCGCATGCCCTCGGCGAGCTGCTGCCAGACCTCCTCGCGGAACGGGGTGCGCGCGTGCTCCTTGACGGCGTCGTGCACGACCTGGGCGAAGTCCTGGTCCTCCCAGTCCCGGCGGGCGAACCCGAGCAGCGAGAAGCCCGGCGGCAGCAGGCCCCGGTTGGCGAGGTCGTACACGGCCGGCATCAGCTTCCTGCGGGACAGGTCGCCGGTCACCCCGAAGATGACCAGACCGGAGGGGCCCGCCACCCGGGGCAGCCGCCGGTCCCGCGGGTCGCGCAGCGGGTTGGCCCAGTCGGCCGGGGGCGCGGGGAGGGCCGCCAGGGCCTCCTCCTGTTCTTCTTGTTCCTCTGTGGCGTCCGTGGTCGGTTCGGTCGTCTCGTCGGTCATTCCGCGTCAGCTCCCTTGCTGTCGAGCGACTTCGTCGCCGAGTCGAGCAGCTCCTGCCGGGAGTCCTCGGACTTCGCGACGCCCTCGTTGTCCAGGGTGTCCTCGTCCGCCGGGTCCTTCACCTCGGCGGACGCTCGGCGCTCACCGGAGAAGACCCTCACGGCTGTTTCACTCACAGTGCTCATCTTCTTTCTCGCGGTCACGACAACCGTGCGCGGCGGTCGGTGATTCCCCGGCGGTCACGTTGCCGGGGTGACGCCGTGCGAGGCGGGTGGCGCGCCGCGTCACTTCAAGAAGTCCTCGGTTCAAGCAACATCGATGCCGTCATGCGTTCAAGTTTAAAAGTATGATCTTTTTGATGACGGGCCCCCTCCCGGCCGGCGGGGCGCCCTCGGTGCCGGCGGCCCCCACTCCTCGCGCGGCGTCGGGTACCGCGGAACCGCCATGACCATGCAGTCTCTGGCCGGGGCATGCGAAAGAGGGCCCCACGCGCGTGGGGCCCTCTTTCGTTCCCGGCCGGGGAGGGCCGGTGTGGGGGGTGGGATCAGTGGCCGAAGGTGAACCAGTTGACGTTCACGAAGTCCGACGGCTGACCGCTGGTGAAGGTCAGATAGACGTCGTGGGTGCCCGTCACGTTGCTGATGTTCGCCGGGATCGTCCGCCAGGACTGCCAGCCGCCCGTGTTGCCCACGGCGAAGCTGCCGATGGGCGCGTTGCTCCGGCTGTCCAGCCGCACCTCGACCAGGCCGCTGATGCCGGCGCCGGCGCCGCTCGCCACCCGCGCGGAGAACTGCCGGGCCGGGTTCGAACCGAAGGCGACACCCTTGAACTGCAGCCAGTCACCGCCTGCCAGCGCGCCCACGTTCTGGCCGCCGCCGGAGTCCGAGGTGTTCTCCGTCATCACGCCGCCCTGGCCGTCGTAGGACTCGGCCTGGATGGTGCCGTAGGCGTCGCGGTTGCCGGGCGTGCCGGGGTCACCCGGGTCGCCTCCGCCGCCGGAGGTCAGTACCTGTACGTAGTCGACGAGCATCGAGTGCCCGGGCTGGGTGCCCGCGTCCGGGCCGCCGCCGAAGGCGTCGGGGAAGCCGCCGCCCATCGCCACGTTCAGGATGATGAAGTAGCCGTGGTTCGTCGCGTTCGTCCAGGTCGTCGCGTCGACCTGGTTCTCCCGTACGGTGTGGAAGTTGTTGCCGTCGAGGTAGAAGCGGATCTCCTCGACGCTCGTCGAGCGGTCCCACTCCATCCGGTACGTGTGGAAGCCGGCCTGACAGGTCGTGCCCTGACAGGTGGTCGAACTGCCGATGCCGCTGGTCTCGTTGCACGGGCCGCCCGGCGAGGTGCCGCAGTGCATCGTGGCGAACACGGTGTTGTTGCCCTGTGTGTTCTCCATGATGTCCAGCTCGCCGACGGCGGGCCAGTTCCAGTAGTTGCCCCGGTAGGGGGAGCCCAGCATCCAGAACGCCGGCCAGTAGCCCTTGGCGGCGGCGCCGGTGACGTTCGGTACCTGGATGCGGCTCTCGACACGGAGCTTGCCGCCGGCCGGGGGCTGGAAGTCGGTGCGCCTGGTCTCGACGCGGCCGGAGGTCCAGTTGCCGGAGGCGTCGCGGCGGGGGGTGATGCGCAGGTTGCCGTTGCCGTCGAGGGAGACGTTGTCCGCGTTGGACGTCATCGTCTCGATCTCGCCGGTGCCCCAGTTGGCGGGGCCGCCCGGGTAGCCCTTGCCGGTCGCGTACTGCCAGTCGGAGGTGTTGACACCGCTGCCCGCGGAACCGTTGAAGTCGTCGGCGAAGACCTGGGTCCAGCCCGACGGCGGAGGCGGCACGGACGCGCTCGCGGACGGACCGGCCGCGGTGGCGGCGCCCGCCGCGAGGGCGAGCGTACTGACGACGGCGAGGACCGCCCGCCGCAGTGGACGGGGTCTGCGGAGCGTACGGGGGATGCCGGAGGTGTCACTCATGTGGGGATGCCCTCTCGGGTTCGGATGCCTGTGGCTTGAGAGCGCTCTCAAAGTGACGCCAATGTGCTCTGCGCCTCGTGCGCCGTCAAGAGGTGTAACCGAGAAAGTCCTTGCGGGTGGGGAGAGTTCAGGTCCCGAACTGACGCGAATGTGTGCAAGGGGAATGGTGGACGTCGGATGGGGGCGACGCCGGGGAGGGCCCGGGCGTCGCCCCCATCGCTCCGTTCGACCATGCGTGCGCGGGAGAGCGCGGGCGGTTTGGGCTGTATGGCGGCTGCGGGTCCTCGTGGGCTGATCGCGCAGTTCCCCGCGCCCCTCAAGGGGCGCGGGGACCTGCGCGAACGGGGTCTGGGGCGGGG
>NZ_JBHWHX010000096.1:0-7595 GCF_042732315.1 Streptomyces sp. NPDC059787
GAAATCAGCCTCTCCGGCGTTTGAGGAGCAGGGGTCCGGGGGGCAGCGCCCCCGGGAAGGGGCGGCGGGGGCGAAAACCCCTCGGCTCACGCCTTCCAGGTGCCGGCCGCCGCCTCCTCCGCCACGAACTCGGCGAAGTCCCGCGGCTCCCGCCCCGGCGGCCCGTGCCACCCGGCTCCCCGTACGCCCCGTCGCGCCCGTCACCACGATCGTCGTGTTCCCGATGTCCTGTGTCATGCCGACGAGTCAACTCCCGCACGCCGCACGGAACCATCGCTGAACGGCTCACTCCCATAAGCCCGCGTCTACGCTGCTCCCATGGACGCACTCACCGGCCTGCTCGAGGGCCCCCGCGCGCGGGGCGCGTTCATGATCAGGGCCTGTCTCGACCCCCCGTGGGCGATCCGCGTGGAGGACCGCGCCCCCCTGACGCTGATGCTGCTCGTCCGCGGCGAGGCGTGGATCGTGCCGGACGGGGGAGAGCGCCTCCGACTGCGCCCCGGCGACCTCGCCATCGCGCGCGGCCCCGACCCGTACACCTGCGCCGACGACCCGGCCACGGCCCCGCAGGCGCTGATCCTGCCCGGCGGCGAGTGCTCCTACCCCGACGGGCGTCCCCTGAACGGCGTCATGGACCTGGGCGTCCGCACCTGGGGCCACCGGCCGGACGGCGGGACGGTGGTGCTGATTGGCACCTACCAGATGCGGGGCGAGATCGGCGGCAGGCTCCTGGACGCGCTGCCGCCGCTGCTCTCCCTCACCACCGACGTGTGGGACTGCCCGCTCACGCCGTTCCTCGGCGAGGAGATCGTGCGCGAAGCCCCCGGTCAGGAGATCGTCCTGGACCGGCTGCTCGACCTGCTGGTCATCGCCGCGCTGCGCGCCTGGTTCGCCCGCCCGGAGGCGGAGCCGCCCGCCTGGTACCGCGCCCAGGCCGACCCGGTCGTGGGCCCGGTCCTCCGCCTGCTCCAGGACGACCCCGCCCACCCGTGGACGGTCGCCGCGCTCGCCGCGAAGGCCGGGGTCTCCCGCGCCGCCCTCGCCCGCCGCTTCACCGGACTCGTCGGCGAACCCCCGATGACGTACCTCACCGGCTGGCGCCTCGCCCTCGCCGCGGACCGCCTCCGCGACACCGGCGACACCATCGGCGCGATCGCCCGCCAGGTCGGTTACGGCAGTGCGTTCGCCCTGTCCACGGCCTTCAAGCGGGCCTACGAGGTCAGCCCGCAGGAGTGGCGGACGCGGGCGGCGTAGCCTGGGGGCGTGTACAGGGAGCGGGCGTCACGGCTGACGGGCGCGGTCGTGTGGACCAACACCCCGTCCACGAGCGGGGAGGGCCGGGTGCTCCCCGACGGCTGCATGGACCTGCTCTGGCACGAGGGCCGCCTGCTGGTCGCCGGCCCCGACACCCACGCCCACGTCACCGAAGGCGGACCGGGCACATGGGCGGGCGTCCGCTTCCGGCCGGGCACCGCGCCCGCCCTGCTCGGCGTACCCGCCCACGAGCTGCGCGACCTGCGCGTCGCCCTGTCCGACCTGTGGCCGGCGGCCGACGTACGCCGCATGACCGCCCGGGTGAACGCGGCGGACGATCCGGCGCACGCCCTGGAGGACCTGGCCCTGCGCCGGGCGGCACGGACGCCCCCGCCCGACCCCCTGCTCGGCCGTCTGGTCACCGCCCTCGACGCGGGCCGCCCGGTGGCCACCACCGCCGACGAACTGGGCGTGGGAGCCCGCCAGTTGCACCGCCGTTCGCTGGCCGCGTTCGGCTACGGCCCGAAGACCCTGGCCCGCATCCTCCGGATGCGCCGTGCCCTCGCCCTGGCCCGGACGGGCGTCCCCTTCGCGGAGACGGCCACCCGGACCGGTTACTCGGACCAGGCCCATCTCTCCCGTGAGATACGGGACTTGACGGGCCTGCCGCCGGGCCGGCTACTGGCCGCTCACGGCTAGCGGCGCGAACAGGTCCACCCCGTTCCCGTCCGGGTCGAGGAGGACGGCGTACCGCTGCCCCCACACCGCGTCCCACGGCTTGAGCTCGAAACCGCTCCCGGCGTCGACCATCTCCGCGAAAATCGTGTCGACCTCCGCGGGACTGTCGCACCGCAGCGCCAGGGAGGTCCTGCCCCCGCCCGGCGACGGCTCCCATTCCGTGTGGAAGGACCGGACCACCTCCTCCGTGTCCAGCAGCAACCGCAGCCCTCCCGGCAGCCCGGCCTCCACATGTCCCTGCGCCTCGGCCCCCTCCGGGAAGGCGAACCCGAGACGCCGGTAGAAGGCGACGGAGGCGGCCATGTCCGAGACGACCATCCCGATGGCATCGAATCGTGCACTCATGCGGCCCACCGTAGGGCCGCGTCCCTACGACGGTCTTGAAGGAATCGGACACGCGAGTTCGGACCGGACCAGTTCGAGGAGGCGGCCGGTCCAGTTGCGGCCCCTGCCGTTGTCGTCGCCCCAGAACGCGGAGTCGGAGTCGCCGTAGACGATCGTCGCGTCCTCGGTGCCGAGGAGGACGCGGGCCAGTTCCGGATGCCGGGTGAACTTGGCGCGCAGCAGTGCCGTCATGACGGCGGTCCGCCGCCGCTCCCAGTTCTCGCTCCGCTCGGCGTCGGCGGCCAGGTTCCGGGCGCCGAACGTGCTGTCCGCGGCGGCGACCGCCTCCCGCAGGGCGGGGTCGGCGACGGAGAGGGCCCAGTAGGCGTGGGTGACGGTGGGGTAGGTGACGCCGTCGGCCTCGACGGGCGCCGGGTACTCGTTGCGCAGCGCCTTCGTGCCCGGGTCGTCGGACGGCTCGAGCGGATGGCTCTCGTACAGGTGGACCGCGGGGGCGACGGCGGTCGCGGGACCGTCGGCCGGAACGCGCGAACGCGCCTTCGCCGTCCACTCGGCCCGTTCCTCGAAGTAGGAGAGCGCCCAGGCGTAGTCCTCCTGCGTGATCTCCACGTCGGGCCGGCGGTCGGTGGTCCCGCCGGGGCCGGCCACCAGGATCTGCAGTGGCCGGTCCTTGCGGTCCATGTCGCCCAGCGCGTAGTGCCGCTGCGTCTCGGGTATGGCGAAGTACGCGTCGCGTGCCGCGTCCCGCTTCTCCTCGGTGCGATCGGCCAGGAACGCGTCGACCGCCGCCAGACAGCGGTCCGTCGAGTCCGGGCGTCCGTTGAGCTGGTCGATCGTGTCCCGTATCTCGGCGACGAGTACCTCGGGAGTGAGCCAGGTCAGCGGCTCGGCGAACTTCCACCGGGCCAGGTCGAAGGCGGACGCCTCGGCGCCCTCCGGGAGTTCGGTCGCCACCCAGCCGCTGCGCAGCTTCCCCTCGAACTCCTCCAGGGTGACCAGCCCCCAGCAGTCGACGAGCCCGTCCGCGTAGATGAACAGGTCGGTCAGGTGGTAGTCGAAGTTACGGATGAAGGCGTGCCGCCAGGTCCCGGGGACGCGTACGCCGTCCGCCATGCGGTAGGTGATCCGGTTGCCGATCATCCGCACATTCTGGGGGACGGCGAGTCCTGCCCGACATCGAGTTTCCGGCGCCCGCCGCATAGGCTCCCGCCCATGCCCGCCCCCGCACGCCCCGCGCTCCTCGTGTACACCCGCACCACCGACTACCGGCACGACTCCATCCCCGCCGGCGTCGCCGCCCTGCGCACCCTCGGCGACTTCACCGTCGACGCCACCGAGGACCCGGCCGTCTTCGAGGAACCGCTGGACCGGTACGCCGCCGTCGTCTTCCTCTCCACCAGCGGCGAGGTGCTCACCCCGGCCGGGCGGCAGCGACTCGCGGCGTACGTCGAGGCGGGCGGGGGGTTCGTCGGGGTACACGCGGCAGCCTGTACGGAGTACGACTGGCCGTACTACGGCGAACTCCTCGGCGCCCGCTTCGACAAGCACCCCGCCTTCCAGCCGGGCCGCGCCCTGACCGAGGACCACGACCACCCGGCGACCCGGCACCTGCCCGGTGTCTGGGAGTTCACCGACGAGTGGTACGACTTCCGCACCGACCCGCGTGCCGCGGGCGTACGGGTCCTGCTCTCCGCCGACGAGTCGTCGTACGACGGCGGCGGCATGGGCGACGAGCACCCGCTGGCCTGGTGCCGCGAACAGGGCGCGGGCCGTGTCTTCTACACCGCCCTCGGCCACGCCGCCGAGGCCTACGACGACCCGGACTTCCGCGCCCATCTGCTCGGCGGCGTCACCTGGGCGGCCACCCGCTGATCATTCCTTGCAGGAGGAGTACGTGTTCAGGTCCTGGGGGTCGGGACGGAAGTGGTTCTCCCAGTCCCCGGGATGGGCGGCGACCAGCGCGGGCAGCTGGGCCTTCACATCGCTCGCCCACGCGTCGGTGAGGTAGTCGCGCAGGGCGTCGCGCAGCTTCTCGCAGTCGCCCCCGCGGCCCTCCGGCAGCGCGATGCCGTACCTGTTGATGTTGCCGAACGAGACGTCGGGCACGACCTTGAGGGGCGTGGGGCTCCTCTTCTGCTCCTCCACGTATCCGTGGAGCAGCGCCTCGTCGGTGAACACGGCGTCGATGTGCCCCTGCTGGAGCTTGTGCACGCAGGTCGAGTAGTCGCTCTCCGTGTGCGGTGTCGTGCCGTCGGGCAGCGCGGCGATGGCCGCCGTCGAGCCCTCGACCGTGCAGATCACCTTGCCCGCGACGTCCTTCTCGGTCTTGATGCCGTCGTAGTCCTCGCGGACCAGGAACGCCTGCTTGGTGACGAAGTAGGGCCCCACGAAGTCGACCTTGTCGTCCCGCTGGGGGGTGATCGAATAGGTGCCGATGACCAGTGCCGACGACTTCTCGACGAGCTCCTGCTCCCGCTTGGCGGACACCACGTCGTGCCACCTCGGGGTGAAACCGATCCGCTTGCCGAGGTAGGCGGCCAGGTCCGGCTCGAAGCCGCGGTCGGTGTGTTCCCTGTGGAGGTTGAACCCCGGCTGGTCGGTCTTGCCGCCGATGTAGACGGTGCCGGTGAGGGAGGACTCCTGGCCCGCCCCGTCCGCGGTCCGTCCGCAGGCCGCGACGGTGAACAGCAGGGCGGCGGCGGCCGTGACCCGTGCGTGCCGACGGCCGGGGGACCGGAGGGAGCGCGGGCGGCGCGGAGCGTGCGTCGGGGCTGTCACTGGGCTGCTTCTCTCCTAGTCGTCCAGGTACGCGGAGGTGACGGACAGGTCCACTTCGCAGCCCTGCTCCGCGTGGAGCAGGACGGAGAGCTCGACGTCGCCCGCCCCCCGTCCCAGGGTGAAGACGAACTCCGTGCCGGGGGCTCCCGTCCGCACCTGGTCCTTGCCGGCGCCCGTCCTGGAGGTCACGGTCAGCTCGGTGCCGGGCACGCACACCGGGGCGGCGGGGTCGTGCGGGGCCACGTCGAAGACGAGGGTGAGCCGCGGTTCCCGGTCGTCGGTGTGCAGGGAGCCGGTGACGGTGTCGCCGTCCACCAGGGGAGCGGTGACGTCGAGATCGACGTCGTGACTCACGTCCACGGGGCGGCTCTCCAGGACCGCCCAGGTGCCCCAGGACGGCAGTCCCACGGCCAGTACGGCCAGCGGGATCACCACAAGGACGAAAGGCGGCCACAACGGAGGCTGCCCGTCCGGGCCGCGGCGCGCGATCAGCGGCAGCATGGCGGTGGCGAACGCCAGCAGTGCCGCCGCCGTCGCGCCGACCACCACGGGGTCCCCGCCGAGCGCCAGCCAGACGGCGCCCGCCCCGAGAACGGTCACGAGATCGGCCAGGAGCAGGAGGGTGATCACCCACGAGCCCGCGGCGGCGTCACGGACCCGCAGCGCCGCACGCCGGAGCCACGGGAGGGACGGGGTGCCGTCCTCGCCCGGGGGGTCCGTACCTGCCGACGCGCTCGGTGTCGCGCTCGTCACGTCGTTGCTCACGCGCGCAGCATAGGGGCGTGGGTGAGCGACCCGGGGCGAGATGTCACCCGGGTGGTTGACCTCGGCGTGAAGCGGCCCGCGGGCGTGTTCCGGTGTGCTACGGCGCGGTCCCGGAGCCGTCGGACGGGCTCCGGGACCGTGCCGTGCAGGCGTGTTCCACCGGCCGGGACGACGGCTCCGGGCGGTGGCCGTCCCCGGTGCGGGTCAGTCCGGGCGGTGGGCCGCCGTGACCTGACCGGCCTCCGCCGGGGCCCCGGCGCCGGACGAGGTGATCACCTCGGAGCGGCGGCCGTCCCGGTTGAGGACGCCGCCCGTGACGGCGAGGCCGAGGCCGGCCACGGCGAGGACGGCGCCGACCAGGGCGGGGGAGGTCCAGCCCCAGCCCGCCGAGAGGGCCAGCCCGCCGAGCCAGGCGCCGCCCGCGTTGGCCAGGTTGAAGGCGGAGTGGTTGGAGGCCGCCGCCATCGTCGGGGCGTCCTTCGCCTTGGCCATGAGCAGCATCTGGACGGGGGTGGTGATGAGGGAGCCCAGCGCGCCGATGAAGGTGATCGTCACCAGGGCGGGCCAGGTGCTGTGGACGGTGAAGGAGAACGCCACCAGCGACGCGGCGAGCAGGGCGAGCCCCGCGTACAGCGTCGGGCGCAGGGCGCGGTCCGTGAGCGGGCCCGCGACCAGCGTGCCGAGCGTCATGCCGACGCCGTAGAGCGCGAGGACCAGGGTGGTCGAGGACTCGGAGATGCCCGTCACGTTCGTCAGGATGGGCACCAGGTAGCTGTAGACGGCGAAGAAGCCGCCGAATCCCACCACGGCGACGGCCAGGCCGATCGCGACCTGCCGGTTGCCCATCGCCCGCAGCTCGTGCCGGACGCCGGACTGCCCGCCGCGGGGCTGGTGGGGGACGAAGAGGGCCAGCGCGGCGAGGGCGGCGAGGCCGATGACGGAGATCGCGAGGAAGGCGGACCGCCAGCCCAGCTGCTGGCCCAGGGCCGTGCCGGCCGGGACGCCGACGATGTTCGCGACGGTGAGTCCGAGGAACATCTTCGAGACGGCGCGCGCGGCCCGTTCGGGGGCGACCAGCCGGGAGGCCACGACGGCGCCCACGCCGAACAGCGCCCCGTGCGGCAGCCCCGTCAGGAAACGCGCGCCGAAGAGCAGGCCGTAGGTGGGGGCGAGCGCGGACGCGACGTTGCCGACCACGAACAGTCCGGACAGGAGCAGGAGCAGTCGCTTGTGGGGCACGCGCGCACCGATGCCCGTCAGCACGGGGGCACCGACGACGACACCGAGCGCGTAGGCCGAGACGAGGTTGCCGGCGTCCGGCACGGAGACGCCGACCCCGTCGGCGATCTGGGGCAGCAGCCCCATGGTGGCGAACTCGGTCGTGCCGAGACCGAACGCGACGACGGCCAGGGCCAGCAGAGCCAGTGGCATGGTGCGGGGAAACCTTTCGAAGACAGCGGGCCGGACCGAGGGAGGGGGAAGGACCGAGGTCGCCCCGGCTCCCGTGGCCGGTCGCGCTGAGCGCCATTGCCCCGCGCACCCCGGGACAGGGGAAGCCCATAAGGAGTGGAGCAAGAACGGCGGGCCGCGCATTCCAAGATCGAGCCGCACATCGCCGTGAGCTGCGTCACGCCGTACCGGGCGGGGCGCCGCCCCCAGGTCCCGCCCCGCCGCCCCGGCGTCCGCCCGCCTCCCGGGAGCCGGGTTCCGGGAGG
>NZ_JBHWHX010000097.1:0-7345 GCF_042732315.1 Streptomyces sp. NPDC059787
TTCGCCCCCGCCGCCCCTACCCGTCCCATCCCGGGGGCGCTGCCCCCGGACCCCCGCTCCTCAAACGCCGGAGGGGCTGGAAATCACCGTCCCGGTCTCACCGTCAGGTCGTTGATCTCCGCGTCGGCCGGGAGGTCCAGGGCCGTCACGATCGTCGTGGCGACCGACTCGGGGTCGATCCACCGCGCGGGGTCGTACTCCTTGCCCTCCTGCTGGTGGACCTTGGCCTGCATGGGGCTGGCCGTGCGGCCGGGGTAGACCGAGGTGACGCGTACCCCGTTGCCGTGCTCCTCGTGGCGCAGGGAGTCGGCGAGGGCCTTGAGGCCGTGCTTGGAGGCCGCGTAGGCGGACCAGTCGGCGTGGGCGCTCAGACCGGCGCCGGAGTTGACGAAGATCACGTGGCCCCGGCTCGCGCGGAGCTGGGGCAGGAAGTGGCGGGTCAGCTCGGCGGGGGCGATCAGGTTGACGTTGAGCTGGTGGCGCCAGGTCTTCGGAGTCAGCTCGCCGACCGGGCCGAGGTCGACCACGCCGGCGATGTGCAGGAGGGAGTCCACCCGGTCCGGGAGCGACTGGTGGGAGAAGGCCCAGGAGAGCTTGTCGGGGTCCGCCAGGTCGCCGACGAGGGTGCGGGCGCCGGGGAACTCCGCCACAAGTTCCTTCGCCCGGCCCGCGTCGCGCGCGTGCAGTACGAGTTCGTCCCCGCGCGCGTGCAGACGGCGGGCGACGGCCGCGCCGATGCCGGAGCCGGCTCCGGTGATCACATGTGTAGCCATGCCCGCCATGCTCGCATCATCGCGCGGTCACTCCACGCCCAGGCTCTCCTCCAGGTACGCCAGCGCGCCCACCGGCTCCTCGGCGAAGAACACCAGGTCGGTGAGCGGGCGGGGCAGGAAGCCCTCGTCCTCCATACGGCGGAACTGCTCCTTGAGGCCGTCGTAGAAGCCCGCGGTGTTGAGCAGGACCACCGGCTTCTCGGTGTGCCCGTGCTTCTTCAGCTCCAGGATCTCGGTCGCCTCGTCGAGGGTGCCGGTGCCGCCGACCATGATGACCACCGCGTCGGCCTTCTCCAGCAGCAGCCGCTTGCGCTCGGCGAGGTCACGCGCGATCACCATCTCGTCGACGCCGTCGCGCGCCTTCGCCGCGAGGAACTCCACGGAGACGCCGCAGAGCCGGCCGCCCGCCTCGTGCACCCCGTCGGCGACGACCTTCATCAGACCGGTGTCCGAACCGCCCCACACCAGCGTGTGCCCGCCCTTGCCGAGCAGCCGCCCGAACTCCCGCGCGGGGCGTGTGTAGCGTTCGTCGAGGTCGGCGGCGGAGAGAAAGACACAGATGTTCACGGACCCACAGTACGGGTTCTCCTGCGGACCCTTCACGGGAAGAAGTCCGCATCGGCGTGCGCTGTACTCGCAGAGTCGGCTACCCGAGGAGGGACGATCGTGACCACAGGCCACCGCATCACCATCGAGGCCAGTGACCGGCACGTGCGCGTGGTGCGCGGCGGGCAGGTGCTGGCGGAGAGCGACGGGGCGCTGCTGCTGAAGGAGACGGGCTGTCCGGACCGGTACTACATCCCGCCGGCGGACGTACGGCTCGATCTGCTGACGCCGTCCGGGACGCACACGCGCTGCCCCTTCAAGGGCACCGCGTCCTACTGGTCTCTGCCGGACGCGGCGGACCTGGTCTGGGCGTACCCGGAGCCGAAGCCGGACGTCGCGCAGATCAAGGACCACCTCTGCTTCTACGAGGTCGAAGTCGGCTGATCACGTAAACGGGTTGTGATGGGTGAACGCGCCGCCCGCCTCACCGAAGAATGCCGCCCCGTGCGGCAGTCTGGCGTGACATGGACAAGAACATCTCTTCGCGTGACGGCACCTCCCTGGCGTACGAGAGCGCCGGGCGGGGTGCCACGATCGTTCTCGTCAGCGGCGCGATGTCGACGGGTGCCACGGCGGCGCCGCTGGCGGCTCTCCTGTCGGAGCGGTTCCAGGTGGTCGTGTACGACCGCCGGGGTCGGGGCGTGAGCGGGGACACAGCGCCGTACGCGGTGGAACGCGAGATCGAGGACCTGGCGGCGCTGATCGAGGCGGTGGGCGGCGAGGCCGCGCTGCACGGCGTCTCCTCGGGCGGCGCGCTGGCGCTCAGGGCGGCGGCGAGCGGACTTCCGGTGCACCACGTCTCCGTGTACGAGACGCCGTACGCGATGTCCGAAGAGGATCTCGGGGAGCGGGCTCGGTACACCGAGCGGTTGACGGCGGCGCTCGCCGAGGGGCGGCGCGGGGACGCGGTGGAGCTTTTCCTGCGGCTGACCGGCCTCGGCGAGGACGTCGTCCGGGGCGCGCGGCAGTCACCGATGTGGGCCGGGATGGAGTCGATCGCGCCGAGCCTCGCGTACGACGACGCCGTGATGGGCGACGGGAGCGTCCCGCGCGGGCTGCTGGCGTCGATCCGCGTCCCGGTGCTGTCGATCGCGGGCGACGCGAGCCCGGCGTGGATGCGTGAGGCCGCGCGGGCGATCGCCGAGTCCGTCCCCCGGGGCACGTACCGCACCCTGGAGGGCCAGACCCACATGGTCGAACCGGACGTCCTGGCCCCGGTCCTGGCGGACTTCTTCACGCGGTGAGCGCCCCGCCGGGCCCGAAGGAGCGCCTTCAGGCCACGCCGGCCGTCGCCCGCACCGTCGACGCGATCGTCGCCGAGCCGACCACGCGGGTGCCGTCGTACAGGACGATCGCCTGGCCGGGGGCGACGCCGCGGACGGGTTCGGTGAAGCTCACCCGGAGTTCCCCGTCGACGAGTTCCGCCGTCACCCCGGTCTCGCCGCCGTGGGCGCGCAGTTGCGCCGTGTAGGTGCCGGGGCCGGACGGGGCGGCGCCGCACCAGCGGGGCTTGACGGCGGTGAGGGCGGTGACGTCGAGGGCCGCCGCGGGGCCGACGGTGACCGTGTTGGTCACCGGGGAGATGTCGAGGACGTAGCGGGGCTTGCCGTCGGGGGCGGGGGTGCCGATCCGCAGGCCCTTGCGCTGGCCGATGGTGAAGCCGTACGCGCCCTCGTGGGTGCCGACCCTGGTGCCGGACTCGTCGACGATGTCGCCCTCGGCCTTGCCGAGGCGGCCCGCGAGGAAGCCCTGGGTGTCGCCGTCGGCGATGAAGCAGATGTCGTGCGAGTCGGGCTTCTTGGCCACCGCGAGCCCCCTGCGCTCGGCCTCCGCGCGGATCTCCTCCTTGGTGGTGACCGTGTCACCGAGGGGGAACATCGCGTGGGCGAGCTGGCGGTCGTCGAGCACGCCGAGGACGTAGCTCTGGTCCTTGGCCATGTCGGAGGCGCGGTGCAGTTCGCGGGTGCCGTCCTCGCGCAGGACCACCTGGGCGTAGTGGCCGGTGCAGACCGCGTCGAAGCCGAGCGCCAGCGCCTTGTCCAGCAGGGCGGCGAACTTGATCTTCTCGTTGCAGCGCAGGCACGGGTTGGGGGTGCGGCCGGCCTCGTACTCGGCGACGAAGTCCTCGACGACGTCCTCGCGGAAGCGGTCGGCGAGGTCCCACACGTAGAACGGGATGCCGATGACGTCGGCGGCGCGGCGGGCGTCGCGCGAGTCCTCGATGGTGCAGCAGCCCCGCGCGCCGGTACGGAACGACTGCGGGTTCGCGGAGAGCGCGAGGTGGACGCCGGTCACGTCGTGGCCCGCTTCGGCCGCGCGGGCGGCGGCGACGGCGGAGTCGACTCCGCCGGACATGGCGGCCAGGACGCGGAGGGGGCGGGAGCGCTGCGAGGTCTCAGTCATAACCCCTCCAGGGTACGGGGGGACGGGAACCACGGCCGCCGGGTATCCGTTCACGATCACATGGGGGCACAGAAGGCATCCGAGGACGGGGACCGGCGCATCGGGCGGCGGGCCCTGATCGTGGGCGGGGTGGCGGCAGCGGCGGGCACCGCGGTGCTGGCGCGGGACGAGCTGGCGCGGCTGTGGTGGCGTATGCCGGGCGTCGAGAAGCCGCGCGAGCAGGGCGCGGTGGACTACGCGGGCGCCCGCTGGGTGGCGGCCTCGGACGCCAACTGGCGCCGCGCGGACCGGCCGGACGACTTCGGCGTCGACATGGTGATCGTCCATGTCACCCAGGGCAGCTTCGACAGCGCGGTGCAGGCGTTCCAGGACCCGGGGCACAAGGCGTCCACGCACTACATCGTCGGCCAGGACGGCCGTATCACCCAGATGATCCGCGAGCTGGACGTGGCCTACCACGCGGGCAACCGCGACTACAACGAGCGCAGCGTGGGCATCGAGCACGAGGGCTTCGTGGACCGCCCCGAGGACTTCACGGACGAGATGTACGAGGCGTCGGCCCGTCTCACGGCCCGAATATGCGCCCGCTACGACATCCCGGCCGACCGCGACCACATCATCGGCCACATCGAGGTCCCGGGCACGGACCACACCGACCCGGGCCCCCACTGGGACTGGGACCGCTACATGAAGCTGGTCCGCGCGGCCCGCACCACGCAGACGGAACCGGACACCAAGGCGCTCCCCTAGGGGCGCGGGGCCGTGCCGGCGAGCGGCTCCGCCGCGTGGCGCGAAGGGGGTCCGGGGGCGCGGCCCCCCAGGGACGGCCCTTCGGGGGCGCGGGGCCGTGCCGACATGCGGCTCCGCCGCGTGGCGCGAAGGGGGTCTGGGGGCGTAGCCCCCCGGGACGGGAAGGGAAGGGGCGGAGGGGGCGAAACCACCCCTCACGTCAGCCCGGCCGCCCGAGCCCGTTCCACCGCCGGTCCGATGGCCTTGGCCAACGCCTCCACGTCGGCCTCCGTGGAGGTATGGCCCAGGGAGAAACGCAGGGTCCCGCGGGCAAGATCGGGATCCACCCCGGTGGCCAGGAGGACGTGGCTGGGCTGGGCCACACCGGCGGTACAGGCGGATCCGGTGGAGCACTCGATGCCCTGCGCGTCCAGGAGAAGCAGCAGTGAGTCGCCCTCACAGCCGGGAAAGGTGAAGTGCGCATTGGCCGGAAGACGCCCCCCGGGCGCGGGATCACCGCCGAGGACGGCCTCCGGTACGGCCTCGCGGACCGCGGCGACCAGGTCGTCGCGCAGTTTGCCGATCTCGCGGGCGAACCACTCCTGCTGCTCGGCGGCGAGCCGTCCGGCGGTCGCGAAGGAGGCGACGGCGGGGACGTCGAGGGTGCCGGAGCGGACGTGGCGCTCCTGGCCGCCGCCGTGCAGTACGGGCACGGGGGTGTGCTCGCGGCCCAGGAGCAGTGCGCCGATGCCGTACGGGCCGCCGATCTTGTGGCCGGACACGGTCATCGCGGCGAGCCCCGACGCGGCGAAGTCCACCGGGACCTGGCCGAAGGCCTGGACCGCGTCGGAGTGCAGCGGCACGCCGAACTCGGCGGCGGTCTCGGCGAGTTCGCGGACCGGCAGGATCGTACCGATCTCGTTGTTGGCCCACATGACGGTGGCGAGGGCGACGTCGTCGGGGTCGCGGGCGATGGCCTCGCGCAGGGTGTCCGGGTGGACCCGGCCGTGGGGGTCGACCGGCAGGTACTCGACGGTGGCGCCCTCGTGCTCGCCGAGCCAGTGGACGGCGTCGAGGACGGCGTGGTGCTCGACGGGGCTGGCGAGGACCCGGGTGCGGGCCGGGTCCGCGGCGCGGCGGGACCAGTAGAGCCCCTTCACGGCGAGGTTGTCGGCCTCGGTTCCACCGGAGGTGAACACGATCTCGCTGGGCCGGGCGCCGAGGGCCTCGGCGAGGGTTTCGCGGGCCTCCTCGACGGTGCGCCGGGCGCGGCGGCCGGCCGCGTGGAGGGAGGAGGCGTTGCCGGTGACGCCCAGGTGCGCGGTGAGTGCCTCGACCGCCTCGGGAAGCATCGGGGTGGTCGCGGCGTGGTCGAGGTAAGCCATGGTGGGGCCGATTCTACGGGGCCCCGTGCAGCGGCCACGGATCGCGGTTGGCCGGGATGCGCCGCCCGCTCAGAAGCTCCACGAGATCGTGTTGTCCGCCTGGACGAACGCGGCGAGGACGAGGAGGTCGGCGACGCCGAGTCCGAGCCCCAGGAAGGCGCGGCCGCGCCGGGTCGTGCCCCGCCACAGCGCCACGGCCGCCAGCACGACGGCGGTCGGGCCGAGGACGACGTTGAGGACGAGCAGGCCCAGCAGGCCCAGGACGAAGGACGCGACGGCCATGCCGTCGGCGTCACGGAAACCGGTGCGTCGGGCGGCCGGTGCGGTCAGGTACATGATGATCGGCTCCCACGGTCGGAGGGACGGGGTTCGAACGGCCTGGTACGGGTCAGTGCGCCGAGCCGCGGTGTCCGCGGCCGTGGCGCTCGCGCAGGGCGAAGACGCCGAGCCATACGACGATGACGGCACCGGCGGCGAGAGAGAAGGAGAGCGGGGCGTGGACGACGGCGCCCAGGACGACGCCCAGCAGGAGGAGCGTGGCGACGAGGAACAGCATGGATGGATCCCCCAGGTTCGGTGAACGGTTGTGGTTACAGTTGTTCACTGAGTTCCCAGGTTAGCGCGGGCCATGGCTTTCCAATGACGGAGAACAGTTGTTGACTGCATGGCATGAGTCACACCCTCGGCGTCCGGCAGGCCCAGAAGCAGAAGACACGGCGGGCGCTGCTCGACGCGGCGCTGGAGCTGCTGGAGGAGCAGAGTCTGAGCAGTCTGGGGCTGCGTGAGGTCACCCGTGCGGTGGGGGTGGCGCCGACCGCCTTCTACCGGCACTTCCGGTCCATCGAGGATCTGGGGGTGGCGCTGGTCGAGGAGGCGCTGGGCAGTCTGCACCCGATGATCCGGACGATCGTGACCACGACCGGGGACGGTGAGGAACGTATCGCGCGGGCCGTCGAGTTGATCGCGGGGCATGTCGACGCGCATCCGGCGCATGTGCGGTTCATCGCCCGGGAGCGGCACGGTGGGGTGCAGGTGGTGCGGGCGGCGATACGGGATCAGCTGGCGCTGTTCGCCGTGGAGGTGGGAGAGGCGCTGGCGGAGGATCCGGTGTCCGCGGGGTGGGGGGAGGAGGATCTGGTGATGCTGGCTCAGCTGTACGTGGATCAGATGCTGGGGACCGCGTCGCTGTTTCTGGAGGCGCCGGCGGGTGGGGCGGGGGCGCGGGAGCGGGTGTTCCGGACGGCGGTGCGCCGGATGCGGTTGATCGGGATCGGGCGTGCGCACTGGCTGGACGGCGGGGTGGGTGGGTGAGGGTGAGGGTTTTTTCGCCCCCGCCACCCCTACCCGTCCCATCCCGGGGGGGGGGGGGGCCCGCCCCCCCCCCCCCCCCCCCCCGGGGGCGGGGGGTGTAGAGCGGGGGCCGCGCGGGGGGGGGGGGGGGGGGGCCAC
>NZ_JBHWHX010000098.1:0-7165 GCF_042732315.1 Streptomyces sp. NPDC059787
CCCCTCAAGGGGCGCGGGGAACTGCGCACACCAGGGGCGCGGGGAACTGCGCGAACAACCACAACCGGCCCGCACCCGCCGCACAACCCACCGCACCGAGCTCTCCCGCGTCCAGCGCCCCGGGGGCAAAGGGGAGCCCCTTTAGAAGAACACCGACCTGCGCTGCACCAGCAACTTGTACAGCGTGTGCTGAATCTGCTCCCGAACCTGATCGGTCAGATTGAACATCAGCATCGGATCATCCGCCGCCTCCAACGGATACCCATCCGTCAAAATCGGCTCACCGAACTGAATCGTCCACTTCGTCGGCAGCGGAATCGCCCCCAGCGGCCCCAGCCACGGAAACGTCGGCGTCAGCGGAAAGTACGGAAAGCCCAGCACCCGCGCCAACGTCTTCGCGTTGCCGATCATCGGGTAGATCTCCTCCGCCCCGACGATCGAGCACGGAATGATCGGCACGCCCTGCCGCAGCGCCGTGGAGACGAACCCGCCACGCCCGAACCGCTGCAACTTGTACCGCTCGCCGAACGGCTTCCCGATGCCCTTGAACCCCTCCGGCATCACCCCCACCAGCTCCCCCTGCCCGAGCAGCTGCTCGGCGTCCTCCGCACACGCCAGGGTGTGCCCGAGCTTGCGGGCGAGCTCGTTGACCACGGGCAGCATGAACACCAGGTCCGCCGCGAGCAGCCGCAGATGACGCCCGGCCGGATGGTGGTCGTGGACGGCGACCTGCATCATCAGAGCGTCCACCGGCACCGTCCCCGAGTGGTTGGCGACGATCAGCGCGCCGCCCTCCGAGGGGATGTTCTCGATGCCCTTCACCTCGACCCGGAAGTACTTCTCGTACACCGGCCGCAGCAGGGACATCAGGACCTGGTCGGTGAGCTCCTCGTCGTAACCGAAGTCGTCGACGTCGTAGTCCCCCGTGAGCCGGCGGCGCAGGAACGCCAGCCCGCTCGCGACCCGCCGCTCCAGGCCGCCGGTGCCGCCATCACCGTCACCGGAGCCCTCGGCGGCCGGCTCCTGGGGCTGCTCGTCCTCACCGCTCACCGGATCATCATCCTGCACGGACGCCACACCCGGCAGTGGCTGAACCTCCCCGACCGCCGCGGGCCGCGCCCCGCCCTGGCGCCGGCTCCCCGCGCCCCGGCGACGCGACGGGCGCTGCGCGGCACCCCCACGCGAGCGGTGGTCGTCGTCGAACGGAATGACCTTGGCGTCCGCCATCGTTGCTGCGCTCCTCAGTTGGCGCTCTGCGTCGGGGGGTGACCGCTGCCCGGCAGGGGCAGCGCGGCGATCCGGTCGACGGCCCTCGCGAGCCTCTCCGGCGGAAGCAGCCCGGGACCGCGACTGCGCACGAAGTCCGCAAACGTTTCGGCAGTCGAGTACTTCGGGGTGAAGCCCAGCGTCTCCCGCATCTGGTCCGTCGCCACCACCCGCCCGTGCGTGAGCAGCCGGATCTGCTCGGGCGAGAAGTCCGTCATCCCCAGCGTACGCACCAGCGAGCCCGCCCAGGTGACCGCGGGAAGCAGCAGCGGCACCGTCGGCCGGCCCAGCCGCCGCGAGCACTGCGAGAGCAGCAGCACACCGTCGCCGGCGATGTTGAAGGTCCCGCTGTTGAGCGTGGAGCGCCTCGGTTCGTGCGAGCCGATCCGCAGCACCTCGACGACGTCGTCCTCGTGCACGAACTGCAGCCGGGGGTCGTAGCCGAACACGGTCGGCAGCACCGGCAGCGAGAAGTACGAGGCGAGCGGGCTGTCCGCGGCCGGGCCCAGGATGTTGGCGAACCGCAGCACGCACACGGCGACGTCCGGACGGCGCCGCGCGAAGCCGCGCACATACCCCTCGACCTCGACCGCGTCCTTCGCGAAGCCGCCGCTGGGCAGCGACTTGGGCGGGGTCGACTCGGTGAACACCGCCGGATCGCGGGGCGCGGAACCGTAGACGTTCGTACTGGACTTCACGACCAGCCGCTTGATGTTCGGGGACTTCTGGCAGGCACCCAGCAGCTGCATGGTGCCGATGACGTTGGTCTCCTTCAGCGCGGTCCGGCCGCCGCTGCCGAGCGGCGTGCCGGTCACGTCGAGGTGGACGACCGTGTCGGCGCCCGACTCGGCCAGCACCCGCGCGACGGTGGGCTGGCGGATGTCCGCCTGGACGAAGTCGGCGCCGCCCAGGTGGTGCTCGGGCGGGACCGCGTCCACGCCGACGACCCGGTCCACCTCCGGATCGCGCAGGATCCGCCGGACGAAACGACCCCCCAGCTGACGGGCCACCCCGGTCACGAGCACGACCTTTCCCAAGATCAGCGCCTTCCTCTCGCCCTGCTCCCGACGGCCAACCTATCGGGTCCCCGTCGCTCTGTGGTGCCGACCGGATGCTTGAAGTGACGACAGCCCCGGACGTACGAATGGCAGTGGCCCCCCACCGGAGTGCGGTGGGGGGCCACTGGACACGCTCTCGCGCTGTCGCTTACTTCTTGTTGCGACGCTGAACGCGCGTGCGCTTGAGCAGCTTGCGGTGCTTCTTCTTGGCCATCCGCTTGCGCCGCTTCTTGATAACAGAGCCCACGACTACCCTCGCTCACTTCTCATCACTCGGTGTTTGGGCGCCATGGGCCCACACGACCTACGAGGGGCTAGCCTACCCGCCCGAGCGCTGAGACCGTAATCGAGGTGACCGGGGAGGCCCGTGAGTGCCCGGTACGGACCTCCCCGGATCGCCGTCAGGCGGTTTCCACCCCCACGTAGCTCTCGCGGAGGTACTCGTGAACCGCTTGCTCCGGGACGCGGAAGGACCGCCCCACCCGGATCGCGGGCAGATGACCGCTGTGCACCAGCCGGTACACGGTCATCTTCGACACTCGCATCACCGAGGCGACTTCCGCCACGGTAAGGAACTGAACCTCGTTCAGAGGCCTCTCGCCAGCTGCAGCCATGACACACCTGCACCTTCCGCACTCGACGGCCACCGGCTTCCCCTTCCGGTGACTCTTCGTCGCTGCGTGCTCACTCCCCAATGTAGGGGCGGGTGATGCGAGTGGGGAAGAGGTGCACCCATCGGCGGCCTACTGTGACAGACACGCTCGATTGAGTACGTAGCGGGCCAGCGGCAGGTAGTGATCGGACCGCACGCCGTCATCAAGTGGAACGACGAGGGATACGGTCCCCTCGGCCTCGCCGACGAACGGCGCGGGGTCGTTCACATCGGCCGGCCCGACGGCCTCGAACCCCAGCTGACCTGCCCCGCAGACCCATCCGTGGTCACCGATCACCAACTCCGGAAGCGGCCCGCCGACGTCGGCCGCCGCGGCGAGCGCGGCCCGAACCGGGAGGGGGGAGTGCGTGTGTGCGCCCGGCTCACAACCGGGGCGTTCCGCGGTCGCGCCCCGGACGAGCCCGACTCCTCGCACGTAGTCGAGGTTGCACGTGCGTAGACCGAACCGGGTCGTTATGTCGACACAGCGACCCTTCGCGGGGGTGAGGACGGCACATCCCGCCGCCGACAACGCGTCTGCCAGAGCGGCGTAGAAGCCGAGCAACCGGTGCGGATGACCGGTGCCGAGCAGCACCGGCCCGCCACGCTCCGCAGCGACCGCCAGCCGCTCCGCGAAGGCGTCCAGGGCGGCCAGGGTCCGCTCGGGGTCGATCACATCATGGCCGAAGGTGTGCGCGGGATCGGCCGAAACCCCGCACCGGTCCGCCATCAGAGCGAGCAATTCCCGCTCACCCCATACCCACTCCGGGTCCAACCCGATCAGAAGACGCGGATCCCGGACCGCGAACAGCCGGTAGCTCCGCAGGCTCTCCTCCCGCGTGGTGCCCACGACCCCGGCGAGCCGGGCAGCGAGGAGATGCGCACGAAGCTCGGCGGTGGTCTGCACGGTAGCGATGGTGCGGGATGCGCGTGCGGGGTGCGTGCGGAACCGCGGAACACCGCACGGTCGGCGTAACGGACCGCCCGTACGGCCGTACGGGCGTCAGGCCAGCAGCCCCCGCAGCGGGAACACCGCGCGCCGCGACGCCAGGATCGCCTGGTCCAGACGGTCCGCCGGGTCGTACCCCTCGTCCCACGCGGCCCAGGAGACCGGCCACCGCCCGTCCGTCATCCGCCGCGGCGCCGGCTGCCGGGTCCGGGCGTACACCTCCTGCCGCCAGCCCTCGGGGATCACCGTCGTGGGCTCCACCGGCCGCTCGGCCGCGATGCCCACCAGATGGGTCCAGGACCGCGGCACGACCTCCACCACCGCGTAACCACCACCGCCCAGCGCCACCCACCGCCCGTCGGCGTACTCGTGCGCCAGCTCGTGGCACGCCACCTGCACGGCCCGCTGCGCGTCCAGCGACACCGCCAGATGCGCCAGCGGATCCTCGAAGTGCGTGTCGGCCCCGTGCTGCGTCACCAGCACCTGCGGCCGGAAGTCCGCGATCAGCTCCGGTACGACGGAGTGGAACGCCCGCAGCCACCCCGCGTCCCCGGTCCCGGCCGGCAGCGCGACGTTGACCGCGCTGCCCTCCGCACTGTCCGCCCCCGTCTCCTCCGGCCACCCGGTCTGCGGGAACAGCGTCCGCGGATGTTCGTGCAGCGAGATCGTCAGCACCCGCGGGTCCTCCCAGAACGCCGCCTGCACCCCGTCCCCGTGATGCACGTCGACGTCGACGTACGCGACCCGCTCCGCGCCCAGCTCCAGCAGCCGGGCGATCGCCAGCGCGGCGTCGTTGTACACGCAGAAACCGGAGGCCGCGCCCGGCATGGCGTGGTGCAGCCCGCCCGCGAAGTTCACCGCGTGCGGCACGTCCCCGCGCCACACCGCCTCCGCCGCACCCACCGACTGCCCCGCGATCAGCGCCGACACCTCGTGCATCCCGGCGAACGCGGGATCGTCCATCGTCCCCAGCCCGTACGACTGGTCCGCCGCCGCCGGATCGGCCGAGGCGGCCCGCACCGCCTCGATGTAGTCCTCCCGGTGGACGAGCCGCAGCGTCGACTCCCCGGCCGCCTTCGCGGCGACCACCTCCACCTCACGGTCGAGCCCGAGGGCACCGACCAGACTCCGGGTCAGCGCCAGCCGGACCGGGTCCATCGGATGGTCCCGGCCGAAGTCATAGCCCGTTACTGCCTCGTCCCACATCAGCTGTACGCGCCCGCTCATGCCCGACACCGTATCGGTCCGGTTCGGCGGCGAACGACCTGGCGTACACGAGCGTCACCAGCACCAACACCATCGGCACAAGCATCGCCCCGCGGTAGCTCCAGGCGTCGCCGAGCGCCCCGACCAACGGCGAACCGATCAGAAAACCCACATAATTGAAGACATTGAGCCGTGCGACGGCCGCGTCCGAAGCCCCGGGGCCATCACGCTCGGCAGCCCGCCGCCCCGCCGCCGCGAAGGTCTGCGGCACCAGCACACACAACCCGAGCCCCAGCAGCGTGAACCCCAGCATCCCCACCCACGCACCGGACGCACCGGCCACCACGGCGAACCCCGCCACCGCCACCAGCGCCCCCGCCCGCACCACCGCCACGGCCCCGAACCGCCGCACCCCGACGTCCCCGATCGCCCGCCCCAGCAGCGTGGTGACCATGTAGACGTTGTACGGAACGGTCGCGAGCTGCTCCGAACTCCCCAGCACGTCCTGGAGGTACTTCGCACTCCAGTTGGAGACCGTCGAGTCCCCGATGTACGCCACCGTCATCACCAGGCACAACGGCAACAGCCACTTGAGGCCGCCGGTCGTGTGCCCGCCCTTCGCGTTCTCCGGGGCCCCCTGCTCCTCACCCCCGTCGACGTACCACCGGCTCCCGACCAGCGCGGCCGGCAGCAGCACCAGCACCACCGGCAGATACGACACCCACAACGCCAGATCCCAGTGCGCCCCCGCCCACGCGAGCGACGCCCCGACGATCCCGCCCGCGCTGTACGCGGCATGAAAGCTCAGCATGATGCTGCGCCCGTACGCCCGCTGCAGACTCACCCCGAGCATGTTCATCGACGCGTCCAGCGCACCCACGGCCAGCCCGAACGCGGCCAGCGCCACGCCGAGCCCCGCCATGTGCTCGCCCGCTCCGACACCCAGCAGCGCCAGCAGCACCACCGGCTGCGACCACCGCAGCACCCGGCTCGGCGGCACCCGCTTCACCAGCCGCTCCGTGGTGACACTCCCGACGCCCGCCAGGATGGGTACGGCGGCGAGGAAGACCGGCAGCAGCGCGTCGGAGACCCCGTACCGGTCCTGGACGGCCGGGATCCGCGTCACGAGCAGAGCGAAGGCGACGCCCTGCACAAGGAAGCTGAACGCCAGCGAGGCCCTGCCGCGCCGCAGCACATCAGTCATGGCGGCGAGCGTAGGGCTCGGGGGTACCGGTGGGTAGATCCGGTCAAAGATGAGTTGGGCTCAGTTTCAGCTCGGGTCCCCGTCGAGCAGTGCGGCCAACTTCCGCATGTCCTCGAAGAGTCCTGTGGCCCCGGAGAGCTTCCCGGCGGGCGTCATCGCGGTGAACCCGTACACGTCCATCCCGGCCGCGACCGCCGCCTGGACGCCCAGCGGACTGTCCTCGACGACCACACACCGCTCGGGCGCCACGCCCATCCGCTCGGCCGCGTACAGGAACAGATCCGGTGCCGGCTTTCCCCGCCCGACATCCTGCGAGCTGAAGATCCGCTCGTCGTCGAACCACCGGTCGAGCCCCGTCGTGCGGTGCCCCACCCGGATCCGCTCATGGCTCCCGGACGAGGCCACGCAGTACGGCACCCCGTCGGCGGTCAGCTTCTCGAGTACGTCCATGGCGCCGGCCACCGGCTTCAACTCCCGCTCGAACGCGGCGAAGACCCGGGCGTGGAACACGTCGTCGAAGTCCGCCGGCAACCGCTGCCCGGTCCGTTCCTCGACGAGATCGTGCACGCGATGCATGGCGGAACCCATGTAGTCACGGATGGAGTCCTCGTACGAGGTCGGATGGCCGAGGTCGGTGAGATAGGCGGCCAGGAGCCGGTTGGAGATCGGCTCACTGTCGACGAGAACACCGTCGTTGTCGAAGAGGACCAGGTCATAGCGCATACTCCTGACCCTAAACGCAGAAAACCCCGCACCGGTACGGTGCGGGGTTTTCCCAATATTTGTTCGGCGGCGTCCTACTCTCCCACAGGGTCCCCCCTGCAGTACCA
>NZ_JBHWHX010000099.1:0-6654 GCF_042732315.1 Streptomyces sp. NPDC059787
TGTTCCGCGCCAGTCCGAGGACGGACACCCCCGACCCGGCCCCGACCCACCCACCGACCGCAGGCGCTACCCCAACCCCCACCGAACCGAACGCTGCGCCGCGGGCATCCCACCCACCGGACCGAAGGCCGCACCGCGGGCATCCCGCCCACCGGACCGGACGTTGTGGCGCGGGCATCCCGCCCACCGGACCGGACGTTGTGGCGCGGGTGTTACTGGTCCGAGGAGAAGCGGACTGCTCCCGCCGGGATCGTCGCGTCGCACCAGACTCGGGCGCCCTCGCGGAGTTCGTTGCGGGGGCCTATGGTCGCGCCGTCGCCTATGACCGTGCCGGTGAGGACCGAGCGTTCGCCCACCCGTGCCCGCGTACCGATCAGCGAGTCGGTGATGACCGCGCCCGGTTCGATCACCGCCCCCGGCAGGATCGTGCTGCCGAAGACGCGCGCGCCCTCCGCCACGAACGCGCCCTCGCCCACCACCGTCCCGCCCGCCAGCTTCGCGTCCGGCGCCACGGTCGCCGTGGGCAGCACCAGCCGGTCCCCGCAGCGTCCGGGCACCGCCGGTGACGGCGCACGGCCCAGCACCAGATCCGCCGAGCCCCGTACGAAGGCCGCCGGGGTCCCCAGGTCCAGCCAGTACGTGGAGTCGACCATCCCCTGCAGGTGCGCCCCCGCCGCCAGCAGCCCCGGGAACGTCTCCCGCTCCACCGACACCGCCCGCCCCGCCGGGATCGTGTCGATCACCGACCGGCGGAACACGTACGCCCCCGCGTTGATCTGGTCGGTGACGATCTCCTCCGGTGTCTGCGGCTTCTCCAGGAAGGCGAGCACCCTCCCCGTACCGTCCGTGGGCACCAGCCCGTACGCCCGTGGGTCCGTCACCTTCGTCAGGTGCAGCGAGACGTCCGCGCCGGTCGTCTCGTGCGTCCGCACCAGCGCCCGGATGTCCAGCCCCGTCAGGATGTCCCCGTTGAAGATCAGTACCGGCTCGTCCGGCCCGGAGTGCAGCCGGGACGCGACGTTCCGGATGGCGCCGCCCGTACCGAGCGGCTCCTCCTCCGTCACGTACTCGATGTGCAGCCCCAGGGCCGCCCCGTCGCCGAAGTACGGCTCGAAGACCTCGGCCAGGTAGGACGTGGCCAGGACGATGTGCTCGACGCCCGCCGCTCTCGCTCTCGCCAGCTGGTGCGTGAGGAAAGGCACCCCGGCCGCCGGGACCATGGGTTTGGGCGTGTGCACCGTGAGCGGTCGCAGCCGCGTGCCCTTGCCGCCGACCAGGAGGATCGCTTCTGTCACCTGTCGTCTCTGCTTCCTGCCGGGACCGGCCGAACTGTCTTTCGGCCGGCCAGTGTATGCAGACCGGCTCCGGCAGGAAGGAGCGCCCGGCCCGCCTCAGCGGCCCTGGTAGCGGGCCGCGGTGGAGCGCGCGGTGCCGAGCTTCTTGTAGAGCTTCCCCCCTGGGCACGAGGTGTTGAACCCGTCCCGGTGACCGGAGATCACGTTCAGTCGTACCTTCTTACCTTTTCGGTAGAGATTGCCACCGCCGGACTTCAGATATGTCTTGGCGCGCGGATTCATCCCGTGCAGTCCGAGTTTCCACGCGGTGAGCCGGGCGACGGCCTTCACGGCGGAGGAGGACGGCTTCTTGGAACCGTAGGAACCGATCACCGCGATGCCCGTGGTGTTGGTGTTGAAGCCCATGGTGTGGGCCCCCTTGACCGGCTTCGCCACTCCCCCGGCCCGGCCCTCGTAGATCCTGCCGCACTTGTCGACGAGGAAGTTGTAGCCGATGTCCCGCCAGCCCAGGCTCCGTACGTGATAGCGGTAGAACCCGCGGACGAGCGAAGGGGCCTGTGAGCACTTGTAGTTGTTGCCGGAGGCGGTGTGGTGCACGAAGGCCGCCTTGACCTTGCCGGTGTACACGAACCGCTTCTCCCGCAGGCTCTCGTCGGCTCCCCAGCCGCGCCGGGTGACGACGGCGGGGCGCGGCCCGATGTACGGCTCGGCCCGCTGCTGCTCGGTCAGGTCGGCCCCGCGCAGGGTGAGGTACTCCTGCCGGGTCCGCTCGCCGTCCAGCTCGGGGATCTCCAGGCTGCCGAGCGGTGCGAGTGCGGAGTTGGCCGCGGAGGCGGCGGTCGCCTCGGCGCTCATGACGCCGGTGCGCGGGCCCTCCAGGACCTCGTCCCCCGGGTCGACGAGTTCGAGCCGCAGCCCGGAGGGCAGCACCGAGTGGTCGCCGCCCCCGGGCTCATCGACCCCTGTCACCTCGCCCACGCCCTCGTCCACGCCCTCGCCCTCGCCCACGCCCTCACCTTCACCGGGCTCCGGCAGCACCCGGATCTCCACCCCGTCCGACTCCCCCACCCACAGCGGTGCCGTGGCGCCGCGCACCCCGTCCGCGGTCCCCTCCGCGCTGCCCGGATCGGCCCCGTGGTCGGCGTAGTGCGCCTCGACGTACCGCCAGTCCGACCAGGCGCCGGTGCCGGCCTCCCGGGTGCGGACCTGGACGCGGCCGTGGAGTTCGGCGGCGGGGTCGTCCCAGACGACGCCGAGGAGGGAGAAGGGCCGTACGGCCCGTGGGGCGAGGCCGAGGACGGCGGCGCCGGAGGCACGGTCACGGGTGAGGGGTCTCAGGGGCAGCGACTGGGTGCTGCCGGGGACGTCGGGCCGGGCCGTCACCGCTGCGCGCGTGGCCGCTTCTGCCGTCGGCGCCGGTCTCGCGTCCGCCGCGGCGGCGGGCGGGGCGAGCGGGAGGGCGAGGGCGGCGGCGCAGGTGACACCGATTGAGGAAGCAAGAATTCCACGCATGCCCCTGAGCTTGGACACAGTCAGACAAATCTGTCCATCGGGGAGTTGACGGCCCGTCGGGGCGCGTTCCCCCGAACCGGTGCCCCCGGCGGGCGGTGCGCGCGGACGGGTCCGCGTACGCTTGCGCGGGTGAACGCCACCGACCGCACCCCTGCCGACCTGCTGAGTTCCGCGCTGGCCGCGGACCCGGGACGCCCCCTGGTGACCTTCTACGACGACGCCACGGGCGAACGCGTCGAATTGTCCGTGGCCACCTTCGCCAATTGGGTGGCCAAGACCGCCAATCTCCTCCAGGACGAGCTGTCCGTGGAGCCCGGTGACCGGGTGGCCCTGCTGCTGCCCGCGCACTGGCAGACGGCGGTCTGGCTGCTGGCGTGCGCGTCGGTGGGCGTGGTCGCGGACGTGGCCGGGGACCCGGCGGCGGCGGACGTGGCCGTGAGCGGTCCGGAGCCGGAGTCGCTGGAGGCCGCGCGGGCCTGCTCGGGGGCCAGGATCGCGCTGGCGCTCAGGCCGCTCGGCGGGCGCTTCCCGCAGCCGCCGGAGGGCTTCGCCGACTACGCCGTCGAGGTACCGGGGCAGGGAGACCGCTTCGTGCCGTACGCGCCGGTCGACCCCGAGGAGCCGGCGCTGATCGTGGCGGGCCGGGAGTTCACCGGGGCGGAGGTGGTCGAGCGGGCCCGGGCCGAGGCGCCGGAGCTCGGTCTGACCGGCCCCGGCTCGCGGATCCTGTCAGGACGGCCGTACGACACGTGGGAGGGCCTGAACACGGGCCTGTACGGACCACTGGCGACCGGCGGCTCCGTGGTGCTGTGCCGCAACCTGGACCGCCTCGGGGACGACGCCCTGGACAAGCGGGTGGAGGGCGAACGGGTGACGGTCATCACCCGGTAACGGCACCGCCACCCACCCTGCCGGAACCCGACCCCCACAACACCCCCCGTCCGCCCCACCCCCTCCCCCGTCCGGCGCACCACCACCCGCCCCCGGCCGCCGTCCCGGGTCATCGTCGTACGCAACGGCATCACCGCACGCCGTACGCAGTGAGGGGTGGACCCGGTCATGAGTGACACCGCAGGCGCGTCCCCCGCGCAGCCGGGGGGCGGCCGTGCCCTCGGTCCGGGGGCGGGGTCCTCGGCGAGCGGGCGGGGTCGGGCCCGGCGCCGGCGGCGGCGCTGGGCGCGCGGCACCGGGCTCGCCGTCGTCGTCGTACTGCTCGCGGCCACGGGTGCCGGGTGGGCGGTGTACAGGAAGCTGGAGAGGAACATCACCCCGGACGAGGCGGCGGCCGCCGAACTCGCGCGGTTCGAGGAGGAGCGGCCCACGGCGCTCGTCAAGGACGCCCGGAACATCCTGCTGATCGGCTCGGACTCGCGCTCCGGGGAGGAGAACGCCCGCTACGGGCGGGACGCGGGGACGGAGCGTTCGGACACCGTGATCCTGCTGCACCTGTCGGCGGGCCGGCGCAGCGCCACCGCCGTGTCGGTCCCCCGGGACCTGATGGTGGACGTGCCCGGCTGCCGCCGCCCCGACGGGTCGCGTTCCGAGCCGGTGTTCACGATGTTCAACTCGGCTTTCGCGGTGGGCGGTTCCGCCTGCACCATCCGCACCGTCGAGAAACTCACGGACATCCGCGTCGACCACCACGTCGTCGTCGACTTCGACGGTTTCAAGGACATGGTCGACGCGGTGGGCGGTGTCGAGGTGTGCCTGCGCGAACCCGTGGACGACGAGGACGCCGAACTGAGACTGCCGGCGGGCCGGGTGACGCTGGACGGGGAGCAGGCGCTCGGTTACGTCCGGGCCCGCAAGTCCCTCGGCGACGGCAGCGACACCAGCCGTATGGAGCGGCAGCAGCGCTTCCTCGGCGCGCTCGTCAACAAGGTGAGCGGCAACGACGTCCTGCTGAATCCGGTGAAGCTGTATCCCGTTCTGGACGCGGCCACCTCGTCGCTCACCACCGATCCGGAGCTGGCCAGCCTGCGGGGTCTGTACGACCTCGCGCGCGGACTGCGTGAGATCCCCACCGCGCGGGTGCGATTCCTCACTGTTCCCCGGGAGCCGTACACCGGGGACGTCAATCGTGACCAGCTCGCGCAGCCCGCGGCGGAGGAGCTGTTCGCCCGGCTGCGTGCGGACCGGCCCGTGGCGATCGCGCCGGCCGCGCGGGACGCCGCACCGGACGGCGGTCCCGGCGGGGTGTCTCCGGCGCCCACGTTCTCCGGCAACTCCGCCGCCGAGGACATCTGCGGGTAAAGCGAACTCCAAGACCGGCACAAGAGCCGCTCGGGACAATGGGCCCTTGGTTCAGGAAACGCACGCATTGCCCGCTGTAAGGAAGCTGAGAATTCAAGGCCGACGTCGCCCCACGGCGAACCGGGCGGTTAATGTGACGGTCCGGTGCGCCGGTGTCCGAGAGGCCCCGCCGTGAGGAGGAGCGCGCACCGAAGTGACCGAGACCGGTCGTCCGGAGGGGAGGGCGCACCGCGTGGCCCCGACGGAGGATGCGGACAATCGTGGACACGCAAGGACGTGAGCGGACGGAGAACGTCGATCCCGCGGATCAGTGGGTACTGAATCCGGATACCGGCGAATACGAACTGCGACTGCCCCCTTCCGCGCCCCAGCCGACCGTCCCGGGCCCGCGCAGGCCCGCCCCGCGCGAGACCACCGAGGGCGCGAAGGGCCGTCGTACGGCCGCGCCCGGCCGTGAGGTCCCGCCCCAGCGGCGACGCCGCGGTACGGCACCGGAGGAACCGGCTCCGGGGCGGCGCGGACGCCGGCCGGCGAAGAAGAAGTCGCGGGGCAAGAGGATCCTGCTGTGGACCGGCGGCACCATGGCGTTCGTCGTCCTCGCCACCGCGGTCGGCGGCTACCTCTATCTGGAGCACCTCAACGACAACATCCAGTCCCTCCCCGACGACGGCGCGGGCACCGGTGGCTTCCAGAAGGACAAGGCCATCAACATCCTGCTGATCGGCACCGACAAGCGCACCGGCGACGGCAACGACGGCTACGGCGACGCGGGCAGCGCCGGCCACGCGGACACCACGATCCTGCTGCACGTCTCCAAGGACCGCTCCAACGCGACCGCGCTCAGCATCCCGCGCGACCTGATCGTCGACGTCCCCGACTGCCCGACCACGCAGGAGGACGGGACGGAGAAGGTCATCCCCGGCTCCACCGGCGTCCGCTTCAACACGAGCCTCGGCCAGGACGGCCGTACGCCCAGCTGCACCATGCGGACCGTCACCGAGCTGACCGGTGTCACCCCCGACAACTTCATGGTGGCCGACTTCAACGCGGTCAAGACGCTGACCACGGCCGTCGACGGGGTCGAGGTGTGTCTGGCGAAGGACATCGACGATCCGGACTCGCATCTGAAGCTGTCGGCGGGCAAGCACACCATCGAGGGCGAGCAGGCGCTGGCCTTCGTGCGCACCCGGCACTCGGTGGGCTTCGGCGGCGACCTGAGCCGCATCGAGATCCAGCAGCAGTTCCTCAGCTCGCTGATGCGCAAGCTGAAGTCGAACGACACGCTCACCAGCCCGTCCAAGATGCTGAAGCTCGCCGAGGCGGGCACCGAGGCGCTGACCGTCGACTCCCAGCTGAACAGCATCGGCAAGCTCAAGGACCTCGGTCTGGAGCTGGGCAAGCTCAACACCAAGAACCTGACCTTCGCCACGGTGCCGGTGGACGACAACCCGGCCGAGAAGGTCAAGGCGACGGTCGTCCTCAAGGAGGAGCCCGCCCAGCAGGTCTTCGACATGATCGCGAACGACGTCTCCTTCACCGAGGTCAAGCAGAAGGAGAAGAAGGAGGCCGCCGCGGTCGCCGCCCGCCTCAAGGG
>NZ_JBHWHX010000100.1:0-5676 GCF_042732315.1 Streptomyces sp. NPDC059787
CCCCTTCAGGGGCGCGGGGAACTGCGCGTGGGGGTCTGGGGGCGAAGCCCCCAGGGACGGGACGGGAAGGGGCGGCGGGGGCGAGGAAATGTCAGAGCACCACCCGGGCCCCGCTCTCCACGGACCGCGCCATCGCGTCCAGCACCGTGGCGCTGTGCACCGCGTCCGTCAACGTGGCCCCGTACGGAACCCCCTCCGCGACGGAGCGCAGGAACCGGTACGCCTCGATCACCTTCAGGTCGTCGTACCCCATGGCGTTCGCCGCCCCCGGCTGGAACGCCCCGAACTCCCCGTGCCCCGGGCCGACGTGGACCGTGCTGACGGGCTGGTCCTGGTAGCCGGTCCCCCTGCTGACGCCGAGTTCGTTCATCCGGCGGAAGTCCCAGAACACCGCCCCCTGGGTGCCGTGCACCTCGAAGCCGTAGTTGTTCTGCTCGCCGACCGACACCCGGCACGCCTCCAGCACCCCGCGCGCACCGGAGACGAACCGCAGCAGACAGCTGACGTAGTCCTCGTTCTCCACCGGGCCGAGTTCGCCGCCGGCCGCGCGGGAGTGACCGGCCGTGGCGCCGACGGGCCGGGCCCGCCGGGGGAGGAAGACCGCCGTGTCCGCGGTCAGCGAGGCGATGTCACCGAGCAGGAAACGGGCCAGGTCCACGCCGTGCGAGGCCAGGTCGCCGAGCACCCCGCTGCCCCCGCGCTCCCGCTCGTAGCGCCAGGTCAACGCCCCCTCCGGGTGAGCCGCGTAGTCGCTGAAGAGCCGGATGCGGACATGGGTGACCGTGCCGATCCCGCCGGAGGCGATCAGCTCGCGGGCCGTCTCCACGGCGGGCGCGTTGCGGTAGTTGAAGCCGACCGTCCCCTGCACCCCGGCCTTGGCGACCGCGTCCGCGACCGCGCGGGCGTCGTCCGCGCCCAGACCCACCGGCTTCTCGATCCAGATGTGCTTGCCGGCCTCGGCCATCGCGACACCGATCTCGCGGTGCAGGAAGTTCGGGGCGGTGATGCTGACGGCCCGCACCCGGGGATCGGCGGCCACCTCCCGCCAGTCGCGGGTCGTCGAGGCGAACCCGAACCGCTCGGCGGCCTCCTCGGCCCGGCCCGGCACCTCCTCGGCGACCGTGACCAGCTCCGGACGGAGGGCGAGCTGCGGATAGTGGTGCCGCACACGTGCGTACGCCTGGGTGTGCACCCGCCCCATCCAGCCGAATCCGACGACGGCGACACCCAGTGCGTCCACCATGAAAGCCTCTCTCCGGCCCGGTCCGTGTCCTGTCCGCTCACCTTCTGCGGGCACCTGGCGTCATGTCAACCTTTTGACAGGACAATTCACGTACCGGAGACGACCGCCGCAATACGGCGAACAAAATTGTTGACAATCTTGTTTGGCTAGATTTACGTTCGACAGGCACTCACTCAGGGAGGGCAACCATGCCGAACCAAGCCCGTCCGGGCACCGGGGAGCAGGCCAGACAGCTTGCGCTCGGGCAGCTGCGGGAGGCGATCCTGCACGGCGAGATGGCGCCGGCGCAGCGGCTGGTGGAGAACGAACTCGCCGAGCAGTTCGGCGTGACCCGGGCCAGCATCCGGGCCGCGCTGATAGAGCTGGAGTCCCAGGGGCTCGTGGAGCGGATCCGCAACCGTGGTTCACGGGTGCGGGTGGTGACCGTGGAGGAAGCGGTCGCCATCACCGAATGCCGTCTGGTCCTCGAAGGTCTCTGCGCGGCGAAGGCGGCGGCCGCCGTCACCGACGCACAGGTCACCGAGCTCAAGGACCTGGGCACGTCGATGCGTAAGGCCGTGGCCGACGGTGAACCGCTCACCTACTCGGAGCTCAATCACGAACTCCACGCCAGGATCCGGGAGTTCTCCGGCCAGCTGACGGCCGTGGAACTCCTGGAGCGGCTCAACGCCCAACTGGTGCGGCACCGCTTCCAGCTGGCGCTGCGACCGGGGCGTCCGCAGCAATCCCTGAACGAGCATCTGGCCATGATCGAGACGATCGCGGCCAGGGACCCGCAGGCGGCCGAGGCGGCCGTCCGCGCCCACCTCACCAGCGTGATCGAGGCGCTGCGCGACTGACGCACGCACCGGGGCGGGCGTCACCTGTCACCAAGGAGATCTTCAGTCATGACGCATGCCAACGCGCCCGCCGCCGTCCCACGTTCGACGCTCGTCGTCACCGCGCACGCGGGGGACTTCGTGTGGCGGGCGGGCGGCGCCGTCGCCCTGGCCGCCTCACGCGGGGAGAAGGTCACCATCGCGTGCCTGACCTTCGGCGAGCGCGGCGAGTCGGCCAAGGCCTGGCGCGAGGGGAAGAAGCTGGAGGAGATCAAGGCGATACGCCGGGCGGAGGCCGAGAAGGCCGCCGCCGTCCTCGGTGCCGAGGTCCGCTTCTTCGACGCCGGCGACTACCCGCTGACCGCCACCCCCGAACTGACCGACCGGCTCGTCGAGGTCTACCGGGCCACCCAGCCCGACGTGGTGCTCACCCACCCCGTCGAGGACCCGTACAACGGTGACCACCCGGCCGCCAACCGCATGGCCCTGGAGGCCCGCGTCCTCGCCCAGGCCATCGGCTACCCGGGCGAGGGCGAGATCATCGGCGCCCCGCCCGTCTTCTACTTCGAGCCGCACCAGCCCGAGATGAGCGGCTTCAGGCCGGAGGTCCTGCTCGACATCACCGAGGTGTGGGAGACCAAGCGCGCGGCCATGGAGTGCCTCGGCGCCCAGCAGCACCTGTGGGACTACTACACCGACCTGGCCGTCCGCCGAGGCGTCCAGCTCAAGCGCAACGCGGGCCCCAACCTGGGCCTGCCGCACAGGACCATGGCCGAGGCGTTCATGCGCCCGTACCCGCAGATCGCGAAGGAGCTGGCATGAGCGGCGTCGTCGTCACCGACCCCCCGAAGGCCGATCCCGAGGCCGTCGAGGCGCTCGCCGGGTACGGCGTGGCCACGATCAGCGAGGCCATGGGCCGCACCGGGCTGCTCGGACCGGGGATACGGCCGGTCCAGCAGGGCGTACGGGTCGCGGGCACCGCGGTCACCGTGCTCTCCTGGCCCGGCGACAACCTGATGATCCACGCCGCCGTGGAGCAGTGCGGCGAGGGAGACATCCTGGTCGTCACCACCACCTCCCCGTCCACCGACGGCATGTTCGGCGAACTGTTCGCCACCGCGCTGCAACGGCGCGGTGTGCGCGGCCTGGTCATCAACGCGGGCATCCGCGACACGCAGGAACTGCGCGAGATGGGCTTCGCCGCCTGGTCCCGGGCGGTCTCCGCGCAGGGCACGGTGAAGGCCACCGGCGGCTCGGTGAACGTGCCGGTCTCCGTCGACGGGCAGGTCGTCCGCCCCGGTGACGTGATCGTCGCCGACGACGACGGCGTGGTGGTCGTCCCCCGCGAGCGGGCCCGGGAGACGGCCGAGGCGTCCGAGGCCCGGGAGAACAAGGAGGCCGCCGCCCGCGCCGCCTTCATCGAGGGCCAACTGGGCCTGGACCGCTACGGGTTGCGCGAGAAACTGAGGCAACTGGGCGTGACCTACCAGTCGTACGACGCGTACGCGGCCGGGGAGCGGCCGTGACCGGCTCCGACGGGGTGCGCTGCACGCTGATGCGCGGCGGCACCTCCAAGGGCGGCTACTTCCTGGCCGACGACCTGCCCGCCGATCCCGCCGCCCGTGACGCCCTGCTGCTGCGGATCATGGGCAGCCCCGACCCGCGCCAGATCGACGGTCTGGGCGGTGCCCACCCGCTGACCAGCAAGGTCGCCGTGGTCTCCCGCTCGGCCGACCCGGACGCGGACGTCGACTACCTGTTCCTCCAGGTCGCCGTGGACACGCCCGAGGTCACCGACCGGCAGAACTGCGGCAACATCCTCGCCGGAGTGGGCCCGTTCGCCGTCGAGCGCGGGCTGGTGCCGGCCGGGGACGACGAGACGTCCGTACGCATCCGCATGCTCAACACCGGTGAACGCGCCGTCGCGACCTTCCCGACCCCGGGCGGGCGCGTCGACCACACCGGTACCGCCGAGATATCCGGGGTGCCGGGCACGGCCGCCCCGGTCGTCATCGAGTTCCCGCAGGGCGACAGTCCGCTGCTGCCCACCGGCAACGTCCGCGACACGATCGCCGGCACCGAGGTGACCTGCGTCGACAACGGCATGCCGGTGGTGCTGATCCCGGCGGCGGCGCTGAAGGTCACCGGGTACGAGACGCCCAAGGACCTGGAGGAGGACGTGAGCCTCGCCGACCGCCTCAAGGAGATCCGGCTGGCGGCCGGGCACCTGATGGGCCTCGGGGACGTCGAGGGCGCCACCGTGCCCAAGCTGACCCTGCTCGCCCCGCCCCGGCACGGCGGCGCGGTCACCACCCGCACCTTCATCCCGGTGCGCTGCCACACCTCCATCGGCGTCCTGGGCGCCGCGAGCGTGGCGGCCGGACTGCGCGTCCCGGGCGGGGTGGGGGAGGGGATCGCGCAGCTCCCCGGGTCCGGCGACCGGGTACGCGTCGAACACCCCACCGGTTTCCTGGAGGTCGACGTCCACGTCGACCCCGGCTCCGCCGTGGTCCGCCGCACCGCCGTCGTACGCACCGCGCGCAAGATCTTCGACGGCACCGTCTTCCCCCGGTCCGCCGAGACGGCGCCGATCCCCGCACAACGCCCTGGAGGCATCCATGACTCCGCCGCTCGGTGACATCGCCCATGTCGGCCACGCCCAGCTCTTCACGCCCGACCTGGACGCCAGCGTCGCCTTCTTCACCGACTACCTCGGCCTGACCGTCAACGGCCAGGACGGCGACACCGTCCACCTGCGCACCTACGACGACTACGAACACCACAGCCTGGTCCTCACCGCCCGCGAACGGCCCGGCCTCGGCCGGCTCGCGCTGCGCACCTCGAGCGAGGAGGCCCTCCAGCGCCGGGTGGCCGCCCTGGAGGCGGCGGGCCGGCCCGGGAAGTGGGTCGAGGACGAGCCCGGCATCGGCAGGCTCTACCTCACCGCCGACCCCGACGGCCACGAGCACGCCCTGTACTGGGAGAGCGAGCACTACCGGGCCCCCGACGAGCTGAAGCCGGCGCTGAAGAACCAGCCGCAGGCCAGGCCCAACCGGGGCGTGGGCGTCCGCCGCCTGGACCACGTCAACTTCCTCGCCGCCGACGTGCTCGCCAACGCCGAGTTCCAGGAACAGCTCCTCGGCGCCCGGCCCACCGAGCAGATCCGGCTCGACTCCGGGAAGATCGCCGCCCGTTGGCTGACCTTCACCGACAAGTCGTACGACGTCGTCTACACCGAGGACTGGACCGGTTCCTCCGGGCGGCTGCACCACATCGCCTTCGCGGCCGACACCCGTGAGGACATCCTGCGCGCCGCCGACCTCGCCATCGACACCGGCGTGTTCATCGAGACGGGCCCGCACAAGCACGCCATCCAGCAGACGTTCTTCCTCTACGTCTACGAGCCGGGCGGCAACCGCATCGAACTGTGCAACCCGCTCACCCGCCTGGTGCTGGCGCCCGACTGGCCGCTGGTCACCTGGACCGAGGCGGAGCGGGCCAAGGGGCAGGCCTGGGGCCTGAAGACCATCGCGTCGTTCCACACCCACGGCACACCGCCGACCGCCTGACGAGGACCGCGCCACCGGGGGGTGGGTCGCGCACACATGTGTGCGC
>NZ_JBHWHX010000101.1:0-5191 GCF_042732315.1 Streptomyces sp. NPDC059787
CCCTCGCGGGCTTTCCTCCGGGCGCTTCCCTTCGGTCTTGCGTTTCCGACTCTATCAGATCTTTCCGACCCGATTTCCTCGGTGCTTTCCGGGGTCCCGCTTTCGCGTTTCCCTTTCCGGCGGTTCCGACTTTATCAGAGATTCTGAGTCGGATTTCCCCTCCCCTGCCGGGCGACGGTTCCGACGCACGAGGTGGTCGGGTGCCCGATCGGGAGGAGTCGTAAACGTACTGGAGCGGGGCGCCCCGATGCAAATCGAGGCGCCCCGCTCCAGGTTCGCTCGTGCGCGCGGTCCGGCGGACCGTCAGACCTCCACCACCACGGGCAGGATCATCGGCCGGCGTCGGTAGGTGTCGGAGACCCACTTGCCCAGCGTGCGGCGGATGAGCTGCTGCATCTGGTGGGGTTCGACGACACCGTCCTGGGCCGAGCGCTCCAGGGTCTCCGTGATCTTCGGGATCACCTCGCCGAAGGCGGAGTCCTCGATGCCGGAGCCGCGGGCCTGGACATGGGGACCACCCGTGATCTTGCCGGTGGACGAGTCCATGACCACGAAGACCGAGATGATGCCCTCGTCACCGAGGATCTTGCGGTCCTTGAGCGCGGGTTCGCCGACGTCACCGACGGAGAGGCCGTCGACGTAGACGTATCCCGCCTGGACCTTGCCGGAGATCTTGGCCTTGCCCTCGACGAGGTCGACGGCGACGCCGTCCTCGGCGATGACGATGCGGTCGTGCGGGACGCCGGTCAAGGCGCCCAGTTCGGCGTTGGCGCGCAGGTGGCGCCATTCGCCGTGGACCGGCATCAGGTTCTTCGGACGGCAGATGTTGTAGAAGTACAGCAGCTCGCCGGCCGAGGCGTGGCCCGAGACGTGGACCTTGGCGTTGCCCTTGTGGACGACGTTGGCGCCCCAGCGGGTCAGGCCGTTGATCACGCGGTAGACCGCGTTCTCGTTGCCGGGGATGAGCGACGACGCCAGGATCACCGTGTCGCCGTCGACAATGCGGATCTGGTGGTCGCGGTTGGCCATGCGGGACAGGGCGGCCATCGGTTCGCCCTGGGAGCCCGTGCAGACCAGGACGACTTCGCTGTCCGGCAGGTCGTCCAGTGTCTTGACGTCCACGACCAGGCCCGGCGGGACCTTGAGGTAACCGAGGTCGCGGGCGATGCCCATGTTGCGGACCATGGAGCGGCCGACGAAGGCGACCCGGCGGCCGTACTCGTGCGCCGCGTCCAGGATCTGCTGGATGCGGTGGACGTGGCTGGCGAAGCTGGCCACGATGATCCGCTTGCGGGCGCCGGCGAAGACCTGGCGCAGGACGTTGGAGATGTCGCGCTCGGGCGGGACGAAGCCCGGGACCTCGGCGTTCGTGGAGTCGGCGAGCAGAAGGTCGATGCCTTCCTCGCTGAGCCTGGCGAACGCGTGCAGATCAGTGAGGCGGTTGTCCAGCGGGAGCTGGTCCATCTTGAAGTCGCCGGTGTGGACCGCCATGCCGGCGGGCGTGCGGATGGCCACGGCGAGCGCGTCGGGGATGGAGTGGTTGACGGCGATGAACTCGCAGTCGAAGGGGCCGATGCGCTCACGCTGCCCTTCCGCCACCTGAAGGGTGTACGGGCGGATGCGGTGCTCCTGGAGCTTCGCCTCGATGAGGGCGAGGGTGAGCTTGGAGCCGATCAGCGGGATGTCCGGCTTCTCGCGCAGGAGGAAGGGGACGCCGCCGATGTGGTCCTCGTGGCCGTGCGTGAGGACGATGCCCTCGATGTCGTCGAGGCGGTCCCGGATGGACGAGAAGTCCGGCAGGATCAGGTCGATTCCGGGCTGCTCCTCCTCGGGGAAGAGGACTCCGCAGTCGACGATCAGCAGGCGGCCCCCGTACTCGAAGACCGTCATGTTCCGGCCGATCTCGCCGAGACCGCCGAGCGGGGTGACGCGCAGGCCGCCTTCGGGGAGCTGCGGGGGCGGGCCGAGTTCAGGATGCGGATGACTCAAAAGACTCTCCTCAAACACGCGCGCCACGTACCGGTGGGGCACGTGGCGCGCGTGACGTTCGTGCAGAAGCAGTTGTCGTGTGGTGCGGGCACCGGTGGCCCGCTTATTCAGTTGTGAAGTCCGTCTGCGCGAGCGGTCGCGCGAAGTCTGGTTACTGGAGTTGTACCCCGCCGGCGGCAAGATCGATCTTGAGCTGCTCGATCTCTTCCGGCGTGCACTCGGCCATGGGGGCGCGCAGGGGTCCGGCGGGGAGGCCCTTGAGGGCGAGCGCCGCCTTGGTGGTCATCACGCCCTGGGTGCGGAACATGCCCGTGTAGACGGGGAGCAGCTTCTGGTGGATCTCGGTGGCCTTCTGGACGTCTCCGGAGGTGTACGCCTCGACCAGGGCGCGCAGCTCGGGGGTGACGAGGTGGCCGACGACCGAGACGAAGCCGACCGCTCCGATGGAGAGCAGGGGCAGGTTCAGCATGTCGTCGCCGGAGTACCAGGCGAGGCCGGAGCGGGCGATGGCCCAGCCGGCGCGGCCGAGGTCGCCCTTGGCGTCCTTGTTGGCGACGATGCGCGGGTGCTCGGCGAGGCGGACGATCGTCTCCGTGCCGATCGGGACGCCGCTGCGGCCGGGGATGTCGTAGAGCATGACCGGCAGCCCGGTGGCGTCGGCGACGGCCGTGAAGTGCCGGTAGAGGCCCTCCTGCGGGGGCTTGTTGTAGTACGGGGTGACCACCAGGAGGCCGTGCGCGCCGGCGCGTTCCGCGGCGCGGGCCAGTTCGATGCTGTGGTGGGTGTCGTTGGTGCCGACTCCGGCCACGACCTGGGCGCGGTCGCCGACCGCCGCCACGACGGCCCGTACGAGATCCGATTTCTCCGCGTCGCTGGTGGTGGGGGACTCACCGGTGGTGCCGTTGATGATCAGGCCGTCGTTGCCTGCGTCCACCAGGTGGGTGGCGAGCCGCTGTGCGCCGTCGAGGTCGAGTGCGCCGTCCGCCGTGAAGGGCGTGACCATGGCGGTGAGGACCCTCCCGAAGGGGGTCTGCGGAGTGGAGGTCGGAGCCATGGGTTACACGCTACTCGTTGCTCAGGTCGGGGTCTTCCCTCGGGGGAGGCGACAAGGTGGGACAAAGGGGGGGACCCGGCACTGCCTGCTCGGGGGTTCAGGCAGTACCGGGCCCGTTTGATCAGGCTAGATGAACTTCACGAAATGCCGCAATACGGACACTTCGCGAGGTTGAACCGTACATGTGTGCTCGCGGGCTCGAGCTGCGGTTCTACGGGGCCACGCGCCCGTTGGCGTTGAAGGCGGCGTACGTGAGCGGCATGAGACGGGCCCATTCGGCCTCCATCTTCTCGCCGACCATCTCGATCTCCCGCTGCGGGAAGGACGGGACCTTCGCCAGCTCGTGCTGGGTGCGCAGGCCGAGGAAGTGCATCAGCGAGCGGGCGTTGCAGGTGGCGTACATCGAGGAGTACAGGCCGACGGGGAGCACCGCGCGGGCGACCTCGCGGGCGACGCCGGCGGCGAGCATCTCCTGGTACGCCTCGTACGCCTGCCGGTAGGAGTCCTCCATGGCGCGGCCGACGAGCTCCTGCTGGGCCGGGGTGCCCTCGACGAAGCGGTACTTGCCGGGGCGGCCCTCCTGGATCAGCTTGCGGGACTCGTCCGGGACGTAGAAGACCGGCTGGAGCTCCCGGTAGCGGCCCGACTCCTCGTTGTACGACCAGCCCACGCGGTGCCGCATGAACTCGCGGAAGACGAAGATCGGGGCGCTGATGAAGAAGGTCATCGAGTTGTGCTCGAAGGGGCTGCCGTGCCGGTCCCGCATCAAGTAGTTGATCAGGCCCTTGGAGCGCTCGGGGTCCTTGTCCAGCTCGGCCAGGGACTGCTCGCCGATGGTCGAGACGCGGGCGGCGAACAGCACGTCGGCGTCGGACGCGGTGTGCTTGACCAGCTCGACGGTCACATCGCTGCGGAAGTCGGGCTTGAGGTCGTCGGCGGGGGTGTCGGTCACGGCGCGGGGGATCCTTCCATCACGTCTCTCGGGCGGCGCCCACTCTACGGCGCGGCACCGACGACGGGGCCTTCGGCGCCGACAGGCGACATACAGCGGTGAACGGCGGCGAACTTCTGCGAATTCGGTGAAAGTGGGCACCTGCCGGGGCCGTCGTTCGTCTGTATCGGTGACAGTGATCCGTTCGATCCCGAAGGAGACGTACCCCTGATGTTCGGTCGGCGCGAACCCGTACCGTTCGCCTTTGTCGCCGAGGCCGACAGGTTCCGCAGCAATGTCACCCCGCCGCCCCGTGAGCGGGCCTCCGTCGGCCAGATAACCGGGCGCTGGCTGCTGGGGCTCACCCTCGTGGCCGGGCTGGTGGGCTCCCTGGTCATCGGAATGCCGGCGATGTCCTCCGATCCCTCGGGGTCGGGGACACAGCAGTCACAGGCGTCCGAGGGGCGCTGAGCCGCCCCGGTCGTGGCCACCGGCTCCGTCCGGGCCCCCGAGGGTGGTGACCGGCGGCACGGATCGATAGCCTCACCGGGCACTGCTGACGCATGGATCGAGTGAGGACCCGTCGTGCCCCTGCCCTTCCTGACGGCCGACCGCGCTTTCGACACGGCGGACGATGTCGCCCTGCCGTACGACGACCGGGACCGCTGGCGGCGCCCGTACCGCCCCGGGCCGTGGCGGGTGGGGGCTGCGGCGCTCCTGCTGCTGCTCGCGTCGTTCGTGCTGTTCGCGGCGGTGATCATCGCGGCGACGGCGACGCCGGCGTCCGCCGGGACGGTCTTCGCCATCGCACTGGTCGGTGTCGCCTGCGCGCTGCGGATGCTGCGCATGGGCGTGTGGGTGAGCTCCCGCGGGCTGCGCCACGTGGCCTTCGTGAGCACACGTACGACGTCCTGGGAGCAGGTCGTCTCCGTGCGCACGGTGCAGCAGCCGGTGCGCTGGCTGGGGCTGCCCCGGACGGTGCAGGGGCAAGCGCTGGTCCTCGTCCGGCGGGGGCGTTCGGCGGAGTCGCCGACGCCGCTGCTGACCTCGCACAACGCGGACTTCCTGGGACGGGACCAGCTGGCCTTCGACCGGGCTGCCGACACCGTGGAGGCGTGGGCCGCCGAGTACCGGCGCGACTGAGCGTGGGGGGGCCCCGGGGCCCCCCCCCGCAGTCCGGCCCGTGCGAGGCGGCCCCAGCCGCCACGGTGTAGGCC
>NZ_JBHWHX010000102.1:0-4164 GCF_042732315.1 Streptomyces sp. NPDC059787
ACGCCACACAGCACGAATCCCTCAGGTACGGCACCGCCGCGCTGAACGGCCTCGGCGAGAGGCTGCTCGGGCTGACGTCCTGGAACGAGCGGGAATCCGAAGCGCCGAAGGGGGAGCCGGTATGCGCAGTATCTGCCTGACCCTTCCCACCAACCGGCCGTGTGCCGCCACGATTTCGGCCGTCGGCCAGGAGGCGGATCACGCGGCCGTTCACTTGCGCTCCCGCTCCGCGTGAGCGCTGGCGGAACGCTGCGCGTTCCGCTGACCCGCCTTGCTGCGCAAGGCGGGTGACGTCCCGTCCGCTGCGCTCCCGGGACTGCCGGGCCTGCGGCCCCGTGGGTGGCTTCCGCTGCGCTCCAGCCACTGGGGGCGCTGCGCGCCCTGGGGGCCGGCCCCGCTGCGCGGGGCCGTCAACGGGCCTTCGGCCCGAGCGGCTAGAGGGAGGGGTGGTTGGGGTTCATGGCGTGGGTCTGGCTGAGTGTGAGGGGTGGGGGCGCTTGCTTGCGGGGGTTTCGCTGTATCGCGCCCCTCGGTGAGATGCAGCATGTAGTTTTGGCTGAAGCACGTGGGATCCTATGTTGCGGAGTGATGAAGTGCAAAGTGTTCTGGCGCTGCTTGGAGCAGTTCTCGGTGGAACTCTGGTTCTCTTGGGTGATCTCATTCGACGTAGAGTCGAAAGGCGCAAAGAGGAAGTGAATCGACTCGTAGAAGTAAGTGCGCGACTCTCCTCCATTTATAACCGGATGTGCGGGGAGATAATTGACGCTTTTATAGCTGGTGTAGCGGTGTCAGATCTGGCCACTGCAGACCCTCTCCGCTACGAAATAACGACCCAATTTTTCATGACCCCTGGTAGTGAGCAGCTCCGCTCTCAGGCTTCCCGTCTGACGGATGCGTACTACGGGCTTCGGGATTCATACGGGCAGGATTCGGCCTGGTTTGCAGCTCGCGATGAACACGGTTTGGCGGTGCGTGAGTTCGAAGCTGCTGTTCGTGCCATCCTCCACCGCAATCACATCTGACGTTCTGTTGGGTCTTCGTCATTGTCGAGGTTAGAGAGGTAAGGGGAGGTCTGTGATTCAGCTCAAGGAACACCAGGTAGACCAGAAGTCGAGTTTCCGAAAGTGGGTCGGATTCCCTGCAAGGTCATCTGTGCCGCCTCAGGGTGCCCGTGGCACGATCGTGTCAGCGACCGGGTCCGGGAAGACGGTCATGGCTGCTGCGTGTGCTCTGGACTGCTTCCCGGGCGGGCGGATCCTCGTCATGGTGCCCACCTTGGATCTGATTGTGCAGAGCGCTCAGTCCTGGCGTCGGGTCGGGCACCGAGCGCCCATGGTCGCGGTCTGCTCGGTGGACAAGGACGAGGTCCTGGAGCAGCTCGGAGTGCGTACCACGACCAACCCGATCCAGCTCGCGCTGTGGGCCCGGTCCGGGCCGGTGGTCGTGTTCGCCACGTATGCCTCTCTGGTGGACCGTGAGGACCCGGAGGATCCTTCGGGCCGGCGGACGGTACGGGGGCCGCTGGAGGCCGCGCTGGCGGGCGGGGAGCGGTTGTACGGCCAGCGGATGGCCCCGTTTGACCTGGCGATTTTGGATGAGGCGCACATGACGGCCGGGGACATGGGCCGGCCGTGGGCGGCGATCCACGACAACGCCCGCATCCCCATCGATTTCCGGCTCTATCTGACCGCCACCCCGCGCATCCTCGCCGCGCCCAGCCCGCAGCGCGGCCGGGACGGCCAGGAGCTGGTGATTGCGTCGATGGAGGAGGACAGCGCCACCTACGGCGCCAGGATTTTCGACCTCGGGCTGGCGGAAGCGGTGGAACGAGCGATCCTCGCGGGCTTCGAGATCGATGTGCTGGAGATCCGGGACCCCGACCCGATCCTGGCGCTGTCGGAGGACGCGCTGCGCGGCCGGCGCCTGGCGCTGCTCCAGGCCGCGCTGCTGGAGCACGCGGCGCAGATGAACCTGCACACCACCATGGTGTTCCACCAGCGGGTCGAGGAAGCCCGCGCGTTCGCCGAGCAGATGCCGGCGACCGCCGCGGAGCTGTACGCCACCGAAGCCTCCGAGGCCGCCCTGGCCGACACTGAGGAGCTGTCCGCCTCCTCGATCGACGCCGAGCTGTACGAGCTCGAGGACGGCCGCCACGTGCCCCCAGAGCGGGTGTGGGCCGACTGGCTGTGCGGCGACCACCCCATCGCCCACCGGCGCGAGGTGATCCACCGGTTCGCCAACGGCATCAACGCCGCCAACCGGCGCGTACACCGGGCGTTCCTCGCCTCGGTACGGGCCCTCGGGGTCGGTGTCGACATCACCGGACTGCGCGGCGTGGAGGCGGTGTGCATCGTCGGCTCACGCAGCTCCCAGGTCGACATCGTCCAGAACATCGGACGCGCCCTGCGCCCGAATCCGGACGGCAGCGTGAAGACGGCACGGATCATCATCCCGATCTTCCTGAAGCCCGGAGAAGACCCCAAGGACATGCTCGCCTCAGCCAGCTACCAGCCCCTGGTCGACATCCTCCAGGCGCTGCGCTCGCACTCGGAGCGCATGGTCGACCAGCTCGCTTCCCGCGCCCTGACCCGCGGCACCGAGCGCCGACGCCTCCACGTCCGCCCCGCCCCCGCAGCGGGAACCGACGGCGGTGACGGTGAGGAGACGAGCGAGGCGCAGCAGGAGGTCGACCGGGTCACCTCGATCGTGGTCAACTTCGCCCAGCCCCGCGACGCCGCCGACATCGCCGCCCTGACCCGCTGCCGCGTCATCCGCCCCCAGTCCCTGGTCTGGCTCGAGGGCTACCAGGCCCTCCTCCGCTGGCGAGCGGAAAAAGAGATCACCGGCCTGTACGCCGTCCCCTACGACGTCGAGACCGAGGTCGGGACGACGAAGGCGTTCCCCCTGGGGCGGTGGGTGCACCAGCAGCGCAAGGCGCTGCGCGCCGGAGAACTCGACCCCCACCGTAAGGAGCTCCTCGACGAGGCCGGGATGGTCTGGGAACCCGGCGAGGAAGCGTGGGAGAACAAACTCGCCACGCTGCGGTCGTACCGGCGGGCCACCGGACACCTCGCACCCCGCCAGGACGCCGCCTGGGATGACCCGGCTGGAGGGGGCCCTGTGCCGGTCGGGCAGCACATGGCCAACCTCCGCCGCAAGGGCGGCCTCGGGAAGGACCCCGAGCGGGCCGCCATGCGCGTGAAGCAGCTGACGGCGATCGACGAGGACTGGAACTGTTCCTGGCCGCTGGACTGGCAACGCCACTACCGCGTCCTCGCCGACCTCGCCGCCGACGAACCCGACGGCCACCTGCCCGACATCCAGCCAGGTGTGTTGATGGACGGCGACAACCTCGGACGCTGGCTCCAACAGCAGCGCAAGCCGGGCACCTGGGCGCAGCTGTCCGCCGAGCAGCAGGAGCGGCTCTCCGCACTGGGCGTACAGCCGCTCGAGGCCCCCTTTCCCGCCCCCGCGGCCACACGTGCGACGAAGGGCCCGAACAGGGCACAGCAGGCGTTCCAGCGCGGCCTGGCGGCCCTCGAGCAGTGGGTGGAACGGGAAGGCGCCCACCGGCCCGTCCCCCGCGGCCATGCTGAGGAGATCACGCTCGACGGCGAGGCGGCCCCTGCGACCGTGAAACTGGGTGTGTGGGTCTCCAACACCAAGACCCGCCGCGACAGACTCACCCCCGAACAGCGCGCCGCACTCCGGGAACTGGGCGTGGAGTGGGCATGACCGCCGTGGATGGTGGTGTCGTTCAGCGGGCCGTGTTCTCGGTGCGGATCATCCGGCGCAGGCTGGTGCGGGCAGCAATCAGGTCTTCTTCGAGGGCGGTGTTACGGGCGCGAAACGTGGCGTTCTCCGAGGCGGCTTCCTCCAGCCGGCGGGTGAGGTCCTGGTTCAGGGCGTTCAGCTGGTCTGCTCTGGCTGCTGTGTCGGGGGCGTGGATGGCATCGAGTTGCTGGCCGAGTTGGTGGCGCAGGGCTGCCTGGAGCCGGTCGCGTTCGTCGCGGAGTTCTTTGATTTCTTGCCGGGCGATTTCGAGTTCGGTGCGCAGGCTGAGGTGGGAGGGCGGGCTTGCCGTGGCAGAGGGCGGGGTGCTGTGGGCTTGGCGTAGTTGGGCTGCTTCGATGTGCTCGCGTACGCCGGGGGCATAGGTGAGCC
>NZ_JBHWHX010000103.1:0-3516 GCF_042732315.1 Streptomyces sp. NPDC059787
AACCCGGCGAAAGCGTCACCAACTCCCAGGGCCAGCCCACCATGACCCTCACCCTCGGCAAGGACTTCAAGGGCGCCGGAGTCAAACTCGACGCCACTTCCGGCAAGACCCCGGAGGGGGTCCAGAAGTCCACGGCGGACAAGGTCGAGTGCGCCGAGTGACCTGACGGTCCCGTGTCGCGTCCTACAGGGCGGCCCTGTTACGGCCGGAAGGGCAACCGGTCCTCCGGCGCGGTCGTACAGCCATTGAGGGCCGGCGTGTGTCCGACTGTGCGGAAGAGCCGCGCGCGGGGGCACGTTCGCGGGAGCGAGGGCGGGGAGAAGGGGCATGACACACAGCGGTGTGCGAGGAGAGGGAGCACGGCCGGACGCGGTCCGGTCCGCCGGGGGCGGTCCCGGCACGGACGGCACTGACGGCGGGGGCGGCGGACGGCGCGGTCACGGCAGGCCCCCCAAGCGGCGGCACCGCGTGCTCAGATGGTCCGCGATGACGCTGTCGGTCCTGATACTCGGCACGGCCGGCGCCGGATACCTCTACTACCAGCATCTGAACGACAACATCGAGAAGGGCGAGCGCAGCAGCGGCGACTCCAAGGCCCGCAGGACCGAGCCGAACGCCGCCGGTCAGACTCCCCTGAACATCCTGCTCATCGGCTCCGACAGCCGCGCCTCCGACGCCAACGTGGCGCTGGGCGGCGGCAAGGACCACCGCGACAGCGCGCCGCTGGGCGATGTGCAGATGCTGATCCACCTGGCGGCGGACCGTGAGAGCGCCTCGGTGGTGAGCATTCCGCGCGACACCCGGGTCGACATCCCCGAGTGCACCGATCCGGAGACCGGCAGGACCTACCCGGCGACCGACACGATCATCAACGAGTCGCTGGGCCGCGGCGGGGCCGGCTGCACGCTGGCCACCTGGGAGAACCTCACCGGTGTCTACATCGACCACTGGATGACCATCGACTTCGCGGGCGTGGTGCGGATGGCCGACGCCATCGGCGGTGTCGAGGTCTGCGTGAACCAGAACGTGTGGGACCGCCCGCTGCCCGGGATGCCCGGCGGCTCGGGGCTGAAGATGAAGGCCGGGTCCAAGAAGGTGAAGGGCGAGCAGGCGCTGCAGTGGCTGCGCACCCGGCACGCCTGGGGCAGCGACGTGCTGCGGACCCGGGCGCAGCGCATGTACATGAACTCGGCGATGCGCACCCTGCGGGGCCAGAACGTCTTCACCGACACCGGCAGGCTGATGGACCTGGCCGAGGCGGCCACGAAGTCGCTGGTGGTGTCCGAGGAGATCGGCACGGTCAAGAAGCTGTTCGACCTCGGTACGCAGCTCAAGACGGTTCCCTCGAACCGCATCACCATGACGACGATGCCCACCGTCGCGGACCCCGAGAACGCGAACCACCTGCTTCCGGCCGGTGACGACGCCGAGCAGATGTGGGCGATGCTCCGCGACGACGTGTCCTTCGACGACAACGGCGGCAAGGACAGCGGCGAGGACACCGGCAGCGGCGCGAAGGCCTCTGCGAAGCCCTCCGCGAAGCCCTCCGGTGACTCGGCCTCCGATGCCGCCGGCATCGACGTCCTGGTACGGAACGCCACCCGGTCCTCCACCCTCGGACCGGTCGACGGCCGTGCGCACGCCATCACCCGGACGCTGGTGGAGCAGGGCTTCGACCGGGCGACGGCGGACACGTCGGCGACGCTGTCCGAGCAGAGGACCGTCGTCCGTTACCCGGGCGACGAGTCGGCCGAGGACGCCCGGCGGGTCGCCGAGGCGCTGGGAATTCCGGCGAGCGCGACGCGCAGGTCGACGGACGTGTCCGGGGTCACAGTCGACATCGGGGCGGACTGGCGTACGGGCACGTCGTATCCGCGGCAGAAGAAACCGGAGGCCGGGGACCTGCCCGACAGCAGCGACGCCCTGAACGGATCGGATACGGGCAAGTGCATGGACGTGTACAAGCCTTACCGATGGTAGGAATTCAGTACATAAGGTGAGCTGCTCCCCGAGTGGGAACGTCGGATACGTCACCTGTACCGTTCGACGCTCAACTTGGCAGATAGTGTGAGCACCCCCGTGCCCCCGCCATGAGGTCCGCTCTGGCGCAGTGCACTTGCCGACCTTTACCGTGCGCCTTCGGAGCAGGCGCCGCGTGGCCCTGACGGAGGATTGGAAAACCGTGGACGCGCAAGGACGTGGGCGGGCAGACGACGTCGATCCCGCGGATCAGTGGGTACTGAATCCGGATACCGGCGAATACGAACTGCGACTGCCCCCTTCCGCACCGCAGTCGGCCGTCCCGGGCCCGCGCAGGTCCGCCCCGCGCGAGACCACCGAGGGCGCGAAGGGCCGTCGTACGGCCGCGCCCGGCCGTGAGGTCCCGCCCCAGCGGCGACGCCGCGGTACGGCACCGGAGGAACCGGCTCCGGGGCGGCGCGGACGCCGGCCGGCGAAGAAGAAGTCGCGGGGCAAGAAGGTCCTGATGTGGACCGGCGGCACCATGGCGTTCGTCGTCCTCGCCACCGGCGTCGGCGGCTACCTCTACCTCAAGCACCTCGAGGGCAACGTCACGACGACGGACGTGGGCAACGCGGGCAGCAGCAGCTTCAAGAAGGACGAGGCCTTCAACATCCTCATCGTCGGCACCGACAAGCGCACCGGCGAGGGCAACGAGGGCTACGGCGACGCGGGCAGCACGGGGCACGCGGACACCACGATCCTGCTGCACGTCGCCAAGGACCGCTCCAACGCGACCGCGCTCAGCATCCCCCGCGACATGATCGTCGACGTCCCCGACTGCCCGACCACGCAGGAGGACGGGACGGAGAAGGTCATCCCCGGCTCCACCGGCGTCCGCTTCAACACGAGCCTCGGCCAGGACGGCCGGGACGCCGGCTGCACCATGCGCACGGTGAAGGAGGCGACCGGCATCCAGCCCCACCACTTCATGATGGCCGACTTCAACGCGGTCAAGACGCTGACCACGGCGGTCGGCGGCGTGAAGGTCTGTGTGGAGCACGCCGTCGACGACCCGAAGTCCCATCTGGAGCTGCCCGCGGGCGAGTCCCGGATCGAGGGCGAGCAGGCCCTGGCCTTCCTCCGCACCCGGCACTCCTTCGGCAACGAGGGCGACCTGGACCGCATCAAGGTCCAGCAGCAGTTCCTGGGCTCCCTCATGCGGGAGATGTCCTCCAGCGACACCCTCACCAGCCCCACCAAGCTGATCAAGCTGGCCGAGGCCGCGACCAAGGCGCTCACCGTGGACAGCGCCATCGGCAAGGTGGGCACGCTGAAGGACATCGCCCTGGAGCTGAAGAAGGTGCCGCCGAAGAACATCACGTTCCTGACGGTGCCGGTGGTCGACAACCCGGCCGAGAAGGTCAGGGCGACGGTCGTCCCCAACGAGTCCAAGGCGCCCCAGGTCTTCGACATGATCGCGAACGACGTCTCCTTCACCGAGGTCAAGCAGAAGGAGAAGAAGGAGGCCGCCGCGGTCGCCGCCCGCCTCAAGGG
>NZ_JBHWHX010000104.1:0-2659 GCF_042732315.1 Streptomyces sp. NPDC059787
CGCTGCCCCCGGACCCCCGCTCCTCAAACGCCGGAGGGGCTGGAATCAGCCTGTCCGGCGTTTGAGGACGAGGCCCGTTCAGGGCCGATGGGGGTCTGGGGGCGCAGCCCCCGGGGACGGGACGGGAAGGGGCGGCGGGGGCGACATCAATGGCGGCGGACGATCCGGTCACCGCGCCGGGCGTTCCCTTCGTGGCAACCGTCCACGTTGCCGAGGGTCCGGTCGCCGGGGCGGAGGCCGGTCCGCCCGAGGGCTCGTCCACCCGATCGAGGAGTACGCGCGGCGCGACGGTCACGCCCGCCTCCTGCGGGAGCGTATCGACGGGGTAACCGGACCGTGAATTCCGTGGGATTATCGAAATCCCTCGCACAGATTCTCCCCAGACATTCTTCCGCTTATTTCCCGATTACCTTCCGGAACAGCTTCCCGTCTTCTTCTGCCCGGTTTCCTCGACCCTAAACGACACGATTTCGCGAGCTTTCCGGGCGCCGTCACGGGAGTTACACAGTTGTGACCAGTCCCACATCGCGCCCGCTTTACACCATATGCACCGCTCAAATGCGGGCATATCACCGACCCCTCGCGCGACCACACCCGCACGCGCGATAACACAGATCAAGTCGGCACGTAACCCCGACAGACGATGCAATTTTGAATTTACCTGGGTAAGTTCAATTTGCATGACTGCCGCACAAACAGACCTGCAAATCGACCGCCCCACCGTGGCGGACGGAGCCGTGCTGTGGCGGATAGCCAAGGACTCGAAGGTCCTCGACCTGAACTCGTCGTACAGCTATCTGCTGTGGTGCCGTGACTTCGCCGCCACCTCGGCCGTCGCCCGCGACGAGCGCGGAGAGCCGATCGGCTTCGTCAGCGGATACCTGCGGCCGGACAGCCCGCGCACCCTGTTCGTCTGGCAGGTCGCGGTCGACGCGTCGTACCGCGGCCGCGGTCTCGCCGCGGCGATGCTCGACGGACTGGCCGCCCGGACCGCCGAGGAGCACCAGGTGGACACCGTGGAGACCACCATCACGCCGGGGAACACCGCGTCCGAGCGCCTGTTCACCGCGTTCGCGGAGCGTCACGGCGCCCTGCTGGAGCGCGAGGTGCTGTTCGACGCCGGCCGGTTCCCCGACGGGCCGCACGACCCCGAGGTGCTGTACCGCATCGGGCCGCTCACGCGCTGACCGCGCGGCCCGGCCCCTGGACTTCCGACTTCTTCCGACTCCCTCTGACCTCCCACGCCACCGAGGAGCGATTCGTCGTGACCATCACCCAGCCCGACCTCAGCGTCTTCGAGACCCTCGAGTCCGAGGTACGCAGCTACTGCCGCGGCTGGCCCACCGTCTTCGACCGTGCGCACGGCAGCCGCATGTACGACGAGGACGGCCACGAGTACCTCGACTTCTTCGCCGGAGCCGGCTCACTCAACTACGGGCACAACAACCCCGTGCTGAAACGGGCCCTGATCGACTACCTGGAGCGGGACGGCGTCACGCACGGCCTCGACATGTCGACGACGGCCAAGCGCGCCTTCCTGGAGTCCTTCCAGAACTACGTCCTCCGCCCGCGCGACCTGCCGTACAAGGTCATGTTCCCGGGCCCGACGGGCACCAACGCCGTGGAGTCCGCGCTGAAGCTGGCGCGGAAGGTGAAGGGGCGCGAGGCGATCGTGTCGTTCACCAACGCCTTCCACGGCATGTCGCTGGGCTCGCTCGCCGTGACCGGCAACGCCTTCAAGCGGGCCGGCGCCGGCATCCCGCTGGTGCACGGCACCCCGATGCCGTTCGACAACTACTTCGACGGCAAGGTCGAGGACTTCCTCTGGTTCGAGCGGCTCCTGGAGGACCAGGGCTCCGGCCTCAACAAGCCCGCCGCCGTGATCGTCGAGACCGTGCAGGGCGAGGGCGGCATCAACGTCGCCCGGCCCGAGTGGCTGCGCGCCCTGGCCGACCTGTGCGAACGCCAGGACATGCTGCTCATCGTCGACGACATCCAGATGGGCTGCGGCCGTACCGGCGCCTTCTTCTCCTTCGAGGAGGCGGGCATCACGCCCGACATCGTCACCGTCTCCAAGTCGATCAGCGGCTACGGCCTGCCGATGGCGCTGACCCTGTTCAAGCCCGAACTGGACGTCTGGGAGCCGGGCGAGCACAACGGCACCTTCCGTGGCAACAACCCCGCCTTCGTCACGGCCACCGCGGCCCTGGAGGCGTACTGGGCCGACGGCTCCGCGATGGAGAAGCAGACCCGTACGCGCGGCGAGCAGGTCGAGCAGGCGCTGATCGCCATCACCGAGGAGAACCTCGCCGACGTCAAGGAGTACCGCGGTCGCGGCCTGGTGTGGGGCCTGGAGTTCCACGACAAGGAGCGCGCGGGCCGCATCGCCAAGCGCGCCTTCGAACTCGGGCTGCTCATCGAGACGTCCGGCCCCGAGAGCGAGGTCGTCAAGCTGCTGCCGTCCCTGACCATCACCCCGGACGAGCTGGACGAGGGCCTCACCACCCTCGCCCGCGCCGTCCGGGAAACCGCCTGAAACACACATCCGAGCCGAGGAGGCATCGCACCACCGTGATCGTCCGTTCGTTCAAGGAGCTCGAAGGCACCGACCGGCACGTGAAGTCGGCGTCCGGCACCTGGGAGAGCAAGCGCATCGTCC
>NZ_JBHWHX010000105.1:0-2588 GCF_042732315.1 Streptomyces sp. NPDC059787
CAGGGACAGCTCGACCAGCGTCTTCACCGGCCCGTCCGCACACAACACCGCGTCGGTGAGTTCGAAGAGCGCGTCCGCCCGCCGGTAGAGACACTGAGCGTTTTCAGCGAGGCCACCGATGGGGTGACGGCGGTGGAGACGCAACGCACGAGGCACCCGAGCCGTTGAGGGAGGTGTTCGAAGTCTCAACTCATCAGCGCGGGTGCCTCGTTGGTCTCCTATCCTGCTGCACTCGACCTGCCTCATGCGCTGGTCGAGTGGGTCACCATGCTCATCGTCACCCGTGAGGGTGACCGCCGCTGCAAGCTCCCACCGCACCAACGCGCGCTCGTCGGTCTGGTGTACCTGCGCAAGCACGACACCCTGGCCCAGATAGCCGCCGGCTTCGGCATCTCGGTCGGCACCGCCCACGCCTATACCACCGCGGTGATCGACCTCCTGGCCGCCCGGGCACCCGGCCTGCTGAAGGTCCTGCGGGAGCACGAACCGGAGTACGTACTGCTCGACGGGACGCTCACCGAGTGCGACCGTGTGGGCGACGGCCGGGCCGACTACTCGCACAAGCATCGTCGGCACGGCGTGAACGTGCAGGTCGTGACCGATCCGATCGGGCAGGTGCTGTGGATCTCCCCGGCCTTGCCGGGCCGGTGCCACGACCTGACCGCGGCCCGCGCTCACCGGATCATCCGGATCTGCGAACGCCAGGGTGTCCCCGTCCTGGCCGACCGCGCTTACCAGGGCGCCGGCCCCTGGGTCACCACCGGGCGCAGGAGGCCGCCCGGCGGGCAGTTGTCCCCCACACAGCAGACGGTCAACCGGGCGCTGGCCGCGTCCCGGGCACCCGTCGAACGGGGTATGGCGCTGCTGAAGTCCTGGCGGATCTTCCGAAGATCCCGGATCAGCCCGAACCGCATGACGTCGGTCGCCAAGGCCGTCTTCACCCTGGAGAGGCAACGCTGAAAATGCTCACTCATAGAACTCGACCCGAAAGCGGGACAACAGGCCCAACGCCTCGCTTCCGGGCACATCGACGGGCAGACTCATGCGCAGCGGCCGTTCTCTTGTCTTCGTGACTCGACATCTCGAAGCGTGGAGAACGGCCGCCTCCGCTGTCCTGGGAAGAACCGCAGGTCAGCAGGACGAGTGACCCGCGAGGTTAAACGCCAAGCTAAGCCGGGCCCCTGCCGCAGACGCCCCCAATGCCGGGCACCCGCGGACACCGCGTGCCCAGCACCGACCACCCCCGCCCCACGGCGTCAAGCGGTGCTGCAAAACCGGTGAGCGCCCTGGAGCGGCTGTGATGCACTGGCAGCCGAACGAGGCCGAGGGGAAAAGACACGTGGACCGCTGCATCGTCCTGGTAGACGCCGGATACCTTCTGGGCGCGGCAGCGACGCTGCTGACAGGCGACGCCGCCCGCTCGCGCCTGTGTGTCGACCACGCAGATCTGATCCAGCAGATCCGCGACCGCGCGCAGACCGAGACCGGGCAGCCGCTGCTGCGGATCTACTGGTTCGACGGGGCCCCGGACCGGGTGCCCCAGCCCGAGCACCGGCGCCTGCGGGTGATGCCCCGGGTCACCGTGCGCCTGGGCATGCTCACCCGCATCCACGGCCGCTTCCAGCAAAAGGGCGTCGACGCCGCCATGCACGCGCAGCTGACCGAACTCGCCCGACACAAGGCCGCAAGCGACATCGTGCTGATCACCGGCGACGGGGACCTCCTGCCCGGCGTGATGGCGGCCAAGGAACACGGTGTGGCCATGCACCTGTGGGCCGTGCAGGCCGCCGACGGCGCCTACAACCAGTCCGAGGACCTGGTCGCCGAAGCCGACGAGCGACACCTGCTGGACCGCGCCTGGCTCACCCGGGCCATCACCGCAGCCGAACCGGCCACACCGGCTGCTCCGGCACAGCCCGCACCCGAACCCTCCCAGCCGTTTGTGCCGGCCGAGCCCAGCGGCGCACCCCAGCCCCCCCCCTGTCGACACCCGCCCCACCCCGGGAGACCTGGCACGAGCCGCACCCCCCGCCGCCCTGCGCTGGTCCTCGGACTCCGGCTGGACTGACCCCGACGAGGAAATCCCGCTCCTGGACGCCCTCACCACCGGCCACCAAGGGTGGGTGGACCGTGAGCAGGACCTCTCGGTCACCGGCGAACCCCACGAAGTGGGAAAGACCTTCGGCGCACGCTGGGCCGAACGACTGCCGCACGACCAGGCCACCGACCTCCTGGCCCGACTGGACCAGACACACCCCCGCATCCCCCGCTGCCTCGACAGCGAACTCCTCCGCTACCGGGACTATTCGCAGTGCACCGGGGTTCAGCCCGGTGGTGAAGCGAATCTGAGAGCTGCTCTGACCTCAGCTGTGTGCGTGGATCCGCACTGTTCACCTCGGCCCAGGTCGGAGCGGCCGGTTCTGCTGCTCGATGTACTGCTTCACGAGGCTGAGGGGTGCGCCGCCGACGGAACCGGCGAAGTACGAGCCGGAACAGAGTCGTTGTGCCCGCCAGTAGTGGCGGACGAGGTCGGGGAACTCCTGGCGCAGCCGCCGGGAAGAGACGCCCTTGAGGCTGTTGACCAGCTT
>NZ_JBHWHX010000106.1:0-2505 GCF_042732315.1 Streptomyces sp. NPDC059787
AGCGAGCCAGACACCACGACGTCGGCAAGACCGTCAAACGCGCCGAATCGATCAAGGAACACCGACGTCATCGGCGTTAAACGCCAAGCTGAGAAAAGGTCCCGAAACGCAGACGACCCGCGAGTCTGGTTCCTCCCTGGGGAGGAGCCGGCCGGACGTTACCGGCGACTCGCGGGTCGGGTGACTGCGTTGGGTTAGGCCGGCTGCGTGTATCTCGCACACGCTGGCCCGGCGCCGAACCGAGTACGACGGCGGGCCACTAGCCCGCAGCCACCTCTTCCGTCCGGTTTGCATACATCTGCCGAACCACCTCCTTTCCGAAGTACTGCCACCCTAAGAAGCGATCGGCGCCGTATCAACCACTTTTTTCGTTGACCCCCGCGCGGGGGCACGATTGGCTTGCCGGATGAGTGATCTTCGTATCGACGTCGTGGACGGCGACGCCATGCTGGAGCAGTGGCGGCACGTCCACAACGTGATCGTGCCGCCCGCCGCGATGACGTCCGACGAGGCGCGGGAGCGGCTCGGGCGCGGGTACCGGCTGGAGAACGCGTACGACGGTGACGTGCTCGTCGGCTGCTCGACGGTGCGGCCTCCGCAGGGCGAGGAGGCCGTGGCCACCGTCATCGCGCGGGTGCTGCCCGAGCACCGGGGCAGAGGGATCGGCGCGGCGCTCTACGAGAAGGGGCTGGCGCACGCGCGCGGGCTCGGGGCCGAGGAGGTCGAGACCGTGGTGCTGGCGGCCAACACGGAGGGGCTGCGGTTCGCCGTGGCGCGGGGCTTCGTCGAGCGGGAGCGGTACGTGCTGGACGGTGAGCGCGACGAGTGGGTCGACCTGCGGCTGGTGTCCTCCCCCTCGTAGGGGGAGCGACCGCTTCGTGGGAAGGCGACCGCGTACAACGATTCTCTCAATCTTGCGGGAACCCGATGTGCGCTGAGTCACGTTCAAGTTGAATGATTGCAAGTGAGTGAACCGTCGTGCCGTACGTGCGGACGCAGCCTGCAGGGGGTCCAGGTGAGTGCTTCCCGGCGTAGTGGGACCACCGACGAGCTGGGGCCGGACGAGCCCGAGCCCGCGCGGGAGGGGTCGGACGGCTCCGACCTCCTCGCCGCGCTGCTCGACGGTATGGACGCCGCCCTGTGCGCCTTCGACGCGGACGGGACGGTCACGCACTGGAACCGTGAGGCGGAGCGGATCCTCGGCTGGAGCGCAAAGGAGGCGGTGGGCCGGGCCGGGTTCGCCGGGTGGGCCGTGCGCAGCGCGGACGCCGAGGAGGTCGAGGCGCGGCTGATGTCGGTCATGGACGCGCCGGGCCGGCAGGTCAACGAGTTTGCGCTGCTGACGAAGGACGGCGGCCGGGTGCTGGTGCGGACGCAGTCCGCGGCGGTGCGCGGGCCGGACGGGAAGCCGGCGGGGGTGTACTGCGCGTTCAGCGAGGTGCACGCGCAGATCGACCTGGAGCGGTCGATCGCGCTGAGCGAGGCGCTGCTGGAGGAGGCGAGCTGGGGCGTCGTCCTGGTCGACGCGGACCTGCGGCCCGCGGTGGTGAACGCGCACGCCGCGCGGGCGCTGGGGGTGGGGCGTACGTCGGTACTGGGCCGGCCGCTGGGGGAGCTGCTGGCGCAGGGTGTGGAGGAGCTGGAGAGCGCGCTCACCCATGTGCTCGCGGAGGGCGCGCCGCCCGCGCCGGCCGAGCTGTGGGTGAGTGTGCGCACACCGGAGGGCGAGCGGCGGCGGTGCTGGCGGAGCGGGTTCGTGCGGCTGGCGTCACCGCTGACGGAGGAACCGGTGCCGCTCGGGGTCGGCTGGCTGTTCCAGGACGTGACCGAGTCCCGGCAGGGTGAGCAGGAGGCGTCGCTGCTGCGGTTCCGCGCGCAGCAGCTGCACCGCGCGGCGCGCGCGGCGGCGGAGTGCGAGGACCCGGCGGAGGCGGCGACGGTCCATCTGGACTTCGCGCTGGCCGGGTTCGCCGATCACGCGCTGATCGACCGGGTGGCCGACGGCGCGGAGGGTGTCGACCGGGTGCGGCTGGTGCGGATCGCCGCCACGCCGTCCGGTGCGCCGGGGCCGAGCAGGCTCACCGGGCGGGCGGGGCTGCCGGTGCGGTACGGCGAGGGGCATCCGGCGGTGCAGTGTGTGGAACGGGTCGGGACGGTGCGGGCGGATGCCGGCTCCATGGGGGCCGGGGAGGCGCGGGCGTGGGCGCTGGCGCGGCAGTGGCCGGGGGATGCGGTGCATGCCTTGTGCGCGGTGTTGCGCAGTCGGGGGCGGACGCTTGGTGCTGTGACGTTTCTGCGGGGGGTGGGGCGTCATGCGTTCGAGCGCTCCGACGTGATGTACGCGGAGGATGTGGCGGGTCACATCGCCACCGCCCTGGATCTGGCGGGGCTTCTCGGCGACGATCGCTGACGTTTGTCTTTCGCCCCCGCCGCCCCTTCCCGTCCCGAAACCGGGGCTCCGCCCCGGACCCCGCTCCTCAAACGCCGGAGGGGCTGAGTTTCAGC
>NZ_JBHWHX010000107.1:0-2327 GCF_042732315.1 Streptomyces sp. NPDC059787
CCCCTATAAGGGGCGCGGGGAACTGCGCATGGGGTCTGGGGGCGAAGCCCCCAGGGGCGGCGGGGGCGAAGAAGGCTTCGGGTCAGTCCCGTTCCAGAGGACGCGGTGTGGGGTCCGGTGTGCCGCCGAGCCAGTTCTCGACCGCCCGGCGGGGGCCGGACCAGCGGCGGTCGTGGCGGTAGGCACGCAGGATCGCGCGGGCCCGGGCACGCGGCCGGCGCCGGTAGAAGCGCCGGGCCCACAGCGACCCCGGCCGGGCCAGCCGCAGCGACCCGATCACGGCGACCGCCGGAATGACCACACCGAAGACGGCGACACGCGCCTTCCCCTTGCTCAGGGCGATCAGCGCGAACAGGAAGTTCACCCCCACGCTCGCGGCGACACCCGCGCGGTTCTGGAGTTCCTCCTGGGACAGGTCGTTGACACCGAACGGCACGAACCCCGCCAGCAGCAGCCCGACCAGCGCGGCGGTGAGCACGACCGCCTCGACGCTCTTGCGCCCCGCCTCGGTCCAGTACACGTCGTCGAGGTGCAGGATGAGCGCGAACTCGTCCAGGACCAGCCCCGCGCCGATGCCGAACAGCACCGCGGCGAAGGCGGAGCCCAGCCCGCCCTCTCCGCTCGCCACCGATCCGAAGCCGCCGACGACCGTGAGGACGACACCGGGGACGACGTGGTGGATGTGCAGTTCACCCGCCGTGACATTGCCGAAGGGCCCCTTCCCGGCCCGGATCAGACGGGTGATGATCCGGGTGATCACAAAGGTGAGGACGAAGGCGGCGAGCGCGAGGAGCAGCGGAAGCTTGCCCGGCTCGATGATGTTCCGATCCAGCCAATGTCCCATATGGGCACTTTATCCACAGTGGTCGCGGGCGCCCCGGTGACCGCCGGGTAATCTGCGCCGGTGCCCGCACCTCCCTCCCCCGCCTCCGTCGCCGACGGCCTCCGCTTCGCCTTCGGCACCCTCACCGTGCTCCCGGTCCGGGTCACCCGCTGGGACCGGCCGGCCGCGCGCGCCGGAATGCTGTGCGCCCCGGCGGCCGGCCTGGCGGTCGGCGCCCTGGCCGCCGCCACGGGGCTCCTGCTGCTGCTCCTCGGCGCGGGCGCGCTGCTCGCCGCCGTCGCCACCGTCGCCGTACCGGCCGCCCTGACCCGCGGTCTGCACCTCGACGGGCTCGCCGACACCGCGGACGGGCTCGGCAGCGCCAAGCCCGCCGAGGACGCGCTGCGGATCATGAAGCAGTCGGACATCGGCCCGTTCGGAGTGCTCACGCTCGTCCTCGTGCTGCTGGCCCAGGTGGCCGCGCTGGCGCAGGCGTACGGCCATGACGGGGCGCGGGGCGCGTTCGCCGCCGTCGTCTCGGCGGTCGTGGCGCGGCTGGCGCTCACCCTGGCCGCCCGCACCGGCGTGCCGCCCGCCCGCCCGGAGGGCCTGGGCGCGGCGGTCGCCGGGGTGGTGCCGGTGGCGGGCGCGGTGGGCGTCGCGCTCACGGTCACCGGGCTCGCGGCGGTCGGGAGCGCGCCCCTGGGGGCGTACGACGTCCTGCGCGCCGTACTCGCGGTGGTCCTGGCCGTCTCCGTCGCCGAACTGCTGCTGCGGCACTGTGTCCGCCGGTTCGGCGGGGTCACCGGCGATGTGTTCGGCGGGCTCGCGGAGACGGCGGCGACGACCGCGCTCGTCGTCATGTCACTGGGCTGAGACCGCCTCTGGACCGGGCCGTCGTCACCGGACGAAGAACGCGGCGATCGCCGTGGCCACGCCGCTCGCCCCCGTCACGACCGCCAGGGCGACGCAGCGCGCCCTCAGCTGCCGGTAGCGGGCCTCGTACTCGGTGCGCAGCTCGGCCGCCCGGTCGCGGATCCGCACCAGTGTGGCCCGGGAGGCGGCGATCCGGTCGGCCCGGTACACGCGTTCCACCTCTTCGCGCTGCGCGGTCGTCAGCCACGGCAGTTCCCCGGCGAACCGGGCGGCCTGCCGCCGGGCCTCCTCGACCTCGGCGGCCCACAGGAGGTGTCCCTCGAGCCGGTTCCAGCCGAGGGCGCTGTCCTGACGGGGGTTCACACGCTCCTCCACGTCCTGGGCCGTGGTCTCATCGCTGCTTGTCACCGGGGGCCACGGTCGCGGAGGCCGCGGGATGGTTCTCGATGTCGTCGAGTGCGGCGATGTCCGGGTGGTGCAGGTCGAACGCCGGGGATTCACTGCGGATCTTCGGCAGGGTGGTGAAGTTGTGGCGCGGGGGCGGGCAGGAGGTCGCCCACTCCAGGGAGCGGCCGTAGCCCCAGGGGTCGTCGACGCGGACCGGCTTGCCGTACTTGGCCGTCTTCCA
>NZ_JBHWHX010000108.1:0-1941 GCF_042732315.1 Streptomyces sp. NPDC059787
TGGGTGTTTGTGTCCTGAACGCGGAAAGGGATCTGTTTGTAGGGCAATCCCTGGAAGCGATGCTGTGCGAGAGATGAAGGTATGGCCCTTCGAAGTCGCCCTGCGGGGGGAGGCTTCAAACCGCCTCATGCTGCGTTGGCTGAAGACCGTCGTGGTGAGCGATGAGGAAAAGGCATCCAAGAGGTGTCAGGTGGGGACTGGGAAGACGAGTGCAAACGAATCACTGCTGACGTGTCGTAAGACCTTCAGATGACATCAAAACCGGGGCGTATACCCAGCTCCGGGATAAGTCTGGCGGGTGCCCGTTTATTGGCCAGGCGATGTCCGGCATGCAGGTGACGTGAGCCCAGTCTGCTGCTTTCGCATGGAACAGGAGAAGGCACGTCCCGACACTGTCCGCCCTTGTGGGCGGGCGAGAGGGAGAGCTCCAAGCGGCCGAAACCGTGAGGGGTTGAGTACCGAGGCGGGACATGCCGGCGGACCGGTTCGTAGTAGTGGTGAAGCCCCTGTAACGGGGGTGGAGCGAAGGGACCGGGTCGTTCGTGACTGAGTGTGTCGTATCAACCGGAGCTGTCCGGGAGGAGTCCGATGGACCAGTTGAAGTCACCAGCCAAACCGTTTGATATCTCGAAGTGGGAAGTCAAGGAGGCGTGGGAGGAAGTCAGAGCGAACAAGGGTGCGCACGGAGTGGATGGGCAGAGCATCGACGACTTCGAGAAGGATCTGAGGAACAACCTCTATAAGGTCTGGAACCGGATGTCATCGGGCTCGTATTTCCCTCCTCCTGTGCAGGCGGTGGAGATTCCAAAGCCTCATGGCGGTGGCATGAGAATGCTCGGCATTCCGGCTGTTGCCGACCGGGTGGCTCAGACTGTTGTGGCTCGTCATCTGATGCGAAGGGTGGAGCCTGTTTTCCACCAGGATTCCTTTGGATACCGGCCCGGGCGGTCTGCGCTGAACGCGGTGGAGCGTTGCAGGGAACGCTGTCGGAAGCGGGACTGGGTGGTGGAGTTCGACATCGCCAAGTTCTTCGACAGCGTGCCCTGGGACCTCCTCGTCAAGGCGGTGGAAGCTCACACTGACGCCGTTTGGGTGAAGTTGTATGTGGAGCGGTGGCTTGCTGCACCGCTCAAGATGCCCGACGGTTCCCTGATGGACCGCGAGTGCGGCACTCCGCAAGGGGCTCCGGTCTCGCCTGTCCTGGCAAACCTGTTCCTGCACTATGCGTTCGACCTCTGGATGGACCGGGAGTTCCCCACCGTCTGGTTCGAGCGGTATGCAGACGATGCGGTGCTGCACTGCGTCTCGGAGCGGCAGGCCAACAAGGTGTTGTCCGCTCTGGAGAACAGGATGGCCGAGGTCGGATTGCGACTGCATCCGGACAAGACCCGGATCGTGTACTGCAAGGACGGGAAGCGTCGGGGCTCCTTCGGAGCCACGGCATTCACCTTCCTCGGGTTCACGTTCCGGGCCAGGTGCAGTCAGGATCGCAACGGCAAGCTCTTCTTGTCGTTCGACCCCGGTATCAGCAAGGACGCTCTGAAGAAGATCAGCGGCGAGGTGCGGTCCTGGCACCTGCATACGCGCTCGGATCTATCCTTCACCGACCTCGCCCGCAGGATTAATCCTGTGGTGGCGGGGTGGATCAACTACTACGGCCGGTTCAGGCCGAGCGAGTTGACCCGTTTCTGGAAGCGCGTCAACGCCTACTTGGTGCGTTGGATCCGCCAGAAGTACGAACGGCTTGCGCCGCTGCGGAAGGCCCTTGCGAAGCTGCGGGAGATCGCTCAGCGGTATCCCCGCATGTTCGCGCACTGGCGCTGCACGACGGTGGCCGCGTCAGGTTGGTGATCAGAACGGCAAGAGCCGTGTAACGGGAGACTGTTACGCACGGATCTGTGAGAGCCGAGGGGTGAGATCCCCCTCGGCTACTCGGCGGTG
>NZ_JBHWHX010000109.1:0-1849 GCF_042732315.1 Streptomyces sp. NPDC059787
AACACAGTGGACGCGAGCAACTGAGGACAAGCCCTCGGCCTATTAGTACCGGTCAACTCCACACGTTACCGTGCTTCCATATCCGGCCTATCAACCCAGTCGTCTACTGGGAGCCTTACCCTCTCTAGGAGGTGGGAGTCCTCATCTCGAAGCAGGCTTCCCGCTTAGATGCTTTCAGCGGTTATCCCTCCCGAACGTAGCCAACCAGCCATGCCCTTGGCAGAACAACTGGCACACCAGAGGTTCGTCCGTCCCGGTCCTCTCGTACTAGGGACAGCCCTTCTCAAGACTCCTACGCGCACAGCGGATAGGGACCGAACTGTCTCACGACGTTCTAAACCCAGCTCGCGTACCGCTTTAATGGGCGAACAGCCCAACCCTTGGGACCGACTCCAGCCCCAGGATGCGACGAGCCGACATCGAGGTGCCAAACCATCCCGTCGATATGGACTCTTGGGGAAGATCAGCCTGTTATCCCCGGGGTACCTTTTATCCGTTGAGCGACGGCGCTTCCACAAGCCACCGCCGGATCACTAGTCCCGACTTTCGTCCCTGCTCGACCCGTCGGTCTCACAGTCAAGCTCCCTTGTGCACTTACACTCAACACCTGATTGCCAACCAGGCTGAGGGAACCTTTGGGCGCCTCCGTTACTCTTTAGGAGGCAACCGCCCCAGTTAAACTACCCATCAGACACTGTCCCTGATCCGGATCACGGACCCAGGTTAGACATCCAGCACGACCAGACTGGTATTTCAACGACGACTCCACCCGAACTGGCGTCCAGGCTTCACAGTCTCCCAGCTATCCTACACAAGCCGAACCGAACACCAATATCAAACTGTAGTAAAGGTCCCGGGGTCTTTCCGTCCTGCTGCGCGAAACGAGCATCTTTACTCGTAGTGCAATTTCACCGGGCCTATGGTTGAGACAGTCGAGAAGTCGTTACGCCATTCGTGCAGGTCGGAACTTACCCGACAAGGAATTTCGCTACCTTAGGATGGTTATAGTTACCACCGCCGTTTACTGGCGCTTAAGTTCTCAGCTTCGCCACCCCGAAGAGTGACTAACCGGTCCCCTTAACGTTCCAGCACCGGGCAGGCGTCAGTCCGTATACATCGCCTTACGGCTTCGCACGGACCTGTGTTTTTAGTAAACAGTCGCTTCTCGCTGGTCTCTGCGGCCACCCCCAGCTCGAGGAGCAAGTCCCCTCACCGGTTGTGGCCCCCCTTCTCCCGAAGTTACGGGGGCATTTTGCCGAGTTCCTTAACCATAGTTCACCCGAACGCCTCGGTATTCTCTACCTGACCACCTGAGTCGGTTTAGGGTACGGGCCGCCATGAAACTCGCTAGAGGCTTTTCTCGACAGCATAGGATCATCCACTTCACCACAATCGGCTCGGCATCAGGTCTCAGCCTTGATGTGCGACGGATTTGCCTATCGCACGGCCTACACCCTTACCCCGGGACAACCACCGCCCGGGATGGACTACCTTCCTGCGTCACCCCATCACTCACCTACTAACCGCTTGGGCCGGCGGCTCCACCACTCCCCCTCACTCCGAAGAGATCAGGGGCGGCTTCACGGCCTTAGCATCACGATGCTCGATGTTTGACGCTTCACAGCGGGTACCGGAATATCAACCGGTTATCCATCGACTACGCCTGTCGGCCTCGCCTTAGGTCCCGACTTACCCTGGGCAGATCAGCTTGACCCAGGAACCCTTAGTCAATCGGCGCACACGTTTCTCACGTGTGAATCGCTACTCATGCCTGCATTCTCACTCGTGAACCGTCCACAACTGCCTTCCGGCGCTGCTTCACCCGGCACACGACGCTCCCCTACCCATC
>NZ_JBHWHX010000110.1:0-1839 GCF_042732315.1 Streptomyces sp. NPDC059787
TGATCTTGGTCGTGAACCCGTCTACCAGGAGCTTTCTTCATGCCCGCCGCCGGGGTCACCCGCCCAACCACCCGTCAGGTTGGAAACGGCTCAGTTGCCAGGATTCGGTCGGCGTCGGTGATCTTTTGGCGGAAGAGGCCGCCGCGGGTTCCGGGTCGCCGGTCACCGCCGCGCTGGCGATGCCGGCGTTCTTCGAGGGCGGCCTGGTAGGGCAAGGTGATCCGGTCGACCAGTGCCTGGAGGTCTGGTCGGGGCATGCCGGTGAGGGTGGGGTGGGACAGGGCCTGGGAGAGTTCCATTCGGCTGGTGGTCGCGCCGCCTTCCGCCCAGTCGCGCAGTTCCCGGGCGGAGGAGAAGTAGTGCGCGGTCTGTGTGACGGTGATCTTCTGTGCGTCCATGAGTGTGCGGGTCTCACCGATGACCTTGCCGATGGTGACCGCGTTGATGGCCAGCAGATCGACCAGGACCTTCTGGGAACAGACGCGGCGCAAGTAGATCACGGTGATCAGGACGCGATCGGCGTTCGAGAGCAGGGGTCTGCCGTGGGCTCCGGGGGCCTGCAGCCGTCGGCTGCCGCGCTGCTGGAACTTGCGTTGTTCGGCCTGGGCGGCTTGTGCGGGGGCCAACTGGTCGCGCAGCGTGTCCAGTTCCGATGCGGTCATGCCGCTCAAGCGGGGGTCGGTGAGCATTGTGAGGACCTGCGCCCTGGTGCGGTCTCGATCGCTGGGGCTGACCTGGCTGTCGTCCTCGGCACCGGCGGCGGTGATCGTGTAGTTCCAGGATCCGTGCTGGTCATGGGGTGTGATCGGCAGCGAGCGCAGGTGGTCGCGGGTGACGGAGGTGCCCACCGGGTAGGCACCGGTGTCCAGCTCGGCGTGAACGCGCAGGCCGGTACGGGTGCGTGTCGCGGCGATGCTGTTGACGACGACTTCATAGCTGGTCAGGGGCCTGCCGCGCCAGTTCATGGTGATGTGGGAGAACAGCCGGTGCTCAATCTTGTTCCAGTGTTTCCTGAATGCAGAGGGGAATTCGATGTAGGACAAGTTTCTTGAAGCAGTGCTGTGTGACCGATGAAGGATTGGCCCTTCGGAGCCGCCCTGCGGGGGGGAGGCTTCAAACCGCCTCATGCCGCGTTAGCCGAAGACTGTCGTGGTGAGCGATGAGGAAAAGGCGTCCAAGAGGCGTCAGGTGGGGATCAGGGAGACGAACGCAAGTGAATCGTTGCTGACGTGTCGAAAGATTCCGACGACATCAAAACCGGGGAGCTTGGAACCGCCCCGGGATAAGCCTGGCGGGAGCCCGCCGACTGGCCAGGCGGTGTCCGGCATGGAGACGACGTGAACCTGATCTGCCGCGGTCATGTGGAACAGGAGAAGGCGCGTGCCGATACGGCCCGCCCTGGTAGGGGCGGGCGAGAGGGAGCACCCCGAGCGGCTGCGTCGTGAAGGGGCTGAGTACCGATGCGGGACGCGCCGGCGGACCGGCTCGTAGTAGTGGAGAAGCCCCTGTAATGGGGGTGGAGCGAAGGGGCCGGGTCGTTCGTGACTGAGTTGATCGCATCAACCGGACGGTGTCCGGGAGGAGTTCGGTGGACCAGTTGAAGTCGCAGGCCAAACCGTTTGAGATTTCTAAGTGGGAAGTCAAGGAAGCATGGGAGGAAGACAGGGCTAACAAGGGAGCACCGGGCGTGGACGAGCAGAGTATTGCCGACTTCGAGAAGGACCTGAAGAACAACCTCTACAGGGAGCCGTTTCCAACCTGACGGGTGGTTGGGCGGGTGACCCCGGCGGCGGGCATGAAGAAAGCTCCTGGTAGACGGGTTCACGACCAAGATCACCA
>NZ_JBHWHX010000112.1:0-1383 GCF_042732315.1 Streptomyces sp. NPDC059787
AGCTTGGCGTTTAACGCCGATGACGTCGGTGTTCCTTGATCGATTCGGCGCGTTTGACGGTCTTGCCGACGTCGTGGTGTCTGGCTCGCTGCTTGTTGCGGGAGCCGGGTGGGCGTCCTGGGCCGGGTCGGGACGGTTTTGGTGCAGTTGCCGGACGGGAAGCCGCCGCGTGGACGTTGCGAAACCCTCGCCTCACCCGGGCAGGGGTGAGGCGGCGGGGTTCGGTGCGGCGTTCCCAGGGCCGGCGCAGGTCCTCCGTCAGGGGCCGGGCGAGGCGGAGCTGGGTGTGGGCGGCGATGACGAGCCAGGTCCACAGGTCGGCGGTGTCCGCGTGGCGGATCTTCGGCGCGGTCCAGCCGAGGGTCTGTTTCATGAGCCGGAAGGTGTGTTCCAGGTCGAATCTGCGGAGGAACGATTGCCACCAGCGGTTGATGTCCGCAGGTGTGGCGCTGTTTGCCGAGGACCACAGCCAGACGGGTTTCGGGTCGCGGTCGCCCGGTAGGTGATCGACCTCCAGACGGATCAACGTGCCGTGCAGGATGGGCAGTTCTTCGTGGGCGTGATCGAGCCAGGGGCCGCGGTGGGTGAGTCTGGGGTGCATCCGGTCCCAGGCCCTCGCCTCGGCGGTGCCGTAGCGGCTGGTGTCCGTTGTGGTGGTGAGGTCGGGTGTGTGCCAGGTGTCGGGCTTGGCGAGGGTGAGGACGCCGCCGTGGCGGCGGGGTCGTCCGCCGCGCGGTCCGGAGCGGGCGGGGCCGGCATCGCGGAGCATGACGCGGTCCGAGCGCAGACGTCCGACCAGCACCACTGGAAGGTCCGCCAGGGCGTGGGTGAGGTAGGCGGTGTCGTAGCCGGAGTCCATGACGATGAGGATCTCGGCATCGCCCGGCCGCCAGTGCCCGGCCGCGATCAACCGGACCACTACGTCGCGGAGTTGGCGGGCGGTGACCTGGGTCGCGTCATCCGCCGGACCCAGGCGGACCGCGTCCAGGAGAGCGACCCACGAAGTGCGGCCCGTTTCCAGAGCGGCGACGAAGGAGTACGGCCAGCCGGGCACGAACTGGTCACTGCTGCGGTCGCCGCGTCCATAGACGTGGCAGAACAGTCGCTGGTCACTGGTCGGCGCGTCGGGCCGCAGCCAGTGCGACACGTCCACCGCGAGCACGATCCGCCCGTCGGCCGCCCTCGGCAGCGGCAGGCCGGACAGCACGCGGCGCAACCGCGCCGGTTCCAGCCAGCCCCGGTCCAGCGCGGCGTACATCGCCCCGTGCCCACGCCGGTGCTCGACTGCCAGGGACAGCTCGACCAGCGTCTTCACCGGCCCGTCCGCACACAACACCGCGTCGGTGAGTTCGAAGAGCGCGTCCGCCCGCCGGTAGAGACACT
>NZ_JBHWHX010000113.1:0-1103 GCF_042732315.1 Streptomyces sp. NPDC059787
TTAGAGGGCGTTTATGCAGGTCAAGACCTATATGCGGCTCTCGCCCCTGACCCGCTTTGAGGGCCTTCATCCCATAGGCAGCGAATGACGCTCTCCACGGTGGATGCTCGGTCATCCGTCTCGTTCGCTTCTACACCTTGAAGTCCGTCTGGTTTGAAGTTGCCGCGGAATCGCCCAATGAACATCGGAACCGAGCACTCCGCCTCACCCGTGATCACGCTACGTCGTGAGCGAGCGCAAGCCATACCCCAGCGACCTGTCCGACGCCCGGTGGGCCCTGATCGAGCCGACGTTGACGGCCTGGAGAAAAGCCCGGCTCGACCGCAGACCAACCGGGCAGCCGGCCAAAGTCGATTTACGGGACGTCTTCAACGCGATCCTCTACGTGAACCGTACGGGAATCCCCTGGAAATACCTCCCGCATGACTTCCCGAACCACGGCACCGTCTACGCTTACTACGCGGCCTGGCGCGACGAAGGAATCTTCGCCCAGCTCAATTACGACCTGACCGGACTGGCCCGTGTGAAGGAAGGGCGCAAGCCCGAACCGACCGCCTCCGTGATCGACACCCAGAGCGTGAAGACTTCCACCAACGTGCCCGTGACCAGCCAGGGAACGGACGCCGCGAAGAAAATCGTCGGCCGGAAGCGCGGCATCCTCACCGACACGATCGGCCTCATACTCGCCGTGACCGTCACCGCCGCCGGCCTGTCGGAGAACGCCCTGGGAATTCGCCTCCTCGACCAGGCGAAGGAGACATACCCCACCATCTCCAAGAGCTGGGTCGACACCGGCTTCAAGAACGCCGTCGTCGAGCACGGCGCCCGCCTCGGAATCGACGTCGAAGTCGTCAACAGGAACCCAGAGGCCCGCGGCTTTCAGGTCGTGAAAAGGCGCTGGGTGGTCGAGCGGAGTATCGGTTGGATCATGATGCACCGCCGCCTCGCCCGCGACTACGAGACCCTCACCACCAGCTCCGAGGCCATGATCCACATCGCCTCGCTCGACAACCTCACCAGGCGCATAACGGACGAGACGACACCCACCTGGCGAGGAACATACTAGGACGTAAACGGCAAGTTGCCCACTTCAAACGCCCTCT